>JBHIDX010000023.1:0-32271 GCA_046760305.1 Candidatus Aminicenantales bacterium
ACTGGTATGGCTGGGCAAAGATGAAGGAGTCCCTGCAGAGGATAAAGGAAGAAGCAGAAAAGCTAAAATAAAGGAGAGCCTCCACCATTATAAATTGACCTGGTGCTTTGCCTGATTTCTCTTTTTTAAATTTCAAAGCTAGATTTAAAAATGTTAGAATAATGGCTAAAACTCATCGAGGGGGAAGAGATGAGTTTTTGTGGTTTCTGGGCTCCGCGCTTGGAAACGAATAGGAAGATCACCATTCCCTACGCTTTTCAGATGGGAGAAGAAATGGAAATGGAAAAATACCTGGAACAGCCTTACGAACTCCCCAATTCTACTGCCTACTGTGAAACATGTGCTTCGATAGGAAACATTTTTTGGAACCAGAGGATGTTTCTGTTTACCGGAGATGCTAAGTACATCGATGTCCTGGAATGAAATCTGTACAATGCCCTTCTGTCAGGAATTAGCTTGAAGGGGAAGGCTATTGGACTCTACGAGACAAAGCGGGAGGGAATGGTGGAGAAAAAAGAACAGGATTGCGGCCATTCCTTGTTATGCTTGGGCTCATCGGGAAGCCAGCGGGAATGGCTGTCTAGTTGAAGGAGAGAGGGGATGTCTCAAAGAAAAAAGTTTAGTTTAGGCCTTGATTTTGGGACAAATTCTGTTCGTGCTTTGCTCGTTGATATCCACCATGGCTTCGGAACAGAGGAAGGGAGTGGGAATCTTTTTAATGTCATGAAAGACCTGCTGGATATTCGTGACAGGCAAAGGATGGGTGAGTGATGTTTGAAAAACGCCGCAGCCGGAAAAAACAGTCCTGGCACGTATCAGGCCCAGAAAAGGAGTTGTGACCATGAAGAATAACATTCCAGAAATTAAACTCGGTCTGGTGGCCGTGAGTCGAGATTGTTTTCCTCTGGAGCTCGCGCGGAGAAGGCGGGAAAAAGTGATAGAAGAATGCCGTAAATTAGGTTTATCTGCAGCGGAAATTAAAACCATCGTGGAAAAAGAAACACATGTCGGGGAAGCTCTGGCTGAGTTAAGCAAAAATGAAGTTAATGCTCTGGTCATTTACTTAGGTAATTTCGGGCCAGAAGGCCCTGCTTCGATGCTGGCCCAGAGATTTGAGGGACCGGTCATGTTCGCAGCAGCCGCCGAAGAAAGAAGCATAGACCTCATTCATAGACGGGGCGATGCTCTGTGCGGCATGTTGAGCACGTGCTACAATCTCGGGCTCCGCGGCCTTAAGCCTTACCTGCCTCAGTATCCTCTCGGACTACCTCCTGAGATTGCCCGAATGATTGCTGATTTTGTGCCTCTAGCGCGGGTAGTGGTTGGTTTGAAAAGGTTGAAGATTTTTTCTTTTGGACCCCGACCGCAGGACTTTTTTACCTGCAACGCTCCGCTCAAACCGCTGTTTGACCTCGGAGTGGAAATCATGGAGAACAGCGAACTTGATTTGTACCATGTTTACCGAAAAGCAGAGAAAAATCCAAGAATTGATGATGTGGAGCGAAGTATGTCCCGGGAACTGGGTCGAGGCAGCACCTATCCTGACCTTCTCCGGAAACTGGCTCAGTATGAGGTGGCTTTGCTCGACTTCTATCGGGAAAACCTGGGAGCTTCTTCTTTCGGTGTCTTTGCCAACAAATGCTGGCCTGCTTTTGAGAGCTACTTTGGATTTGTCCCCTGTTATGTCAATTCCAGGCTGGCTGCGCAGGGCATTCCAGTGGCTTGTGAGGTGGATATGTACGGAGTTTTGAGTGAATACATGTGTACTTGCGCCACCCAACTTGCGGCCACACTCCTCGATATCAACAACACAGTTCCTCCGGATATGTACGAGGAAGCTAGAAATAAATTTTCTGATTACAGGCTGAGTGATTTATTCATGGGATTTCACTGTGGCAATACTCCCTTGCCCTTTCTGGTAGATGGAGCGGTAAAATACCAGTTGATAATGAATCGTTTGCTGGAGAACGGCCGCAAACCAGACATTACGAGAGGAACGCTCGAAGGTAGAATCCGACCTGGCGAGGTGACTATATTCCGTCTCCAGTCCACAGCAGAGGGTCATCTCAGATCCTACATTGCCCAGGGAGAAGTCATCGATGTTGACCCCAGGTCTTTCGGTAGCATCGGCGTTTTTGCCATCAAAAACATGGGCCGCTTCTACCGTCATGTGCTCTTGGAAAAACAGTTCCCGCATCATACAGCCGTTGCCTTCAAGCACTGCGGAAAAACCTTATTCGCTGCTTTGCGCCTTTTAGGGGTGGACGATATCGGAGTCAACCACCCTGCCTCTATCCCTTATCCCGGCGAAAATCCTTTTTCCTCCCCGCAGTAGTATAATGTCCAGACTCTGAGAAGCCACACCTCTGCCGGTCAACAGAGAGGAGGCTGGCTGATTTTGAGTTAAAGGTGAAGTGCGAAAAGAATGAACAGAGAAAAATTTAAGGTTATAGCTGGTGACAAAATTCTAGAAATGAAGGTCTGAATTTGTCAGCAGCCAAAAAAAAGAAAAAATATTTAAAAGATACTTGACATACCATAGGGGGGTATGCTATATTAATTGAGTGAACAAACACCATCTAAGATGAGTCTTTAAGAAAGGAGGCTTCAGATGATGTCAGGTGGATTCGGATACATGGGAAGCTTTATGTGGATTTTCTGGATTGCTGTCATAGCTGTCATAGTTTTGCTTGTCAAGTGGGCCGTCCAGAGCGGGCCGGGTGGAGAACAGCGTGTGCCTAACTCGCTGGAGATACTAAAAAACAGATATGCCCGGGGAGAGATTGGAAAAGAAGAATACGAACAAAAAAAGAAAGACCTTATATAAACTCAGAACCCATAATTAAAGGGGGTGATTAGAGATGGCAGAAGCTCTAATAAAAAGGAGAAAACTGGCTGTCCTCGGTCTGGAAGACAGATCTCGGGTCGGCAGGGTCAAAAGTGACTTAGGAAAAAGGGAAGGTATAATTTCCTTCAGTGTGGATGAGTTGAGAGGAAAGATAGAAATTGAGTACGACCTGTGGAAAATAAATTTTGAGACAATCGAAAAACTGATAAAAAAAGCTGGTTTCAGGTTGTCTCAGAAAATAGGGGAGAAGTTGAAGAGAGGGATGACAAAATTTACAGAACAGAATGAACTGGATAATTTCAAGTCAGCTCCTCATTCCTGTTGTGAAGACCCGAAAGAGATGTCCGGAAAGAGCTATCATTAGGTCTGAAAGATGGAAATTATCATCTGATAGAAAGAGATTGAAAGGATGTGAGAGAGATGGCGGGAAATTCATGTTTAACTCTTTTTCTTGACTTCGCCTCGGCTCCTGGGATATCATCCACAACGAAAGAATGAGGTGAAATCGTACCTTATACAGTTAACAACCCCATACAGCAGAAAAGGAATATTTATTTCCGAGAAAAATATTCCGGTGTTATAAGAGTTTAATGTATCGAGGAGGATACAATGAATTTTAGGCGAATTATAATTTTTTCTCTATGTTTGATACTTGCTCTCTCGTTGCTCGCAGAAGCAAAAGCGCGGGCTAAGAGCCTTTCATCTGAAGTAGATTTGATCAGCCTCCGCTTCTTCGAAGGAGGAAGCACAGCACCGCCCAGAGAAAATCGATCTTACACCACGAATTTCCCCTTAAGCACTACCCGCTATGTCTACTATGAAGTATATTTCAGAAATCCCTATTATCAAGTTTCTGAACATACCTATCATCTCAAGGCAAGATACTACAGAGAGGATGGTAGCCTGGAGGGAGAGCCGGAAATGAGCTATACTGTCCCTTCAGATTGGGATGAAAGCTATCTCTGGCACGGCTGGGGTTATGGTGATCCTGGTAACTGGGATCCTGGAACCTATTCAGTCGAGCTTTTCATCGATGGAGTAAGGGTTGGAAAGAGACAGTTTACTGTCTATGACGATTCCTACAGGCAGACATCACCATCTGATCTGGAAGTTGTTTCTATCCGCTTTTTTGAAGGAGGTTATGCTTCGCCTCGCCAGGAGGAGCGTGTTTATGCTTCTTTTTTTCCTCAGGGCGCAACTCGTTATGTGAATTATGAGATTTACATAAAAAACCCGTATTATCAGATTAAAGATTATACATACCGTATAAAAGCAAAATACCTGAAGCCTGATGACACCATGATGGGCGAACCAGAATTTGTTTACACAGTGCCCTCTGATTGGGATTATGGCTATCTCTGGCAGGGTTTTGGCTGGCGGGAACCCGGGAACTGGGAGACAGGAACCTATGTGGTCGAAGTCTTTGTCGAGGGAAAAAGTATTGCTTTGAGTCAGTTTACAATTTATGATGATACTCTCAACCAGCCCTTTCCCACCCAGTTTCATGTTACTTCCATCCGCTTTTTTGAAGGAGGATTCACCAGTCAGCCAAAGGAGGAACGAGTTTACACCTCCCGTTTTCCCATAAGTTCAACCCGTTTCGTAAAATGTCAGCTTGATGTGGTCAACAAACTTTATAAAGTAAAAGAGCACGCCCATAATGTGGTATGGAAATACTATTATCCGGATGGAAGTTTTATGGGTGAAGTTAAAAATGATTTAATCATCGAGCCTGCTTGGTATACTTCCTGGATTTCGCGCGGTTGGGGATGGAAAGAGCCCGGAACCTGGGAGCCAGGCACATATTCGACGCGCGTGTTTATCGACGGGCAGATTGTGGGAGAGAAAAAGTTTACGGTCTACGAAGAGACTGTAAAAGAAAGCAGATAGTTCCAGCTTCCCTGGATTGCTTCCCATTCGAGGTTGCTTAACCGCACTTGCAAAAGCGGAGCGCTGGATTGTCAACAAAAGATTTAGAGAACCGAGTAAATAAATCAGGGACTCGGGCGGTCTGCGCTTCACAACTTAAATTTACCGACCTCATTGATTGACCTTGTTCTTTTCCTGTGCTATAAGATTTTCAAGCTTTGGAGAGAAAGTTAAGGAAGCAGGAGTTATTTCGAGCTAACTATCTATGGCCAGGATGCCACTCGCGAGCGATGAAAACGAGATTGCCTCGCTCCCTGCGGTCTCTCGCAATGACAATATGCATTTGCGAGTTAAAAGGGAAGAATTGCCAGTCAGAAAATCCATGGGATGAAAAAAACTACCCTCATTCTGGAAGACGGCAGTCAGTATGAGGGGTTCTCTTTCGGCAAGGAAAAATCTGTCTCCGGTGAGGTTGTCTTCAACACCGGAATGGTGGGCTACTATGAGTCGCTTACTGATCCGAGCTACAGAGGACAGCTTCTCGTTCTTACCTATCCTCTCATCGGAAATTACGGCGTTCCTGACCGCGAGATGGACTACGGAATCGAAAGGCATTTCGAATCATCCATGATTCACGCCTCAGCCCTGATTGTGGCTGATTATTCTTTCCACCACAGCCACTGGGGCGCAGTTAAAAGCCTCGGCGAGTGGTTGGTTGAAAACGGAGTTCCCGGTGTTTTCGGGATTGACACCCGCGCCCTGACAAAGAAGCTGAGAGAGAAGGGAACAATGCTCGGTAAACTCATCTTCGACGAGGATGTCGATTTTTATAACCCCAACGCTGAAAATCTTGTTAGCCAGGTTTCTGTCAGAGAACCTGTTATCTACAACAGTCAGGGAAGACCCAGAGTGGTCGTCGTTGACTGTGGTGTGAAACACAACATCCTCAGGAGCCTTCTTGAGAGAGGATGCTCTCTTATCCGTGTTCCCTGGAACTATGACTTTTTCGACTATGACTTTGACGCTCTCCTCATATCAAACGGACCCGGAGATCCCAAGATGTGCCGGGAGACAATCCGGCAGGTGAGGAGATGCCTGAGCGAGGAAATACCAGTTTTCGGTATCTGCCTCGGGAACCAGATACTAGCTCTTGCTGCTGGTGCCAACACCTACAAGTTAAAATACGGACACCGAAGTCAGAATCAGCCCTGCCTCAAGAAGGGGAGCAAGCGCTGTTACATAACCTCCCAGAACCATGGCTATGCAGTCGAGGCAGGAACGCTTCCCCCTGACTGGGAGGAGTGGTTTGTCAATGTCAACGACGGCACCAACGAGGGTCTGAGACACACCTCGAAGCCGTTCATCTCTGTCCAGTTTCATCCCGAACACTACCCCGGGCCAGTGGACACCCAGTTCCTTTTTGATGATTTCCTCAAAATGGTGAACAAATAGGTGAACATTTGAAAAAAATCCTTATCTTAGGAAGTGGAGCACTTAAAATCGGCCAGGCAGGAGAATTCGATTATTCGGGAAGTCAGGCGATAAAAGCCCTCAAGGAAGAGGGAATGTCTGTCGTTCTCGTCAACCCCAACATCGCCACCATTCAGACTTCTGATTACCTGGCTGATAAGATTTATTTCCTTCCGGTTGCTCCCTACTTTGTAGAGAAAGTTATGGATAAGGAAAAGCCGGAAGGTATTCTGCTCGGTTTCGGAGGTCAGACTGCCCTCAACTGTGGTGTCGAGCTTTTCCAGAACGGGGTTCTAAAAAAGCATAAAGTTAAGGTACTGGGCACCTCCATCCAGGCCATAATCGACTGCGAGGACAGGGCACATTTTGTCGAGAGGCTGAGGGAGGCTGGTCTGAAAGTGCCGAGAAGCACTCCTGTCACTTCTCCCCAGCAGGCAGTCGAAGCAGCAGAAAGAATAGGATTTCCTGTAATGGCCAGGGTTGCCTATGCTCTTGGTGGACTCGGCTCAGGCATTTCTTACACTCGGGAAGAACTTTTTGAGAGGGCAAAAAAAGCATTCAGGTATACACCACAAATTTTAATCGAAGAGTATCTTGAGGGCTGGAAAGAAGTGGAGTACGAGGTAGTGAGGGACAGTTTTGATAACTGTATCACAGTCTGCAACATGGAGAATTTCGATCCCATGGGAATTCACACCGGTGAGAGCATCGTGGTCGCTCCTTCGCAGACTCTGACTAACGCCGAATACCACAAGCTGCGCGCCATTTCCATAAAAGTTATAAGGCATCTGGGGATAGTGGGGGAGTGCAACATCCAGTTTGCCCTTGACCGCGTCAGCGATGACTACAGGATTATAGAGGTCAACCCCAGGCTTTCACGCAGCTCCGCTCTTGCTTCCAAGGCCACCGGGTATCCGCTGGCTTTTATCGCCGCCAAGCTGGCCCTCGGCTATTCACTCATCGACCTTAAAAATTCGATTACCGAAAAGACGATGGCCTGTTTTGAGCCGGCGCTGGATTATGTTGTGGTCAAGATTCCGCGCTGGGACCTGGTCAAGTTCAGGCGTGCTTCCAAGAAAATCGGGAGTGAGATGAAGAGCGTGGGCGAGGTCATGGCCGTAGGAAGAAAGTTTGAAGAGGCGCTTCAGAAGGCAATCAGGATGCTCCAGGTGGGAATGTACGGGCTGGTGGGCAATGATCTCTCCTTTCCTGACCTGGAGAAAAGCCTCAGGGAACCGACCGACCAGAGGCTTTTCGCCATCGCCGAGGCAGTGAGAAAAATTTCTGTAGACAGGATACAAGCTCTGACCAGCATTGACAGCTGGTTCATTTACAGGATTAAGAATATCGTTGACCTTTGGGAAGAACTTAAAAACACAGATTTCGACACCATTTCCAGAGACTTGCTCTTAAGGGCAAAACAGTACGGATTTTCAGATAAACAGATTGCTATTGTCTACGGCAAACAGGAGCTTGAGGTGAGGGAGCTGAGGAAGAAGCTTAACATTCGGCCCTGGGTAAAACAGATTGACACTCTTGCGGCTGAATATCCGGCCCGGACAAACTACCTCTATCTGACCTATAACGCTGTTGAGGACGATGTGGAGTTTAACCAGAAAAAGGGTGTTATCGTCCTCGGTTCAGGCTCCTACAGGATTGGCTCTTCGGTCGAGTTTGATTGGTGCTGTGTAAACGCTGTCCTCACCCTTCGCCACCTGGGCTACAGGACAATCATGATCAACTACAACCCTGAAACTGTGAGCACAGATTATGACATCTGCCGCAGGCTTTACTTTGATGAGCTGAGTTTTGAAACCGTGGCCGACATTTACCAAAAGGAGGCGCCGCTGGGCATCATTATCTCCATGGGAGGGCAGATTCCGAATAATCTGGCCATGAAATGCCATGAGTACGGAATAAAAGTGCTGGGCACATCGCCCTCAAGCATTGACAGAGCAGAAAACAGGCATAAATTTTCCTCGCTTCTTGACACTCTTGGTATCGACCAGCCTCAATGGAAGGAACTGACAAGCATCGCTGAGGCAAAGTCTTTTGCCCGAAGGGTGGGCTACCCGGTGCTCATCAGACCCAGCTATGTTCTCAGCGGAGCAGCCATGTCTGTAGCTCTGAACGACGGGGAGCTTGAGCATTACCTGAAGAAAGCCTCGCGGGTTAGTCCTGAGTATCCTGTGCTCATAAGCAAGTTTATAGAGAACGCCAAGGAGATTGAGATTGATGCTGTGGCCAAAAAAGGTGAGCTTTTTGTGTATGCCATCTGTGAGCATGTGGAGAATGCCGGAGTTCACTCTGGGGATGCGACCATGGTCCTTCCACCCCAGAGGACCTACCTTGAGACGACGCGCAGAATGAAGAGAATCGCCCGTCAGATTGCAGAGACTCTCTCCATCAACGGTCCTTTTAATATCCAGTTTATCGCCAAGGATAACGCGGTCAAGGTGATAGAATGCAACCTCCGCTCTTCGAGGTCATTCCCTTTTGTCTCAAAAATATTCAAGATGAATTTTATTGACCTAGCCACAAAAATAATCATGGGAGTTGATGTTCCCCGGATCGATAAATCCTGCTTTGAGCTCGACTATGTGGGAGTCAAGGCTCCCCAGTTCTCGTTCACAAGGATAAAAGGAGCTGACCCTGTTCTGAGTGTCGAGATGGCCTCCACAGGAGAGGTGGCCTGCCTGGGAGACAGCTTCGAGGAGGCATTTCTCAAGGCGCTTCTTTCGGTCGGATTTAAATTTCCGGAGAAAAACATTCTTCTCTCGACCGGGCCTTTTGAGAGCAAGGCACTCTTCCTTCCCAATGCCAAGAAACTCCAGGATCTAGGCTTCACTCTCTACGCCACCAGGGGAACATCTGATTTCATGACACATCACGGTATTCACTCAGAAGTTCTCCACTGGCCGCTTGAGAAAAAGGAACCGAACATTATAACTTTTATCGAGGAAGGAAAGCTCGATCTAATCATCAACATCCCCAAGAATGTTGAGGAAGAGGAGCTGACAAACGACTACATCATCCGGCGCAAGGCAGTTGATTTCAACATTCCCCTCATCACCAACCTCCAGTTCGCCGAGAGGTTTATTGAGGCAATATCCAGGATGGATATGGCTCAGCTCGGCGTCAAGAGCTGGGATGAATACTGATTGCCCTACGTTTGTGGAGGAAATCCAAATCTCATTCCTCTTAGAATGCGATTTTTTGGGACAAAAAGTAAATTCTAATTTGTGTTAGTGACAGAGAAAAATAACTTTATTTAAGGAGGAAAAGAGCCTCAAACAAACATCCTATAAAGATGAATAGACATCTTGTTAGCATTAAGCTCATTTTAATCACTCCTGCGCCAGAATTTAAGGCTTGGGTTCTGCACTTTTCATACTCGTCTTGACATTTATCTACATCTGCATAAGAAGATTCAGCGAAGATCAGAAGGGAAGAGATTATAAAAAGCGTAGCGAGTGTTAATGAAACTGCTTTTTTCATCGAAACCTCCTTTTACTATGATTAGAAGCAGATTTTATGCCATATAAGCATGGAAAGGATAAAAAATGCTGAGAAGAAAGACATCTAGCTGCCGCCTCAGGGTAGAATATCGGCCAGCAAGGCCCAGCAGCGGAGAATTTATTACTGAAAACAAAAAAGGAAAGCGAAAAAGCGTAAATAGTGGTTTACGTTTTCTGGAATCTCTGTCTATGAGGTGTTCATTTTTGTTGTTTAATGGAAAGACAGAAAAACAACCATCTCAGGGCTGGGGGTAGGAATCAAATTTGAATTGACATATTCTTGGTAATTATTAAAAATGAAATCCCCAAAAAAATCTTTTAAGGAGGTCGTTGTGCATAAATTCAAAAAACTAAAATTTGTAGCGGTATATCTTTTTTTGCCCCTTTTGTTATTTCCCTTACTGAGCCTAAAAGCCGATCAAAAATCCTCCCCAGGGAAATCTCATGGAGAGGAAGCTTTTCCCATCAACTGGAAGCGCTACTACGACCACGATGAACTGACAGAGATATACCGGAGAATGGTAAAGAAATTCCCCAATCTCATCAATCTTGTTTCCACCGGAAAAAGCATACAGGGAAGAGACCTCTGGCTGCTCGAAATCACTAACTTTAACACAGGTCCTCCTGAAAGCAAGCCCGGTCTTTACATCGATGGGGCTATTCATGGAAACGAAGTTCAGGGAACTATATGTGCTCTCTATACTGCCTGGTATCTCCTCACCCGCTACGGGAATGATGCCTATGTCACCAATCTCATGGATACACGGAGCTTCTACATAAAACCTGCAGTCAATGCCGATGCTGCCCACTCGTTTGTTGCAGACCCGAACACTATGCACCATCCGCGCTGGAATTACAGGCCAGTCGATAATGATGGAGATGGAAAATTTGATGAAGACCCGGAAGAAGACATCAATGGTGACGGTGAGGTTTCTTACATGCGCCGCCGCAACCCAAATGGACGATGGAAAGTGGGCGAAGACTCCCGTCTCCTTGTGCGGTGTGATCCGGATGAGCCGCCTGGAGGTTGGGAGCTTCTCGGTTACGAAGGGATTGACAATGACGGCGACGGCCTGGTAAACGAGGACATTCCCGGCGGTATGGACCTGGCGAGAAACTTTCCTGCTCGCTGGTCTATTTCAGCTGGATATCCTTATCCCCTTTCAGAACCAGAAACCAAATCCACGGCAGACTATCTGATGGCCCATAAAAATGTGGCAGCCATTGTCCACCACCATAACTTTGGCCAGCTCATCATGATTGCTGCCGGGCCCTATCAACGAAGAGAGGCAGGGCGCAGCCCTTTCTCCAGGATGAGTAAGTATGCCACAGAAGTAGATAAGAAAATGGATGCCTTGAGTTCAGTCCAGATTCCGGGTGAGAGACGGGCGGATTGGAACAACTATTTAGTCCTTGCCCGCCGCGGTGTGGAAATCACAAACTATCGTCCAGTGCCAGGAGGAGGAGTGGGACAGTTTTCGGCCTGGGGGTATGAACATTTTGGTGCCTTTACATTCTTGGTTGAGCTGTGGAATATTCCTGCTGATTTCAACGAGGACGGTGTCGTAGATCAGGTTGAAATGCTGCGCTGGGTTGACAGGGAGTTCCACGGTGAAGGCTGGGTTGACTGGAAGCCCTACAAACACCCTACCTACGGAGATATCGAGATAGGAGGGACGTTCAAGAAGTTTGTCAGACGTGCAACTCCAGGAAAGTACCTTGAACAGCTGGCCATGAAGATGAATGACTGGTCCCTCTATATCGCCTACAATCTACCCAGGATGAAGATATCCTCAGTAAAAATAAAACCCATTGCTTCTGTTTCAAAGGTTTTTGACGGTGCGGTGAGCAGAAAAGAGTCGACCTTCTTCATCGAGTCAAAGAAGTCAAAAGGAAAAGGTCTTCTCACCTGGGTGGGTATCGAGGTCACAAACGAGGGGATGCTTCCTACTAAATCACGTATGGCTCATATCCTGAAAATCCTGCCCAAGGATAAGCTTGAGCTTAGAGGGAAGAATTTCGAGGTTCTAGGCTACACAGAGCTTGACAGGAATCTACGTCCCCAGAAGTTTGTGAAGGAGAAGAAAGTAGAATTTGACTGGATTGACGGATACGAGACAAAACGCATCCGCTGGCTTGTCAGGGTAGAACAGGATGCCAGCCTGGAAGCTGTTTTCACCTCCACTCGAGGCGGTTCTGCCCGCAGGAGTTTTTCGATAACTCTTGATTAAGAAAGGAGGGAACGATGAAGGTAAAGATAACATTTGCTCTTGTGGTAAGTTTATTTTTCTGTGTAGGGGGAGCATGGATTTCTCAAGCTCAGGATATCACTTTTGACAAATATCATTCATATAAAGAAGTAACTGAGTATCTCAAAGCAGTCCAGGCTAAATTCCCTCACCTGGCTCGGGTTTCTTCAATGGGGAAAAGCTTTCTGGGAAAGGATATCTGGGTGATTGAAATAACCAACAGAGAACTCAAAAAGCCCGAACACAAACCTGCCATGTATATTGACGGAGGAACTCACGGAAACGAGGTTACAGGCACTGAGGTTTGTTTGCACACCATACATTACCTGGTGAATAATTACGGAAAAGACGATAGAATCACGAAACTTCTTGACACACGTACCTTCTACATCGCACCCTCTGTTAACCCTGACTCCAACAACCTCTTTGTGACAACACCGATAAGGAGTCTGCGCAACAACCAGCGCCCGTACGATGATGACGGCGATGGAGCTCTGGATGAGGATCCAGCTGAGGACTTAAACGGAGATGGCCTGATCACCATGATGCGCAAGAAAGACCCTGAGGAAGGGACTATGATTGACCATCCTGATGACCCGAGAATAATGGTGCGTCCCAACAGAGAGAAGGGTGAGAAAGGAATGTATAAAGTCTGGTGGAGTGAAGGAATAGACAATGATAAGGATGGAAAAATAAACGAAGACGGAAGAGGTGGGGTGAACATTAACCGCAACTACCCGGCTTACTGGCAGCCTGCTTATAAACAGGCAAGGGGAGGTATTTATCCTCTAAGTGAGCCAGAAGCTCGAGCGATTGTGGACTTCTGCCTCGCTCATCCAAACATCGCTACTGTCCAGAGCTACCATACCTCAGGTGGTTTTCTTTACCAGCCTCTTGCTGCAGAGAAGGTATCAGCGATTCCGAGAGAAGATCAGGCTGTGTTCAAGAAGATAGCAGATGCATATAAGAAAGCCACAGGCAATGAAGTACGACGGCCTTACCGGGAGAAGGGTCCCCGGCCTGGACCATATGGATTTGGTATTTTCATCGACTGGGCTTATATGCATTTTGGTGCCTACAGCGGCACAACAGAGCTCTGGCGGCTTCCTGACGAATATGACCCCGCAAAACAGGAAAAGAAGAAGGATGAAAAAATCTCCAAAGACGAGTACAGCAAATATCTTGAAAGGAGTAAAGCTTGGTATACCTTTATAGATAACGAGCTGGGAGGAAAAGGCTTTGTGCCGTGGAAGGAGTTTATTCACCCCACATTGGGTAAGATAGAGATCGGAGGCTGGGAAAAGCTTGTTCGCTCAAATCCTCCTCCAAAATTCCTAAAAGAAGTTGTTGAGAAAAACACCATGGCTGATATTGCTCAGGCAGAGTTAACTCCTCTCGTTGTGATTTCCAATGTTAAAGTTGGACTTGTGGAGGGAGGAGAGGGAGTAAACACAGTGAGTGTGAAGAGTGATGGAAATAAATTTCGAATATTACCAGGGAAGAGGTTATCTGATCGAGTCGCCATCCTCGAGATCACAGCAGAGGCACAAAATTTAGGTCCAGTTCAATCCATGACCAAGAAAATGCAGACTACACGCCTTCCTTTCCGACCATCCAATTCTGAACTTCTTGTTCTTAGGCCGGGTAAAAACATAAAGCTTCTGGCAGATAATGCCAGGGTTCGTATTGGCTCCCTTGCGGCTAAAAATCAGAGTGGGGATAGGAAATCGGCAACGTGGTTGGTTCAGCTTAGAGGAAGAAGTGGAAAGGTAAAAATAATATCCATCTCGCAAAAAGGCGGTCGTGATGAAAAAGTGATCACCATAAAATAGGAAGTTTCATTTAAGATAAATTTAAGAATTCATTCCAGTCCGACCATCCCGGCGAAGATTGAGAGCAGAATAAAAGCTTCCTCAATATTTATTTTTAGGCTTTTGATTTGCCGGAAGTTATCATTTTAATTTAGAATGTAAAAAAATGAAAAATATTAGATTTTTAAAAATTGCACTTTTCACTTCTATTACTTTATTTGCCTCGGGTCTCAGTTCTTCCATTGTGATTAATAGGCGTCCATTTTCAAATGAAATAGTCACCTTAAGGGTTCCAGAAGAAGAACATAGAATTCTCATAGTCGACTGCGAGTCAACACTGTACTCTGAATTATGTAATCTAACAGCAACCTATTTAGCCCAAGAAGAAATTCCCCATTCCATTGTTAAGAGGAAATATAACAATCTCGAAGATATAGTAGGCTCAAAATTTAATGATTTTGATTTGTTGCTCATTTCGGGCAGTTTCAAATTTTTACCGGATTCTCCAGAAGTAAAGAATGTTGCAGCTCTATTAAAAATAGCAATAGAGGAGAACAAATATGCATTTGGCATATGTTTCGGTCTCCAGCTGTTGGCTTATTCACTGGATCAGGAAGAAGGGAAGCTGGTCAAATTGGGATCATGGGATAAGGATGTGAAGATTGATATCATAAAAAATGATCCAATTTTTAAAAATGTAGGGAAACAAGGCGATTCATTCTTTACTAGGCAATATCATTATTATTCCGTACCCTATTCTGGAAAGGAAAAACTAGGCCGAGGGAAAATATTGGCTAAGAGTAAAGACGGAATAGAAATAATTCGAACAGGAAATGTCGTTGCCACCCAATTTCATCCCGAAAGTCGATACGCTAGTCCATCTGCTAAACGTATATTCAAGAATTATCTGAAAGAATTTATCTTACATAAAAAAAATAAAAGTAAAAGAAAAGTAAAAAAAAGAGTAAAAGGTAAAAGTAGTTTGGCTAGCGCATCTATTTGAAATTAAAGAAATTAACATCATTTAACCCCGAAAAAAAGTCCTTAGACAAGCATTTTCACCCCCAAAAAGCGTCGTTTAAGCAATCATCTCATTTCTCTTGAATACGGTTTTTTGGGGCAAAAAGCTAATTTTTGCTGTTAGATTCTAAGCTTTCTTCTCTTCTTTTCGATCAGCACAAAGTCTTCTTCTTCTCTTTCCTGGATTTTTTTCAGCGCCAAATCAAGCAAAATCCTTCTTTCTTCCTCATCCCTTTTTATCTGCTTCCTGTATCTTCTAAGGCCCAGTTTTTCCCTGAGAAGTAGGAATTCCACTGGTGATTGTTCCTGGTATTCACGTTTTCTTTCTCTCATGCTTCCAATTTTCTTTTCAGTTTATCCAATTCTTGGCTGAGATCATTTTCCGGCTTCCCCGCCTTTTTCTCAAGATAATCCCAATCGAGTTCCTTATGGTATCTCGTGATCAACAACTCTGTCATTTCACAATCGATTTCCGATTTCCAATGTTTGCAGGCGTTCAAACGGTCGATGATCAAGTCTTCGATCCCGATAATTCGGCACTGGAGTTCAGGAGCTAGCTCCACGATTTCTAGTGGCGAATCTTCTTCAGCTAAGACACCCACAGGGGCCTCGATGGCAATTTTCAAATCCTCATTCACCCAATATCTTCCCTTTTTCTCAAAATCTATTTCTCTCAGAACTTTATCAAGAGCTTTCCTATCAGAGTAAGCTAAGTCTATATCTGCCGTGAAATAAACTTCTCTTGTGTAATAAGAGAGGGCAAGACCGCCAATAATAATAGGCGCCTCTTTCCCCTTTTTGTGAAGAAGATGTGATACAAGAGCAACGGTCAAGAGCTGCCTTTTCAACGGGGACTCTGTTTGTTTGATGAGTTCAACTACCTTTTCCTTATTCATATCTGTTAGTTTAATAATAACAACTCTTTTCTTCCACCTCAATGGAATTTTTTTATCACCCTCCAGCGATCGGGAGGCTATTTCTTTACATCATGTATAACTAAATTTTTTTCATCGAACGATTCAATTTCACTTTTATCCCTTCAAAAAAGCGAGTCTGGAAAATAAGCTGAAGTAAAAAACACGATGCACTAAATTTTTCGGACATCTCATACCCCTTTGCTCTTTTTACTCACTGTTAAGAGTGTATAATCGAAGAGATCGAGTTGATTGTTTTATAAACAACGAGAATAAGGAAGATATTGTGTGATATAATAATTTTACAGATAAAAAATGATAAAAAATCCAAAGAAAGTCCAGAAATTTGAAGAAGAATTAGTAAAAAAGGGTAAAACCGACATAAAGCAAAAATTTCGCCTCCTGGATGCAATGTTTAAAGAAGCGATCACTCTTCGGATCTTTCCCCTGAAGCACCCGCTAGAAGGATTGGATAAAGATATCAAAATAGCTAGGGTCGTCAATAGTGTTCGAAAATCTACTTAAAAAGATAGCTTCTCAATTACTCAAACGAAATATTCCGTATATGATTATTGGGGGGCAAGCTGTATTAGTACACGGAGAACCCAGGTTAACCAAGGCCATTGAAAGAGCGATTGAAATTAAATTGGGAGAAGTAGCGGTCAAATTTGCCTCTCTTGAGGACGTTGTGATTCACAAAATTATCGCGAGAAGGGCAAGAGATATCGAGGACGTAATAACCATCCCGTTGAAGAATCCAGATTATAATAGAAAATACATTAGAAAGTGGCTATTGGAGTTTGACAAATCATTGGAAGAGGACTTCACAGAGACTTTTGATGGTTTAGAGGAACAGATAAAACACAGATAAAACGAGGAAAAGACCATACTATAAATAGAAAATTTTTACTTGACAAATTTGGGGGGGAGGTTTCTATATTATGATTAGAAAAAAGGAAGGTTGATTCTCATTTTATAGCATTTTAAATATCATTTAAAAAGAGCACAAAAGCAGATCGGGGATCGGTTGGTGAAACAAAAAAAATTACTTTTTCCAATATTTATTGCCCTAGTTATTGGCAATGCTATTTTAATTATCTTGAATATCGATTATTTAAAAAGGAAGAAGAATCTCAATTATTTCCGACCAAGTCAAATAGTAAAGCCTGACTTTTTTAATACACCATGCCCTGATATCAAAATGGTTAGTATTCAAGGGCAAAAAATCAGACTTTCTGACTTAAAAGGCGATGTTGTATTAATCCGATTCACGACTTTTCATTATCTCGATCATCCTTATCTCCATTACCTTGAACATTTATATAAAAAATTTAAAAACGAAGGGATGAAATTGTTCTTTGTATATTCTAAAGGTAGAGCGGATTCAGAATTAATCGATGAATTTATTCCCCTGTCTATTCCTATTATTGAAGATGACGGTTCTATTGTCTTTAAATTTAATTCAAGAGCTAATGATACAATAATTATTGGGAGAGACTTTAAGATAAAATTCAAAAGTAACAGCATAAATAACAGAGCAATATATAATCAGGCCGTAAGATTTTTATATGAGGATGAAGATTTACAACCTACTTATCTTCATCCTTCTGATAGAGAGCTAAGTTCTTTAATAAAGCGCATATCTTACCTGAACATTAAAAATAGTGAAATCGAAAATCTTGGAATGAAGATGCATAATAAGCCCTTTAAAAAATAAGGAAACGTATGAAATGAGAACCCAAAAGAATCTAATTAAATTTAAAGTATTTATAGCTATTTCAATCTTCTTTTTCATATTTTCATGCTCTACCAAACAAATTCAAGAAAAAAAGACTGAAATCGCTCTAAATATTCCTGTTGTTTATAATCCTAAAAATCCAGAACCTCCTCATGAGACACTTTTAAAAATAATCATAGAGGAGGAGTTATTCCTTGGCTATGAACAGAAAAAAGGAAGCTTTTTCCCGTCCAAGATGGGAAGGGCAGATGTCGATAGAGATGGAAACATTTACGTAGTAGACAGGGAAGAAGCAAAAGTAAAAGTTTTTAATAAAGATGGAAGATTTGTAAGAGCCTTTGGAAAAAAGGGAAGAGGACCATGCAAGTTAATAGATCCGTTTTATATCCGAACTATCGAGGGAAAAGGAATTATGCTCTATGACGGGTCGAATCGGCGACTCTCATATTACACTTTTGAAGGACACTGCCTTGAAGAAGTCAGTGCTGCAAAATACAGGGATGTAAATATAGGTGATCCTCAAGTAGATTCTAAAGGAAATATTATGCCAATAATCTTTTATCTTAAAAGAATACCAAAAAGAGTAGTTTGGATGGCTCAAGAAAGAAGGTATATTCAACATTTGGTAAAATTTGATCCTAATTTCAATCCTTATATCACTATTTCATCCTTTGAGTTTTCTATTGGATTTGGCGAGAGGCCTTTAATAATTCCACGGTTTACACATCTAGTGAGAAAAGATGACAGTATTATTTGGGGAATTTATTCTGAAAATTCTAAATATGAGCTTTATGTCGCTAACGCCGAGGGAAAAATAATAAAAAAGATTGTGAAAGAATATAACCCGGTAAAGATACCAGAAGAGGAGAAGGCGGGAAGAGTTGCTCCTGAATATTTCCCTCCCTTTCGTAGAATCACCTGTGATGACGAGGGCAAAATATACGTTAAGACATACGAGAAGGACAAGGATAATAGAGTGTTCTGGGATGTTTTCGACCCTGAAGGGAGATATATCACGAAATTCTCCTTGCCAAAAAGAGAAATGATATTCCGCATCCATAAAGACCATTTATACACTCTGGATGAAGAAGGTATTCCTTTCGAAGGATTTGTAAAAAGATATCGAGTAATCTGGGAATGATTTCTGATAAATGAAATCTTCTGTGGTATTTTGGACTGTCGTCATTCTCTTTTTATTCCCCCTTATAAGTGCAGAACAAGAACAATTACAAGAATGGAAAGGAAAGATAGAAACTGAAAACGGGATAAAGGTCATAAAAAACCCAAGAGAACCTTTGTATGGTGATATTACTTTTGAGCTTGATGAGGATTTGAGTATAGGAAGAGAGGACGATGAAAATTATATATTTTTCAAAGTTGTGAGAGTTGAAGCAGATTCAGAAGGGAATATACAGTGAGATACGAGCAGGAGCCAGGAATTGCTAAAGTGAAAAGATATAAGATTAAAAACTGGAACAAGATAAAATAGCGAACAAGATTGTACACCAGCGTGAACCTGCGATTATATAACTTATGTCATAAAACAAGAGAAAATTAACACAGTTACTGCGTCCAGAAATAATGAGGAGATAAGGAATATGAGCTTTCGATAAAACTTCTCCTGATTGACTTTTTTCAAGGCAGTTTCTAACATAAAAAGAGGATGACAAACATGGAGTGAAAGTAAGCGAGAGGGGTGGAAATGGTGTTCCCAAAAAAGATTCTATCCATTGTCTTAGTCCTGGTAATGAGCGGTCTGGCAGTCTATTTTATATTCTTCAATAAAAAACCTGAAAACCCATCTATTGATCCCCGTGAGAATGATGCCAAACAAGCTCAAACGAATGAGGAGACACCTCTACCCGTAAAAGTTACACAGGCTCGAAGAGGCGACCTCGTTATCAAGTTGAAGTCGCCCGGTGAAGCTGTCACCGAGAGGATGATAATCATGAAAGCTGAAGTGCCGGGCGTGATAATAAAACTGCATGTGGAAGAAGGCAAACACGTTAAAAAAGGAGACCTTTTAGTGGAGCTTGATGATAAAGAGTACAGACTTGAGCTGGAAAGGGCAGAAGCTCTTCGACTAAAAGAGCTGTCTAGATTGTTAATAGAAAAAAAGTTTGGTGAGTCTGATAAAAAATTGAGTGTTTCTGAGAGGGAAAGAATTGAGAAATTAAAAAGAGATTATGAAAGGATGCAGCAGTTGTATGAAAAGGGATTGATATCACGGAATGAATTTGAGAAAGCAAGGAGGCAGTACGAGCTGGCAATGATTGAGGCAGGTGAAAAAAAGGATGAAATAATGGAATCCGACCTCACCCAGAGGGAAATAGAGGTGAAGAAGGCTCAGATGCAGCTGGAAAAAACCAGAATCAGAGCCCCTTTCTCAGGTATCATAACTGACATCCAGGTCTCACCTTTCGAACATGTTACCATAGGGAGGGAACTCTTTACCCTGGTCAACATCAGCCGCATTAAAGTAGAAGCACAGGTGCTTGAAAGCGAGATAGGGAGGATAAAGGTCGGCCGGGCTGCTGATTTGAGGTTTAGTGCTTATCCGGACAAAGTTTTTATGGGAAGGGTTAAAGCTGTGAGCCCGATCGTGAATCCTGAAAATAAAACCTGCAGGGTTACCGTTGATGTCGCAAACCCGCAGGAAGAGATAAAACCCGGGATGCACGCTGAAGTCGAGATAGCAGCTGAGATATATAAAAACAGGCTGCTCGTTCCCCAGGAGGCAGTACTCGTGAGCGGGGGAAGAAAACTGGTTTTTGTTGTGGAGGGAGGATTAGCTAAATGGAGGTATATTGAGGTTGGGCTTGAAAACGAAGATTATGCTGAAGTATTGGAAGGAGTTAAAGAAGGAGAGCCAGTCATAATCGAGGGACATTTCACTCTAGCTCATGATTCCCGGGTGAGGGTAGTAAAATAGGCCAGAGGGAGAGCGGCAATCTCATTTTTATCGTTTGCAGCAGTCTTTTATCTCATGTTAAATTTATAAGTAATTGCTCATGGTGAGTGCGCCACCCACGACAAATGAAAATAAAGTGTCCAATGTCATTGCGAGCCCTGAAAGGGCAAAGCAATCCCATACATTGGCGGATGTGATGAGATTGCTTCGCTCCGCTCGCAATGACATGCATTTTAGAAGCAATAAACAATGAAATTAACCCGGGTGGCCATCAAGAGGCCGGTAACTACTCTCATGTTTTTCCTGGCTGTCATTCTCCTGGGCTTTGTTTCTCTACGTGAGCTGAGTGTCGACCTTTTACCTGATATCAGCTATCCTCGTCTTTCTGTTGTAACTCAGTATCCAGGAGTTGCTCCTGAAGAGATAGAATCTCTGGTCACCATTCCTCTTGAAGCAGCCGTGAGCACTGTCCCTGGCCTGCGCCGTGTAGAATCGATTTCAAAAGAAGGACTTTCCTACCTCACTCTTGAATTTGCGTGGGGAACCAATATGGATTTTGCCATGCTCCACACACGCGAGAAGCTTGACAATGCCCGGGAGATGATACCTGAAGATGCCTACCGCCCTACTATAATATCCCTGGACCCACAGAGCAGGCCGATTCTCATTTTAGCTGTTTCTGGCGATATGGGCCTTCTGGAGCTTAAAGAGTTTTCCGAAGAGCTGATCAAGCCGCGATTAGAACAGATTGAAGGAATCGGCTCAGCCGAGATTGCCGGAGGAGTTGAGAGAGAAATTCAAGTAGAAATAAATCCCCAGCTCCTCTCCCTCTACGGATTGACAATAAACCAGGTGGCAAGCAGGATAGATGCATTTAACCGGAACTTACAGGGAGGGAACATAAGGAAGGGAAGATTCAGATATGCACTCCGGGTCGTTGGAGAGTTTGAAATTGTAGACGAGATAGGTGAGATAAGCCTTAAAACAACTGAGAGCGGTGGAATTGTGCTGCTCAAGGATGTGGCCACGATTAAAGACACCATTAAAGAAAGGGAAGGATTCACAAAATTAAACGGAAAGGAAAGTATTGGTATTCTTGTTCGTAAGGAATCAGGAGCGAATACAGTCAGGGTTTCCCGGCTGGCACATAAGGTCTTGGAGGAAATTAGAGATGAAAACCCCCAGGTAAATATTCTTGTGGTCTCTGAACAGGCACGTTTTATCGAGAATGCAGTATCTTCTGTTGTCAGGGCAATCATCTACGGTGGAATCCTGGCTTTTCTTGTCCTCTTTGTGTTTCTGCAGGATGTTAAGACTCCTGTGATAATAGGAGTTGTCATACCTGTTTCGATAATTGCAACCTTTAATCTCCTCTATTTCCGCGATATTACCTTAAACATCATGTCTTTAGGAGGTCTGGCCCTGGGTGTTGGAATGCTGGTTGATAACTCCATCGTAGTCTCGGAGAGTATCTTCAGGCATAAAAGCGAGGGAAGGCGCCTACAGGAGGCAGCCTACATCGGCACAAAAGAAGTGGGTATGGCGGTTACAGCATCGACATTTACTACAATCGCTGTCTTTCTTCCTGTGATGTATGTCCACGGTGTTGCTGGCCAGCTCTTTAAAGACCAGGCTTTTACAGTAACCTTTGCTCTCGTCTCATCACTTCTTGTCTCCTTAACTCTGCTCCCCATGTTTTCCTCAAGAAAGTTTGAGATAGAAGAAAGAAGAGAAGTAGAAAAGTACGGGAAAGAGCCAGAGGAAAAAGAAAGGAGACGAGCCCTGGAATATATATTGCATCCGCACCGGGGATTGAAATGGCTCCTTTATTCTGGACTTAAAGTTTTTTCTATGGCTTTTAATTTCATCTTAAGTCTTTCGCTCCAGCTCATTCTTCTTCTAATAAAGTATTTGAGTCTTCCCTTCAGACCCATAACCAAAATCGTCTTTGAAAAGTTCAATGCAGTTTACCAGAAATTTGCTTCAAAATATCATGCATTTCTTCTCTGGTGTCTGGAGAATAAAGGGAAGGTGCTTTTCTTCGCCCTGCTTTTTCTGGCTCTTACTTTTTTTCTCTCAACCCAGATTAAGAAAGAGTTAATGCCTAAACCGAAAACTTCTTTCTTTGAGATTTACTGTAGAACGCCCATAGATTACTCTCTCGAGCAGACTGAAGAAATAGTCTCTTCAATCGAAAGATGGCTTGAGGAAGAGGGAGCAGAAATGTTTTTTTCTCAAACCGGCCTTGTGAGCGGAATGGAAAGCCTTAACCCTGAAGTATCCCTAAATTCATCCCGAATTTATGTAAAAGTAAAACAGCCATCAGATATAGAGAAAGTAATTGAAAATTTAAGAGAAAAGCTAAAAAACTTTCCTGAACTCTACTATTCAATTGTTAAAGAACAGTCAACACTTGCCCAATTTCTTGCTTTTCAGACTGCCGAACTCGGCCTCAAAGTAAAGGGTGATAACTTAAACAAATTAAAAGAGATTGCTGAAACTCTTGTGGAAGAATTAAGAGGAATAGACGGAATTGCTGATTTGAACACGAATATTGGAGAGGGCAAGCCTGAGTTTTTAATAAAAATCAAACCAGAAGCATTAGAAAAGTATGCAAACCTATCTCCGGGGTTTATCGGTGATTTTCTCGTTAATTCTGTAAGGGGAAAAGTTGCGACTCAATTTAAGGAATCGGAAAAAAAGTATGACATTCTTGTCCGCCTTGAGCAGGGAGTGAGGGAAAACATTGAAAACCTCCTCAATGAGCAGATTCCCCACGGGAATACTCTCATTCCTCTCAGAGAGCTGGTCACATATGAGCTGGTAAAAGGGCCAAAAGAAATAAGGAGAGAAAACCAGCAGCGGGAAGTTCTGGTGACTGCTAACCTCCGCGGGAAGAAAATCAGCCAGGTGGCTCCAAAGGTTAAAGAAAAGATAAAAGAACTCACTCTTCCCTCTCACTACCGGGTGCTCTTCAGCGGAGAACAGGAAGAAATGGCCAGGTCTTTCAGAAGTCTGATAATTGCCTTCAGCTTAGCCGCGCTTCTCGTCTACATGATTATGGCAGCTCAGTTTGAGTCGCTGGTTCATCCTTTTCTCATACTCTTTACTCTCCCCATGGGGCTTACAGGAGCTTTCTGGGCACTGTATTTAACCGGACAGACTTTAAATGTTATCTCGATTATAGGCATGGTCGTTTTAGCTGGGATTGTTGTCAATGATGCCATAGTTAAAATCGACTACACAAATCAATTGAGAAGAAGGGGATTCGGCCTCAGGGAGGCAATCATGGAAGCGAGCCGTGTCAGACTCAGGCCCATACTGATGACCACTGTTACAACTGTTTTCGGTCTCTTTCCTATGTCTCTAGGCCTGGGAAAAGGAGCTGAGCTCCAGAAACCGCTCGCTATATCTGTCATCGGAGGACTCCTCCTGGCCACTTTCCTGACTCTCATACTGATTCCTCTTGTCTACGAGCTCTTTGAGAAAAGAAAAAGCAGCGGACAATGAGATTTTTTATTGAACGCCCCATAGCCACAGCCATGTTTTTCATCGCCATATCCATCCTCGGTGTCTACTCTTTCCTCCACACTCCGATTGAGATGGCTCCAAAAGAAGATTATCCCCGAATATACATAAGGACGAGCTGGCATGGAGCTCCTCCTGAAGTGATTCAGAATCAGATAACCGCTCCTCTTGAAGAGATTGCTTCTACGATTAAAGGAGTCAAAAAGATTTCTTCCCAATCCAGAATAGGCTCCTCAATCATTCAACTTGACTTTGATGAAAAAACAAACATGGAGTTTGCAGAGCTTGCTTTGAGAGAAGAAATTGCCCGGGTCAGAACCAAGCTTCCTGAAAGAGTTAAACCAACAATTCAGCTCTATATTCCTGAAGATTTCCAGAGCGGCTCGTTCCTCAATTACACCATCTCCGGAAATTATCCCCTTAACAAACTTAGAGAGCTGGTCAAGGATAAACTGGAATATGCCATAGGTTCAGTAAAAGGGGTGGCAGGAGTCCAGGTGGGAGGTGGGGCTGACCCGGAGATAAAGATTACTCTTGATAAAAAGAAGATGAAAGCGCTCAACATCCAACCCTACGAGGTAAACCTGGCTCTCAGAGAGAGAATACGGACATTTCAGGCAGGCAAACTCAAAAAAGGGGAAAAAGAGTATATTTTTAAGGTTTACAATGTGCTTGAAGGGGTGGGCGATTTAGAGGAAATAGTAGTATCACATCTAGGAAATAATCCGGTAAAGCTGAAAAATGTGGCAGATATTACTTACACCTACGGAGATATTCGCAGCATAAACAGAATAAACGGAAAACCAACAGTCACGCTTACTGTTATCAAGGAAAAGGGAACAAGCACACTTCAGGTGGCGAAAAGAGTAAAAGAGAAATTAAAAGCAGCAAAAAGAGAACTCCCTTCTGACCTGGTCTTCAATGTTATTGATGATGAGAGCGAAGAAATTCAAAAGAGAATGAACGAACTCTATCTTCTTGTGGGGATTATCCTATCAGTCATTTTCATCCTCGTCTTTCTTGTGTTGAGAAGCTTCAGACCGTCTTTCCTCATCCTTTCTTCAATCATCTTTTCAGTCCTTATTACCTTCAATCTCATCTACTTCCTCAAAATTTCTATAAACATGTTAACCCTGGGAGGTTTAGCCTTAGGATTTGGACTATTTGTCGATAACTCAATTGTTGTCTTTGAGAATGTGCTTCGCTTGAGAGAGAAGGGGTTATCTCCGTTTCAATCAGCCCTTCAGGGGTCCAGAGAAGTTTTTCTGCCTGTCCTAGCTTCGACACTAACAACAATGAGTGTTTTCTTTGTGTTTGCCTATTTTCGAGGACGTCTTAAAATCTACTACCTTCCTCTAGCCATAGTTATCTCATCTGCCCTGGCAGCCTCCCTTCTTGTTTCTTTTTCCCTTATCCCTGCTTTCAGTCCCCGGTTGATGAGGAAAAGGAAGAAAGAGAAGAAGGAAATAATCCGTAATTATTATGAAAGAACTCTCCGCTTCCTTAACAAACATCCCGTAGAGGTAATCCTTGTCCTCATACTTATTTTTTACGGAAGTTACAGATGGTTTAAGTCAGAAGTTTCCTTTGGTGATTTCTTCAGATGGTACTACAAACAGAGGCTCAGAGTATATATTACCATGCCTCCTGGAACAGAGATTGAGAGGACTGATGAGGTTATCAGAAAATTCGAGGAAAAGGTTTTGGAAAAAAACTATGAAAAGGAGATAACAACCAATGTGGGGCCTGAGAGAGCTTCTCTCACCATAACCTTTCCTCCAGAAATCGAAAATTCCTATCTCCCTTATCAACTGAAAGAGGAGCTCATACAACTGGCAACGAATTTTGCCCGGATAGGTGTGAGTATAAGTGGATTTGACCCCCAGGGATATTATTCCAGCATCGGCACAGGAACTTTCTTCGACTCAAGGATAAGATTCTTCGGATATAACCTGAAAAAGCTAAAAGAGATTACCTCTAATCTAGAACAAACCCTCAAGAGAAACCCGAGGATAAAGGATGTGCGTATAACTTCGAGTAAATACGGCTGGTATCGGCTTGACTCATTTGAATATATCCTACGGCTGGATAAAGAAAAAATACGGGAGTATAACATTGATCCCAACCGGCTTCGCTACCACATACAAACTTCAATTCCGGGAAGGCTCTCCTCAATGTGGACCAGGATTGGAGGAAAAGAACTCAACATATCGGTCAAATTTTCAGATGCAGACGAGACAGACCTTGACCGCCTTATGGAGCTATTCATTCAAACACAAGCAGGAGAACTTTTTAGACTGGGAGAAGTTGCTACTCTTGAGGAGAGGCCGATTGCCGGTTCTATTGACAGAGAAAACCAGCAGTTCCAGCAGACAGTGCAGTGGGAGTTCAGAGGTCCTTCAAAAGCTTCAGAGAGGTACAGGAAAGCAGTCTTTAACAACCTCAGACTGCCTCCTGGATTTTCAGCCTCGCTTGATTACACATGGCGTATGACTGAGGAAGAAAAAGGTCAGATTAAGTTTGCCATTATCCTTTCACTCATCATCATCTTCATGATTCTTGCCTCTCTTTATGAATCTTTCATCCATCCTTTTTTCATCATTCTTGCTGTTCCCCTAGCCCTGATCGGTGTCTTTATAGCTTTTGTTATCGCAGATTTTAACTTTGACTCCTCAGCTTATATAGGGGTCATCCTTCTCGGAGGGATTGTGGTCAATAATTCAATCCTCCTCGTTGACCATATAAATTTGAAAAGAAAACAGGGCCTATCACTCGAGGAAGCAGTTCTCAAAGGAGCACGGGAGAGGGTAAGACCCATTTTCATGACCACAACCACAACTGTCCTCGGAATGTTTCCCATGATTCTCATCCAGCTTGAAGAAGGCAGGAAGGCCATCTGGCGCTCACTTTCTCTCTCGGCTGTTGGAGGGTTGATAAGCTCGGCATTCTTTATCCTTATCACCATTCCCATACTCTATTACCACGGAGATAAACTTCGTTTCTGGGCCCAGAAAAAAGTGCAGGAATTAAAGGCCGCCTGGAAAAGTTTTTAATTAGAAGAGCGCCTAAAAAACAGGGACGCAATACCTGTTTCCTCTTTCCTCTTATTTCCCGAATCCATCAGGCGCACCTGTTGTAGCCGCAGTTGGGGCAGGTGGGACATTTCTCATCAGGAAGGGTGGCACCGCAGACTCTGCAGCGGAGGGTAAAAAAATCCATTGCTTTTTCCTTTACCTTGCCCAGGTGCCTTTCCAGAATCTTGGCAATCGCATCCGGGATGGACTGCACCAGTCCTCCTTCGGTGAAGATGGGCTCGGAGCCACCTATTCCCTTGAGCTGCCTGATGACCTCCTTTGGCTCCACTCCGCTTCGCAGAGCGAGGGAGATGAGCCTTCCGATTGCCTCAGCATCAGCCATGGTTGAGTAACCGCTCTTGCCAATGCTGGTGAAGACTTCAAACGGCCTGTTGTTGTAGTAGGAGATAGTGACGTAGAGGTTACCAAATCCGGTTTTTATCTTGTCTGTGACCGAGGCAAGCGAATCAGGCCTTTCTCTGGGGAGTATTTTCTCGGAGGGAAGTGACCTGTAGAGAACCTGCTCTGCTCTGGAACCATCCCTGTAGACGGTAATTCCTTTTGTCTTCAGCTCATAAGCGAGAAGATAGGCTTTTTCGATTTCATCGACCGTAGCCCGGTTGGGAAAATTTATCGTTTTTGAGACAGAATTGTCCACGTATTTCTGGAAGGCAGCCTGCATCCTCACATGCCATTCAGGAGGAATCTCATGGGCAGTGACAAAATAGTCGGGAAGCTTTTTTCCTCTGTGTTTTCTTTTCCATTCAAGGTAGAGGGGATGGATGTCTTTCAGCTCTCCATCGATTATTTTAGATGTAAACTCAAAGGCGAAAACGGGTTCTATGCTCGATGAACATCCTGCGAGCCTGGATATGGTGCCCGTGGGAGCGATGGTAAACAGAGTGGCATTGCGCATCTTCTGGCCTTTGTAGATGGATTTATCTATGTTAGGAAAGCTGCCTCTTTCCTCGGCCAGTTTTTGTGATTCATGCTCAGCGGTTTTCTTGATAAAGGAAGCGATTTTTTCAGCCAGCTTTAGTGCCGGAGAAGAGTTATATTTGATTTTCATCAACAGCAGGAGGTCTGCCCAGCCCATAACTCCAAGCCCTATTCTACGATTTGCTTTGGTCACGGCTTCAATCTGGGGTAGGGGATACTTATTGATTTCGATCACGTTGTCGAGAAACCTGACCGCAAGAGAGATTGTGGCAGCAAGGCGTTCCCAGTCAATTTTGTCTTTTTTCCTCGGCGCAAAGAAGTGAGCCAGGTTTATCGAACCCAGGTTACACGACTCATAATCATGAAGAGGCTGCTCGCCGCAGGGATTTGTAGCCCGGATGGGGCCCAGAGCTCGGGTAGGGTTAAACATGTTAATCCTGTCAATAAAGACGAGACCCGGATCTCCAACCGTCCACGAGGACTCAACAATCATTCTGAATATCTTTCTTGCCTTTTTTCTGCCTTCCTTTCTGCCGGTGTAAGGATTGTAGATTGAGTAGTAGCTATCATTTTTCACCGCTTCCATGAACTTATCTGTGGCCGCCACAGAAATATTAAAGTTGTTGACACTTCTGCCATCAGTTTTCATGGTGATAAATTCTTCGATATCAGGGTGGTCGACGCGAAGAATGCCCATGTTCGCCCCGCGGCGGGTACCGCCCTGTTTTACAGCTTCTGTGGCTGCATCTATCACCCTCAGAAAAGAAACAGGACCTGAAGCAACTCCCTGGGTTTTTCTGACAAAGCTTCCCTTTGGCCTGAGAAGGCTGAAGTCAAAACCCGTGCCTCCGCCCTCCTTGTGGATAAGGGCAGCATTCTTCACCGTATCAAATATGGATTCCATAGAATCTTCGAGGGGAAGGACAAAACAGGCACTGAGGCACATCCCCCTTTCTGCACCAGTGAGGGTGGGGCTGTTGGGGAGGAAATCTCTCTTCATCATCATCCCGAAGAATTTCTCCTGCCATTTATCTCTTTCGGATTTCTCGGCCGAGGCTATGAAGCGGGCAACTCTAGAGAAAAGGTCAGCCGGATTTTTGTCGATCAGCTTGCCGCTTTCATCCTTCATGTAGTATCTCGCCTTGAGAATCCTGAGAGTATTGGGAGAAAAGCCGTTTTTACCTGCCATGATTTATCTCCTGGGAAAATATTTATGTACTATATGTGGTATATCTATAATCTAATGCTCAATATTCTGTATGTCAAGAGGGAGGGCAAAACGATATTTATTTTTCTTTGAGCGACCTTAGCTTGGATTCTATGGTGGCTTCCTTGTCAAGGCGGTGATCGACCTTGAGGTCGATGTGAATCCTCTTCACTCCCATGCTGACCATGGCGCGGTGGGTTTTTATGATAAGGTCAAAAAGTGTTTCCATATCAGGTGCCTCAATCGTGGTTGACATTCCACCTGTCTGGTGGTGCAGGCCTGATTTTTCGATTTCCTTCACAGCTTCTTTAACATACCTGCTGACAGATGCCCCCTCGCTTGTGGGAAATATTGCCAGCTCTGCGATAATCATACCTAAATTTTAACGGGGTCAGGTCTTACATTCAAACATTTTTTATTACCGCCAGCCTGAAATGTTATAATGTAAGACCTGACCCCTTAAACTTAAAATTTTGACTCAGGGCTTTGAATACGGTCCTGAAAATGAGGCCCGCACTTTTAACTTCCTTCCAGGTGTTTTTGTATGTTTCCTGCCCGGAGACAATGTTGAAAAGGGCGTGCCTTAAGCCGGCCTCATTTTTTGCTGTCTCGAAAACGCTGTCCAGGAATCCATGCCTTGAAGACCAGAGCGTGAGGGAGCGCAGGATTTTTCCGTAAGGTACGTCTTCGGTCAATTCGTGGCATGCCTTCATATAAGAGGTGAACGATTCTTTTGATATCCCGTGATTGATAATAGCTTCGGCTGCTCTTATCCCCGTCAGCGTAGCAGAGTTTATTCCCTTTCCCTTAAAGGGACGGTTGAGTCCAGCCGCATCTCCCACCATCACGTACCTCTCTCCGAAGATTCCCTGAGCAGGAAGAGTGGGGAATTTTCCTTTAAAATAATACAGGTCGGGAAGGAACTCCTCCATATTATCGGGCATTGCCTTTCTGACTGCAGGCAGGTTGAGGAATTTATCCATCAGCTCAGAATTCACTTTTTTCCCGGCGATATTCAGCGTCAGATGGTTTCCCTTGGGAGTAATGGCGCCGAATTCGACCTCGGGTAAAGAGGAGGGGAGAAAGGCATGAAGGTATTCTCCAAACCTGACCATGGCTGCGCTCCCGGGGTGAATCTTGGTCACGATTGAATACAGAAATCTTGGTTGGCGGTAGGAGGTAGTTCTCTCAAAAACCTTGGCCATGCCGTCATCGAGGCCAAAAGCGCCCACAACCACGTCAGCCTTTATGTTGTTTGTTTCACTGAAGACCATCACTCCAGAGGAATTGAAATCAAGGTCAGTAACCCGCGCCTGGATGGTTTCGATGCCCATTTCCTTCACTTTCTGGAACAGATAGTTGTCAAATTCAACCCTGCGGCAGGCATAAGAAGGTTCGTGCTCACCCGACAATTTTATACAGTTGTGCTCAGAATAGATGAAGTATCCGTTGATTTTTTTCTGGATTATATGCCAGGGGAAAGGAATGCCGAGTTCCTCCTCCATGATTTTGCCCAGTGGAGGAGAAAGCACACCCAGGCACTGGTTGTAGTAGCTCTTCCTTTCGAAGATTTTTCCTTCATAAACTATAATCTTCGGGTTTATTCCCCTCTCGAGGCTCATTTTCTTGAGCTTGAGAGCACAGCTCGAGCCTGCAGGGCCAGCGCCGATAATGACGATGACCGCATTTTTTTTTAGCGGGCTTGAGGTGGCTGAGACTCGCGGCCTTTCTTTCTTTCGCCTCAGAGAGAGGGTGAGTTTTTCCAATACAAGTTTTACTGTATTGAAGAAGAGCGCAGTTTGCAATCTTAAATCAGCAGCAGTCTTGAAAATTTCCCTGTAAGGAATGTTTCCGGTGAACATGTTCCACAGGATAGAGCGTATTTTCCTTGGATTTTCCTTCCCAGAATTATGTTTTGCAAGGGAAAGATGGGAGTGGGTAATGAGGGGGATGGAGGAGATGACATCGTTGATAAAAAAGAGAAGCTGTCCGAAGTAGTTATCCCGGATAATCAATTTTTTTGCCTTGTTGTAGTAGTAGGAGGAGAAAGAATTGGAGTCTACCCCATAGAAGAGCGAAGCCTGAGCTGCGAGCTGGGCGGTAATAAAGGCAGATTCAATTCCGTTTTTGTAGTGCCGGGAAAAGCTGGCATCGCCTATTATCACCAGCCTGTCAGTAAAAGGAGTCCTAGAAGGGGAGATGCCGATACGAGGAAAGCAGTAACAATGAGGATTTAAGGCCGGGATTTTCCCCTTGATGAGTTTTAAGTTGAGGAATTCTTCGTAAACTTTCCGGTCTGCGTCCTTTCTGCCGATAAGAGTTATGGTGATGTAGTCTCCTTTGGGCACAACAGTTGCGTAGCGCAGGTCTTTAAGTTTCGACATGTAGACGTGTATCATGTTGTCGAAATTCTTCCTCACCTCTTCTTTTCCCAGTTTCATCTCTGCCTGATAAGAGATGAGGGTCGAAGGAGGTCTGTAGCCGAAACCGAGTTTCTGGATTTTCCTCATAAGGTAGGCATTGACGCCAAAGGCACCAACAACCAGGTCTGCCTCGAAGCTTTTAAGGGAATTCCTTGTTCCGTAGAGCACTCTCAGAGGCCCGCCGCTTTTGCCCGGAAGTTCTATTTCCCAGACCGGTTTAGAGATTACCTCAGCCCCTCTGTCCTGAGCCCAGGTAAGGAGAAAATCATCAAAGCTGATTATATCAGGAAAGACCGAGTAACGAGGACCGTTGCCGCGGAAAACAGTAATGATGGAATTTACCTTGTGTTCCTCACAGGAGAGAAGCAGGTCTTCTCCGTCTACATGGAGGTGGTAGCCATCCACTCTGTTGACTATCCTTTTTTCGGGAAGGAAAATTCCTTCCTCCATCAGTTTCTGATTCAGGCTCTCTGAAATAACACCCGCGCAGAGATTACATCCTTTGGGGCCGCGCTGGAGAAAATCCTTGCCGTCAAAAATTGTCACAGAGACGTCGATACCTTTTATGCGGGAGTATTTTCGGGCAAAATGAGCAAAGAATGAGCCTGCAGGACCTCCCCCTATAATGGCAATTCGTGAGCCATCTGAGAGCAAATTTTCCCTTCGCACTGACAATATTATATTATAATTTCAATAAAATTTATATATTTTATGAACAAAAAAGGTAATTATTCCAAACTTTTCCAAGAAAA
>JBHIDX010000024.1:0-30378 GCA_046760305.1 Candidatus Aminicenantales bacterium
CTTTGTGTCTCGCAATGACAGGGCCAACATAATTTTCATTTGTCGTGGGTGGCGTACTCGCCATGAGCAATTACCTAGAAAATGCGCCATGTCATCGCGAGCGACCGAAGGGAGCGTGGCGATCCGTCGTTGCGAGCGTAGCGAAGCAATCTCATTAATTCTGCGAAAAGGAATGAGATTGCCACGCTCCGCTCCCAATGGTATAATTCAACAATATTTTTTTGATTTTAATGAGGCAAAAATTGAAAAAGCAAACAACATTCCTAATTGTTTTTCTTTTATGCTCCACCGCCTTGCTCGCTGACAATAATATAGAAAAAGTTACTTATTCTTACGGAACATCTGCTCTTTTTGTGGGTATCATGGCGGCGCTGTGGGCATCAAGGACGGGGAGGTCAGCCTTGTTGTGGTTTTTCTTTGGCTGGATATTAGCGCCTATTGCCTGTCTTTTTGCCCTGCTGCGCAATCTGGAGGATAAAAGGAAGAAATAGAAAAGGAGGTTCAAATGAACCTAAATAAATCCACCAGAATTCTTATCAATGTTGCTCTCGTTCTTCTGATAGCGCTCCTCTTAAAATCGCTGATTTCAGTGCCGAGAAGCGCTGTTGCTCGCTCTGGAAGCCAGTACAAAGTTGTCGATATAGCTGATTTTGGGGAAACAAACGCCAAGACCTTGACCCAGTACATAAATCAGCTAAGTGAGCATGGGTGGCGGCTGCACAGCCTTGTACCCTGGATAGAAGTTGTGATTTTCGAACGCTGATCTTTATGATATGGCAGCGCTACGGGGATTCGAACCCCGGTTTGATGGCTGAGAACCACCTGTCCCATCCTTCCTGAAAGGAAGCTAATTAACCAGCTTTTTCTTTCTCTCTCCCTTCTCCGCGTTGCAAATAAGTAACAGCTTTTCAACATTTCGAGCGTTCACGCTCGGTTTTTCGTCCAGCATATCAACTGCCTCTCTCATCTGTTTCAGGCTCGAATGAAGGTAGATTTCGGTCGTCTTGAGATTAGCATGTCCCAATATGTTCTTGACCGAAACCGGGTCCGCTCCTTTGCTTATGAGCCTGCTTCCGACCGTATGCCGAAGATCATGAAACCTCAGACCTTTGATTCCAGCACGGTTGCAGGCCATGACAAAGGACCCCCTGACCGTTTTGACCGATCTCGGTTTCCCCGTCTTGGGATCTTCGTAAAGGAATACAAAGTCGCTCGTACCTCCATTCAGCTTTCTCAACTTTTCCATCTCCACAAATAACGCTTCATTGACAGGGATTACTCTTCGCTTCCTGCTTTTGCTGGATTCAGCTTTAATAGTTATCTGTCTTTTTTCGAGATCAACGTTTTCCCATCTGAGTCCGAGAATTTCAGAATACCTCATTCCAGTCGAAAGTGCGCACGTCAGAATCGGTTTCAGGTGAGGAGCTGCTTCGCGAAGAGCCTCTCTTCTTCATCACGAGTCAGAACTCTGTCTCTTCTGTATTCCTCCTCGGAGAAAAAGTTTCCCTTTTTCACTGGATTTTTCTCGATCTCGTAGCCCCACTCGATAGCGAGGTTTAGCATCTTCTTCATGACAGTTAGCTCTCTGTTGATCGTGGAATTCTTAACTCCGTCCTTCTGTCTTTTCACCATGAACTTGTTTACGTCAATAGGAGCGATCTCTGAAAGCTCTTTTTCTCCGAAAAACGGGATTAGCTGAGCATTGAGATATTTTTCGTCAGATTTCCAGCTTTTCTTCTTCGGCTCGGCATAATTCTTCAGATATACGAGTGCGAATTCCCTGAACGAAATCTTTTTCTGCTCTTTTTCTTTCCTAAATTCGCGGTTGAAGGCCCTCGAAACTTCCGTGTGCATCGCTATCACTGCTTCCTGCCTGTTCTTTGCGTTTTTGACAACCTTCTGAATCCTTCTTCGTTTTTCGTCATAAAACCAGATACACCATCTTTCTGCTCCTGTCTTTGTCTTTCTGACATAAACGCCGCCAAATCCATAGTTCCAGCGCTTTGAGTTTTTCTTACTCAAAGCGCTCCTTCCTTTCAGGAGCATTTTATCATAGTGAGCACACCGACATCTGAAGATTTAGCCTTCCCGAGTCGACCTTGAGGGAATCCGACGGAGTTGGGCCCGAGGACTGTTTGAGCACGACATAATACACAAGGCGAAGCTAAGTATGGCTGGAAGATTTCCGTGCGTAAGATCTGATAAACATGCGGAGTTCCGCAGGGCCGAGAAGGTCGGCTAGGGAATGGCGTGAAAAATCTGACTGGAGCAAGGACATCTCTGAATGCTCTCTTATCATTTCCCACACTAAATGGAAGAGAACCAGTTTTTTAAATTGTTTCCACTAGCGCTCCATCCTCCATCCGAAGAATGCAGTCAGCGTATTCTCCAATGCGCAGGTCGTGACTGGCAACGATCACACATCTGTTCTGGTCTCTTGAGTAGGTTTTGAGAAGCTGGATTATTTCAAAACCCTGCTTGGACTCTAAACATCCAGTCGGCTCATCAGCGATTATGAGATCTCCTTCGTTAGCAATGGCGCGGGCTACAGCCACTCGTTGCTTTTCGCCTTGGCTTAAAGTCCGAGGAAAATTTTCCGCAAGATGCTCGATATGAAATCGCGCAAGCAGTCGCATGGCCTGAAGGCGCGCTTCTTTCCTTGTTTTTCCAGCAAAACGAAGAACCACTCCAACATTCTCCCGGACTGTCAATGAATCAATAAGGAGAAAAGTTTGAAAGATAAACCCGATTCTCATGGCCCGGATTTGCTGCAATTCCCTCACAGAATACGATTCAATATTCCTACCAAAAAGGGATATGGTTCCCTTGGTGGATTTTATCAGGCCAGCAATCAATGTCAATAATGTGGTCTTGCCACTTCCGCTGGGTCCCAAGACCAATAACAGCTCGCCAGATGATGCATTTAGAGAAACATCATGGAGAGCAACGGTCTTTTTTCCATCACTGCTGAATACTTTTGACACATTGGAAAGCTGCACCATAGATGCCGATCCGGTTAACTTTTTCACAGGAAGGCCTCCATCAGATAAATGCTGCGTAATCTTCGAATCGAGAAAAAAGAACTGATCAGGCTCATAATCTCAACTAGAATGACAACCGCTATGATCTGTCCCACAGTGGATTTTGTACTCACTTCTGGGGAGATTTTTTCAATCACCTGAACGAGTGGAAAAAAGACGACTAAAGCCACACCGCTCGCTGCTGAGGATATCAGCAGCGCCTGCTCGATTATCAACCGTCGCAAAAATCCCTTTGGCGAACCAAGTGTCTTCAAAACGGCGAAATCTTTTCTTCTCTCGAGAATATTGACAGTCAACAGAAGGCTCAGGATGACTGTGAGCACGACACCCCCGATTGCCGCAACAGTGTACAGGAGTGGGAGAAAACCAGATTTCATCTCGTGAATATTGTTCGCTAAAAATGTTTCGTGGTCGTAAACCTCCAGCCTCGGCAACTCCTTTCGAATCCTCCCAGCTATCTCTGGAAGAGCATTAATGTCATCCACTTCCACCATATAGCAAGTGGCGATACCCGGAAACCCGATCATTGCCTGGAGAAAGCGCACTGAAACAAACGCGTACTGAATGACAAAGGCATTTGTGCCCGTACTGATTCCCACCACTTTAAGCGAATGTTCCTGTATCTCGACGTCATCCCCCACCTTAAACTTGAATTTGGCAGCGAATGATCTGTCAAGAACGATTTCGTTATCACTGGAAACATTCTGTCCGATGACTAGCTTTGGTGGACCCCCGATGTTTTTTTCTGGGTCAAAACCGGTCAAAAAAACCGTTCGATCTCTCTCTCCTTTCTGAATTGCCGCCAGAACAAAAAGAACAGGAGAAATGGATTGAACACCAGTAATCTTCTGGATTTTTCTTCCTTGAATCGCCGATACAAGAGAGGAGCCGCGCAGGATATTTGTCGCGTTTCTTTGGAGCACCCAGAGGTCAGTTCTATTCTTGCGAATATACTCGACTGAGCCATCCGCTGCCCCTCGATAAACTGCGAAAAGAAAGAACATCAGGATTATACAGAGAGCCACCCCACCTATCGTGAGCATCAGGCGCAAAGGCTGGCTTCTTAAGGTTCGAACAGCATACATGTCTATCTTCCCTCCTTCAATGATCCTGAACCCACACGTCCCTTTTTTCCTTATTCATGAGATCATCGGGACTTCGAGAAGGAGCTTGCCGGAAATCCGATTGAAAATATCATCCAGACTGGGCCCTGTAATCGTGAGCCCATGATTCTTGAGCCCCACAGCCGTTTGGGAAGGATTATCGGTTTGACGAAAGAGGTCAACAACCGCTTCCGCCAGCTCCCGTGTCCCGCACGGATAGATCTGCTGTGTATAAAGGACATCTTCCAGCCAAGCATGCACATGAACAATCGCCCCTATGTCTGGGTAAGTCCTGTAGAGAAGCGAATGCTCAACCGTATCCACCGATACTCGTGCTTTTGGATCGTGATCAGGAGGAACACTCACCAGGGCTTGGCCCTGTTCAAAATCAAATCCCTTGACCAATAATATGTCTTTACCCACAGTAGAAAGCTTGGCTTTGTTCACTCCACGGGCACTCATCCAGAATGTGTCCTCTCCAAACTCAGGAATGGGCTCACGGGCACTGAGATTTCCCCAGCTCAGACCTTTCATCTCGAAGAGATCGTAGATTTGTTGGATATCTGCGTCTGAGAGAACGTCTCTGAGCGGAAAGGGCGAGGGAAGGACTCCGAGGCTATCAAGCTCTCTTCCAAACTTCTTTAGCTCTTTAACGACAGGAGAAGTCTTCCAGTATCTGGGAGGCAAGTCAGTGGTCAGGACGTTTCTCATGGCAAAATGAGAACCCGCAATCGGCATGATCTGTTGGTAAACATATTCTGGGTCGAACGCGTGATGAAAGAATCCTGTCTCTGGTGTTGTGAAATATATCTCAGTGTCCTTTACTGGAGAATCGGGAGAATACTCTTTGGAAGGCACGACAGTCAGAACCATGTTGGAGAGAGAGCGCACAAGAGTCGTGTAACTGACAGAACGCAGATTCTCGACCGGTTTTTCGACTGTGACCACAGAAAAAACAAAAATGGATTGAGAACGACGGCGAAAAAACTTTGGTTCCTCGACATCAATCAAGTTCAAGACAAATTGAATGTTGTTTTCTGGCGATGCCTCCTCATGACCATGTTCGATGAATTTTTGGGCGATCACCTCAGCGATCTTATCCCGTAATGGATTCACACCGTGTTTAATGACTGAAAATTTCATTTTACACCTCTTTGGTTTTCGTTGATTTATTCAAAATATCGCGGCTGACCATATCTTCGAAAACTTCTGCTCTCCTGATCAACCGATGGCCCTGATCGCTGACCGAAACGATCGCAGGACGGGCAAAACCAAAAGACGATTCCAGAGCTGTGAAATAGGCGCCGCTATCCATAATCGCCAACACTTCGTTGGGATGGACCTGGGGCATAAGTTTATTCCGGTAGACAACATCCGAAGCAAAACACACAGGACCGACAATGTTCACTTTTTCCGTGCGAGGGCGTCTCACATCGTTGCACAGAAAAATCTCATGGTATTCATAAAAAGTGGGCAGCGTCACTGTTCCCAAGCCACCATCAGTGATCAACCACTTACGGAGACCTGGACGGTCCTTCACACGATGAACAGTGAGCAGTAAAAACTGGTTGGGGCTGACAATACCTCGACCTGGCTCATACAGCAGTTCCGGCAGGTTGTTCTCTGGAAAATATCTGAGGACAGTGTTGGATACTTCTTGGGCAAAATCTTTAAAAGTGATGTCAGTCGCTTTCCCCAGACTCGAGGGCAGTCGCTCGATTCCCTGGTAGACCAGGAGCTCTCGAGAAGTGAGCTCTCGGGTGGTCATCGAAGCAAACCCTCCTCCCACATCCAAAATCTTGATGGTCAGTCCGGCAGAACGGGAGAAATCAAGAAGCGGAGCCAGACACCGCAAGGCTCTGGAATAATCTTTTGGATCTCTTATCCCGGTTCCGATATGAAAGTGAAACCCGAGAAAGTGAATCCTCTTCATACCTTTGAGGAGGTCAAAACCAGCTGGCACTTCTCCACCTTTGAGGTCGAGTCCAAAAGCACATCCTTTGCGGCTTCCTGTCGCGGCTCCCTGGTTCATCCCCCGCGGAGTGTAGTCAGGATTGACTCGAAACAAAATATCCACATCTTTGTCCTCGGCCACACAAATTTTATTGAGCGCTGTCAACTCATCCAGAGAATCGACAACGATGAGCCGCACCTGGCTCTCCAAGCATTCACGAAGGAAATCATCCGTCTTGCACGGCCCATTCACCACTATCTCATCTCCCTCATGACACATACGTAGAGCCAGATTCAGTTCGAATGAGCTCATTACCTCGGCTTTGAGCCCGGCACTGCGAATCATCTGGAGGACTGCGGGTACAGAGTTGCACTTGTATGCGTAATGGACGGATGTTTTCCCCGGATAAAGCGATTCCACGCTCTGCCGGAAGTTGTTTGCGGTCTCTTTCAGACGAGTCTCATTCACCACATGAAGAGGAGTCCCGTATTCTCTGGCAAGTGCGACTGCTGTCGTACCTCCCACCATCAATCCCCCCTCTTGCGACACTCGAAGGCCCCAATCTCGAGGCTGTAATATTTTTTTCATGTTATTGACCTTTTCGAACGATTTTCTCAGCTAAATGTTTTTTATATATCGCGAAATGTTTATCAGGCTTCAGCCCAAAATATTCTGCGGCTTTAATGGCCGGCATATTCTCTTCAGACATCCACGTTGTTTCGAGCACCTTATACTGCATGCACATCTGGCTAAAAGAGTTGAAGAGAAGCAGATAAGTCCGGCCATGCTGATAAGCTTTTTTGATGCCCACGGAAAAAATAATGAGTTTCTGGATTTTTCTTCTATCGCTGAGAAACCTGATTAATTTCAAGGGCCCGGCTTTTCCCCTCAATTTCCGAAGGGCGGGGTTGATGTCCAACACACAGTGCACAATCCCCACCGGATTCCCGTTATGCTCAACGATTTTGATCAGATCCGGGGAGGTCACCAGGCTCAAGTACTTTGCCGAAAAAAGATATTCCTCTTGGCTTAACGGTAAGAAATGCCAATTGGAGGAGAATGCATCATTATTCACTTCACGGAATCGCTCGAGTTCCGCTTTGAAATCCTTCTTTGAAAAAGAACGAATCGAATAATTGCCCATTTGACTCGGGGGTGCTTTGGTTCCGTATCGCTCCTGAACGTACTGACGGATGTTCCCATTCTTTCTCGTATGAAATGTTACTGAAACGCGAAATCCAATTTTCTTCAGTAGCTCATTATAGTAAGAAGGATTGTACGGCTGGAAAAAAGTCGGTGGGGTTCCAAACTGATCGATTTGCATCCCCACCTCAGAATAGTGATTCGGGTTGAATGGGCCTTCGAGGAATTCAGCTCCCTGGCTTCTGGCATATTCTTCGGCAGAGTTAAAAAGATGGCGGACCGCATCCGGATCGTTCATCGATTCAAAGAAACCAAAAAAGGCAGATTTTTCGCCATACTTCTCCTGATGAAGCCGGTTAATGATGATAGCCACGCGCGCAATGACGGAATCCTCTCTGTAGCAAACAAAAATCCTCAATTGTGCATTGGCAAAATAGGGATTGCGTTTCTCATCCAGAACCCGGCGCACCTCCGAATTAAACGGCGGAACCCAGTTCGGGTCTTCAGCATAAACGCGAAACGGCAACCTCAGGAAATCCTTCATCTGCCGCGCCTTCGATATCGAGACTACTCTGTATGTCATTTTTCATCTCTCTTCTGAATTTCTTCCACAACATAGTTGTTGTAGATAAATGACAAATCTTTCTCATGAAGAGACTTGGCCATCTTTTTAAGAGACAGAATATTGCTGTTCAGAGTTGAGGGATGTTCACGGAAAACAAGAAGATTTCGATAAGTGAGGACTGCTTTATCCTTCGCCACCCGGACTGTCTCTCTGAGCAACTCTTCATACGCGTCATCGGACATCCACTCAAAAATATTGGTGAAGTTAAACTTGGAGATACTCGAATCAGGTAAAGAAGAAAAAAAGTTCTCGCAACTATCCGTGACTATTTCGATCCGGTCCACCCGGCTGCGGATGACGTCATAATTCTCACGCTTCAGATACTGAGGGAGATTATCCTCATCATAGAATTTCCCCAGCAAAATATAGGATAAAAAGTGATTTTCCTTCATGGGTAGCTGAGTAATGGCCCGCTTGGCTTTCTCCGCGAAATGATTCCCGAAGGAAAACTTCTCATCGAGATACGCAAAAAAGGCTTTATCGAAGAACAGCGTGTTCAATCTGCGGCTCAGCATGACTCTGGTGAGAAACCACCATCTGAGATTTTCCCATTTTTTACGAAAGAGAACCGCCCTTTCTGATGGGTCTTCAGTCTCGAAAAACTGCATCAACGTTTTTTTGCTGATTAATGGAGTGATCACGATTCTTTTTAATAACCGCATGTACGCTTCATAGCGGCCGCTGTGGATAATACCTCGCTGGATTTTCTTCCGCTGCCCATCCCAGTATCTGACGCTATCTGCCGACAATAAATCACGAATCCTTTCATACATTAGAAAACGGTCCCCGGATTTCTTTACGCCCATAAACTCGAGCAGTTCCCCGTAGGAGAGGACTTTGAATGCGGCAATCTTCAAGTCCAACAAAAAATTTTGTTGAGGATTCAAATCCAGAGCGATAACCTTTTGAGGATTGTCAAGCAAGAAAGCGAGAGCATTGCACCCCCCTGAAGTGATCGAAAAGACCACATCATTTGAGGTCGTGTGAAAAGCTTCCCTATCAATACGAGGGTCTTCCCAGCACTGCGCATACAGTATGTCTTTAAATACTTTTTTATCCGAACGGATCCTCTCTTTTTCGGCCTTCTGGGTATCATTGCTCTTTGGATTTTTGGCTGTTCCGATTATTGTGTGTATGACAGCCCAATCGATAATGGCGGGCAATCCGATTAAAATCGCATGGAGGAGTTCGTGAGTGAAGGAAGCAACGATAAAACCCGGAATAAGAAGCAGATACACGGCGTTATGCCTGAATCCATCACGGTTGATCTCGAACTCCTTGAAGACGGCTTTCACTGAGCCAAGACTCCTGTGATTCGGGATCAATCGAGGAACACGCGTCTTATAATCCGTATACTGCTGTTTAAACTGTTTTTCCAAAGAGATTTCCTCATATCTGATGAGTTGAGTGTAATGGAGGTAAAGGAGCACAGGCAAAAGCACCCCAATGAAGGGGAGGCAGAGCGCGAATCCTGAAAAAGCGATGAGGTCTGCGAGGTAAATCGGATTCCGGACGATTAGATACGGTCCAATGACAAGAAGAGAGTCATCCTGCACCGGGAAGGCCATCATGCGTTTCGATGTCAAAACACTCCCGGACCACATCCTGAGAATAGATGCGACAGCCGTGATCAAAGCCGCCATCCAGAATCCCATGGAGAGCGATATCCCCGCAGAGAGACCGATGAGTCTGCCAATCACGACCACATTTTCCGGGTATTCAGAAAACACTGAAAAGGAAAGCGCACAGATGAGAATGACGATGCTGAATGAGATAAAAATGCGTATCTCAAACTCGATTTTCTTTATTTTCATGTTCAAGCTTTTCATGGCTTATTTTTCCTCCGAAACCTTGAGCCTGACTTGCAGAGCGGAAGGTAATATCTCTATTGAACACGGCAGGTTGCCCAAAAGCTCTCCATCCGCTTCGAAGGGTACTCTCTCGCTGGAAGAAAGATTGACTTTTTTCCCTCGATGGAGAGTGAATTTAGGGGAGGATAAATGCCGTCCAGAATAAATCTTTGGGAAGTTCCACAGACGTTGAGGAATGGACTGTTCATGCATGAGGAGAATATCAAACAGGCCGTCATCCACCTGGGCATGGGGGATGAGGTTCATTCCTCCCGCCATGTAGTTTCCGTTCCCTATCACCACTCCGATAAAACGCTCCGTTATTCCGGTCATTCCATCTATTTCGACTGTCATGGGTTGATTGGGATAACGGAGTGCCGTGAAAAGCGTGATCGCGCCAAAAGCAATAAACCCACCCAGTCTTTTATGTTTTGACTGGACACGTTTAACGACTTCTCCCCCAATTCCAGCCTGGCATTCGTTTATGAAATAGTGCTCGCTGGGCTGACCGGTCTCATCCGAGAAGGCAACCTTACCGAGATCGATGGCCTGGGTTTGCCCTCTTTGAATCACTTCAAGCTGTTCTTCTAATCCTGTCGATAGCCCCAGACTCTGAGCAAATCCATGACCAGTGCCGCTATCGATGATACCGAGTTGACAGGAAGGATTGAGTAAATTCCCGTTTGAAAAAAATCCGTTGACTGTCTCCTGTATAGTCCCGTCCCCGCCGATTGTTATAATTAATTCACTCCCATCCAGAATCGCTTGCCTCGCAGAAAAACTGGCTTCTAACGGCTCACCTGTCACGCAGAGAGAATATTCACTTCCCAGCTTTCTCTCGAGAGCGCTGAGGATTTCCCATTGTCTAGCTCCGGTTTTTCCTCCAGACGAAACTGGATTGATGATCACATGCACTCGCCTGATTTTTGCCCTTTTGGTTATAAATTCCATATCGAAACTTCCTTGTTATCCTCTTTCTGCTGATAAAATAGCGATTTTCAGCCGAGAAGTTGTTAAGAAGATGCAAAGAGTTTGTTAAAAATTTATTAAGTTTTCACTCCCCTTGCTGTTTGACCTTTATAAAGATAGACAAGAAGTCTGAAGTTGTCAATAATTTTAAAAAGCGCCTATCTGCTCGCTGAATTTTCCAGTTAAATTTCTTGGAGCGCGAATAACTACATCGACTGGCCGGAAAAATTCGAATCCGCCATTTTCTAGAACTTGTCGATTTTTCAGTAAGTTGCTGAATTAGTTTGCATTATGGTGAAGCCTTAATTTTCTTCTCAAAGGATTTCAAGTACTTTGTTCTTTTTCTGAACGCTAAACATCATCCTCACATTTCCTAACTTTTTTCATTTAAACCATTGACAAATCCACGCAGAGGATGTATTATGTAATACTATTACATATATTAGTAATACTTTTAGGAGGATTTAATGACAGAAAATTCCAAAAAAACCAAGCCCGACGCCACAGACATTTGTGCCTCTGTCTTCGAGAAACTTAAAAAAAAGGGGATTGACCTGCAGGACTTGGTTCCTGATGCGAAGGAAGGCTCCAAGGTCAAAGTCATCTGCATCTCTTCGGATATGGGAGACAGTGTGGAGGAGATGGGTTTAACAACAAGAGGTGAAACCGTTATGGTCCGAATCGATGAAGAAACCAAGGAAACTCTTGATGCCTGGGTGGAAACCGGCTATTTCAAGAGCCGATCAGAAGCAGCGGCATTGTTCATCCGCGAAGGCCTAAAAATACGTGCTTCTGAACTTGGGAGTTTGAAGGATGCTTTGCAGAAACTCAAAAATGCAAAGGACAACCTCCACAAAAAGGCGAGTAGAATATTTGGGAAGGATGTAAAAAATGACAAATAAAATTCTGATTATCATTTTAATCGCGATGGTCATTTTTTTTCTTTTGATCTTCGCTGTTCTATTATTTTCCGCTGAAAAGATACCCTCTTCAACTTTAACGGATGCGGCTGATTTCATTCCCCAGGAAAAATTGCCGTTCGGAATCCGGATCCCTTTCAAAAACATTGGCAGCCTGATTGTCATTCCGGTGAGAGTCAATGATTCGCGAGAACTCAATATGGTCCTGGATACCGGAATGTCGGCGGGTGTCACTGTTCTCTTTCACGCGGAGTTGGGTGACGAACTCGGGCTTGAATATGCACAAGAAGTTGCACTCGCGGGTGCGGGAGAGGGAGAAACCAAAAAGGCTCATCATTCATGAACCCACCAACTTTACAGTCGATTATCCAGAGCAAGCCATTTGAATTCAACATGCTGGGGATATCCTATGAACAGCGGATGGATGGATCCCTTTATGTCCGAGACGTTATCACTGATTCTCCAGCTTCAGAAAGGGGCATAAAAAAGGGAGATGTGATTATTGCCATAGACGGAAAAAATCTGCAGGATTATAAGTATATGGATATTTACGACCTCTTCAGGAAAGAAAACAAAAAAATAAAAATTACCCTGCAAAGAGAATCAAATCAGATAAAGGTCTCTCTAACTCTTAAACGTCTCATATAGAATCGAATATCTCAGTAACTAAATAGTGCTCAAAGCATGAAAAAATAAACTGAATTTGTCTGTTTCCGTCTATTTCGGCTAAGCTTGTCTTAGTTGTGGTATTCAACTCAAATCTAAGGAGTTAGATACAGGCAAAAGCTCAGGGGGCAAGATTCAAACCGGCATAAGAGCTAACCTACAAGGATTTTAATCCCAAAAAAAGGAGCGGATTGAAAGACTATGAAGCTACATCATTTTTTCTTGGCCCTTCTAAACCTCTCTCTATTCTCCTTATCCATCCTCTCAGTGGCGTATTGAATGATTATCCGGCCGCATGTGTCTTTCCATTTCAGCAGAAAATCTTCTGTTTTTTCAGGATATTTCTTCCAAGCTTCTCTCAAAAACCAACCCAGCCCTTTTTGTACGAATTTTTCGGTGTCTAACATCAGAGGTTCAATGATACTGAATAATTTTTTGAGCGGGACATCCATGTTTAAAACATCAATCAAAGTGACTGGTACAGAACGTCTTTTCCATTTCGATGCAGATTCAGTCCATTCTTTTAAGGATTCTAATTCAAGGATTCTATTCGTGAAAAAATAGGACAATACTTTCCCAGAAAGAAAATCCGTATGGGCCCAGTTTATGATCCCCTTCTCTAACCAGCTGCCCAATTTGTTGAATGTTTCGGCAACAAATTCTTTTTTATTAGAGTATACAAACGCGATTGCAAAACTGGCCTCCTCATATTTGCCAGTAGAAATCAGCTTATCCCCCAAAAGAAAAAAATCGTCCAGAGTGAGGTCCTTTTTCCATTGTTCTAGCCATTTATCTCGTTGAGATTCAAAAGTTTTCTGGTCAAGGCCATACGCATCATACCCTTCAGTAAAATAGCGGGAGTACTTTTTTACGATTTCCGGGTTTGCGTTTTTTTCACAAAATCTCCTGATTTCAAGGAACTTTTCTTCAATTATTCTCATTTTTTATCCTTTCTTCGCGCTTGAGCTTATCCGAAATTCCCTTTAAGACCTGAAGGCCTCATGAATACTTAATATATATCCTTTGACGACAAATAAGCCTATCACACTGAAAATGAGCCGGTCAATCTTAACAGACAATATGACAAAGCATGCCAAAACAGACCAAAACTGTCTGTTTACGTTTGTTTTCGTTTAGTTTGTCCTGGTTACGTTAACTTACTCAGTTCAAAGGTGTTAGAGGCAAAAAGAGTGCCGAGGGCGGGACTCGAACCGGCACGTTGGATAACCAACGAGGGATTTTAAGTCCTTTGCGCAGAAACAGACTTATCTCCGCGTTGCAAATACGTAACAGATTTTGCTGATTAGCGCTGAAAATACGGTATGGCGGCTGAATGCAGAAAAGACTTAAATCCCTGATTTTTCAGGGGTAACAGATGGCAGCGCTACGGGGATTCGAACCCCGGTTTGATGGCTGAGAACCACCTGTCCTAGTCCCCTAGACGATAGCGCCGCCTACTTTTCGTCCCCTAAAATACCAGATGAGCTCTATTTATGTCAACGCTTCTGGCTATTTTCTGTGCATCTCCTCTACGTGGGGCTCGATGTGAATCAAAGTGTTAACAGGGTATTTAAGCTTTTCTTTAATTTTTTTCTCAATCTCCATCGACATTCTATGGCTTTCCTGAACCGATAAACGAGGGTTGACCAGGATATGGACATCGACAAAAAGCTCATGACCGAGCTTTCGTGTCCTGAGCGCGTGCCAGTGGAAGACTCCCTTTTCTTCAGCAAGCACCTTTTCAATGACCTGAACAGATTCTTCGTCAGCAGCATGTTCTGTAAGCTCAAGAAGGCCGTCGTAAAGAAGCTTGCCAGCAACAGCCATGATCATAAAACCAACCACAATCGATGCCACATGGTCAGCATGCCCCCAGCCTGAGAGACTCACGATGCCTCCTATCAGGACCGCCACTGAAGAGAGAGCATCAGTCCTGTGATGCCAGGCATTGGCATACAGAGAAGAGCTTTGGGTGGCTCTGGCAACCTTCCTCGTGAAAGTAAAAAGAGCCTCTTTGGAAAAAACAGAAAGAGCGGCCACCACAAGCACCCAGAATCCGGGGAAATTTGTTTTATGCTCATAGATGGAAACTCCGGCTTTCCAGATAATCAGAAAACTGGCCACAAGCAGGATAAGGGCAATAAGCTGGCAGGCAATCGTCTCGAACTTTCTATGTCCGAAAGGGTGAGTCTCATCAGGAGGTCGGTGAGATAACCTTGAGCTGATGAGAACCACGAAATCTGTGAGCAAATCTGAAAGAGAATGGACCCCATCAGCGACCAGAGCTGAAGACCTGACAGCAGCGCCAACAGCAACTTTTAAGGCCATGAGAAGGAGATTTATTGCTGCTCCCCAGAGTGTAATCGACCTTATCCTCCTCAGCCGAATATCAACTTTCCCACTCATCTTACCAATCGGACAAAGCTCTATTCTTTTTGAAACCTATCATAAAATTAGATGAATTTACACTCATTTTATAAATTTCCAGAATCAGAGAGAATCCCATTCAATTTCCTTGTTTCACCTTCATTTTTATGGTAGAAAATTGAGACACATAATCGAGAAATAAAGATGCTGTTGCTAGGTTCCTCATTCTTCAAGAAATATCTCCTCCCCGGCTTTGTTTTCCAGTCAGTTGTGATTGCAGGCGGCTACGGCACAGGTAGGGAGATTGTTGAGTACTTCCTCAGCTATGGCCCATTGGGTGGACTGCTGGGGATGTTCCTGGTGACCACTGTCATGTGGTCAGTAATGCTCATGGTTACATTTGAATTCTCTAGAATTTTTCGTGCCTATGATTACATGACTTTTTTCAAAAATCTACTCGGCCGCTACTGGTATATCTTTGAAATCGTCTACTTCTATAACCTGCTCCTTGTGCTGGCTGTCATCGGGTCTGCGGCCGGAGCTCTGCTCAGAGATAACTTGGGAATTCCCTACATGGTGGGAGTGATGATTATCCTGGCCGCCATCGGGTTTCTCACCTTTGAAGGGAGTGGTCTGATTGAGAAGTTTCTCTCAGGATGGTCGATCATCCTCTACCTTGTCTACGGAATTATGCTCATCGTGGCCCTCGTCAAGTTCGGAGCTCAGATCAGGCAAAGCCTCTCTTCGGCCATAATCCTCCCCAACTGGGCTCTGGGAGGGTTTAAATATGCTTTTTATAACATGGGCATCATTCCCGCTGTTCTCTTCTGTCTCAACCACATCGAGACGAGACGGGAGGCTATGTGTGCAGGTCTCCTCGGTGGGCTGATAGGAATACTGCCTGGCTTTCTTTTTTACCTGGCCATTGTCGGTCATTACCCTGGAGCTCTGCCCCAGGAAGTTCCGGCATTTTTCATGCTCCAGAAAATCGGCTCACCTCTTCTTCTTATCTCCTTCCTCATCGTCCTTTTTGGGACGCTTGTCGAAACTGGCACCGGTTTTATCCACGCTGTTAATCAGCGGCTTCAAGCTGGACTCAGGGCAGAGGGAAAAGAATTTCCCCGCTGGCTTCGACCCCTGGTGGCCGTCTTCCTTCTTCTCTGCGGACTGGGAATTTCAACTTTTGGCCTGGTGGCGCTTATCGCCAAGGGTTACGGGAGTTTGAGCTGGGCAGTTCTTGTTGTTTTTCTTATCCCGCTCATGACTGTGGGTTTATACAAGATTTTAAAAAGCAGAGAAACAAAGAAATAACTCTGGGTAGGTTAATTGTTGAGCACAAAAGACATGAGCTGTCGGCCGCGCGATGATTGTTTAAGCTTCCTCAGCGCTTTGGCCTCAATCTGCCTTATTCTCTCTCTTGTGACTTTGAACCTCTGACCCACTTCTTCAAGAGTGTGCTCGTTTCCATCACTGAGCCCGAACCTCATCCTCAGAACTTCTGCTTCTCTTTCAGTCAGGGTGTTCAAGGCCTCGCTGATTATCTCTTTCAGGTTTGCCTGGATGGCTGCCTCGGGTGGAGAAGGGTTTTTCTTATCCTCAATAAAATCACCGAGATGGCTGTCTTCTTCCTCACCAATGGGCGTCTCGAGGGAAACAGTATCCTGGTCAGCCTCAATGATTTTTCTTACCTTTTCCTCGGGCAACCCTGTCTTCTCTGCTATTTCCTGTGCTGTGGGTTCTCTACCCAGGCTCTGGATTAGAGACTGGGAGGCTCTTTTTACCTTACTGATTGCTTCCACCATATGAACAGGGACTCTAACTGTTCTTGACTGCTCGGCAATGGCCCGTGTTATGGCTTGCTTTATCCACCAGGTAGCATAGGTGGAGAACTTGTAACCGCGGCGATAATCAAACTTATCGACCGCTCTCATCAGGCCAATGTTTCCCTCCTGGATTAAATCCAGAAATTTCATCCCCCTGTTGGTGTATTTTTTGGCGATCGAAATCACCAGGCGTAAATTGGCCACAACAAGTTCCTTCTTAGCCTTTTCGGCTTTCTTCTCTCCTGCTGCAATATCACGCAGAATTTTCCTTAAACTGCGCGATTCAAGCCCAACTTCCTTTCTTTCCTTCCAGAGCAGCTTCTGTATCCTTCTTATTTCTCTTTCCAGAGCTTTCTTCCTATCATTGTTACCCCACTTGTGTATGCTCACCTGGAGGTCTTCTTTCTCCTCCTCCAGCTTATCCATAACGCGAAGCTTATGACGAAGAATCCCTGCTATCTTTTCCCAGTATTCAGAATGGATGTTCAAACTCCTTAAAACTCCGGCCATTTGAACCATGACTCTTCCCCGGGCAAAGGAGAATTTCTTATCTCGAGGGATATATTCCAGCCTGGAATGCAATCTCTTCAGCTTGCCGATGCTTTCTTTAATCTTTTTTCTCTTTTCACTCAACTCACTGGTGTTGTTTTCTTCAAATTCAAACACTTCTGTAAAAAGCTCTGGTTTCTCCTCCAGTATTTTTGCTAGAGAAAGAATCTCTTTCGTGGCCAGAAGGGTTTTGGATATGGCGCGTACTACGCATGCTCTTCCTCTCTCAATCTGCTTTGCCAGCTCAACTTCCCCTGCTCGGGTCAGAAGATGAGCGGCTCCCATTTCTTTAAGATAGAGCCTGACCGGGTCAGTGGTGTGGCTCAGCCCTTTGAGGAAGACACCCTCTATCTCACTATTTTCTCCCACCTCAAGCTCCTCAACCGGAGACCTTTCCTCAAGAGTCTCAACATCCTTAAAATAGTCTTCAAGCTTGTCGCTTGAAATAGATTTTATCTCTTTATTTACACGCATTTATTCCTCATCCCCTTAAACTAATATTTTGAGGATTTCGTTACAAAAAAGCAATATTTTTTTTGAAAAATAAGTGAAAAACAGATACATTATTAAGAGCACATCCACGAACTATGAAAACGACCTTGTCATTGCGAGTGAAGCGTGGCAATCCGTCGTTGCGAGCCCTGAAAGGGCGAAGCAATCCTCCGCTGCGAGCGAAGCGTGGCAGTCTTATGATATCCGCCAGTGTATGGGATTGCTTCGGCACTTCGTGCCTCGCAAGGACGAGAGGCCGCCAGTGCATGGGATTGCTACGGTACTTCGTCCCTCGCAATGACAATAATTATTTTATAATGAGGGAAAATGGCACTTGAAGTGGAAATAAGAGAATATAAGGAAAAAGACCTTGAGCAGGTTCTTGCCCTCGTCAGTGAACTTGAAGCAGAACTGGCAGAGAAATTCAAATCAGTGGAAATAAAATCAGGAGTTGAGGACTACAAGAATCGATACCTGAAAGCGGAGAATAAGTATAAAACATTCGTGGCTGTGGTTGAGGGCAGGGTAGTAGGATATCTGATGGGATATCCCTCGCTCGGAGCACCTGAAATAGATAACATGTACGACAGACTTCCTCTCCCTGAAGGCCAGATACCACCAGAGTTCTATCTTCAGATAACCTTCGTCTCCAAACCTTACAGGAATCAGGGCATTTCAAAAAAACTCCATAAATTCGTCCTTGATTATGCTCGCAAGCAGGGATACAGGGAAGTGTATGCCTGTATTGCCAAGTGGAATCTCCCTGAACTGAAAGTAATTCAGTCTTTTAAGTTCAAAAAAAAGGACCTTGGCTACAGATACCGTCTTACGCTTAAATATTGATTACATAGAAGGAAGAAATCGATAATCAATTCGTCTAAATTTTAGGAAGGAGGGATTTTACCATGAGCAAAAGACAAATCATATCAGGCGCTTTCACTGCTCTTGTGCTCCTCCTCTTCAGCACTTCACTCTTTGCCCGGATCGACTCCGAGCTTCTCTCCACTCTCAAGGCGAGAAGCATCGGTCCGGCGAACATGAGCGGGAGGATTGGAGCTATCGATGCTGTTGCTTCTGACCCCAGAATTATGTATGTCGGTGCAGCCACAGGCGGGGTGTGGAAAACTACAAATGGAGGCCTCACCTGGGCTCCTGTTTTCGACGAACAGCCTGTCTCCTCTATCGGCGCCATAGCCATCTTTCAGGCAAACCCGAACATTGTCTGGGTGGGAACAGGAGAGGCTGCTCCTCGTAACAGTTCCGGAGTCGGTCGTGGAGTCTACCTTTCTCTCGATGCTGGAAAAACGTGGAAATTTCTCGGACTGGAAAGGACAGAAAAAATCTCCAAGATTCTTCTTGACCCCAACAATCCTGACGTGGCCTATGTGGGAGCACTCGGCACCACATGGGGAGAAAATCCGGAGAGGGGTGTCTACAAAACCACAGACCGGGGAAAAACATGGCAGAAAATTCTTTATGTTGACGAAAAAACCGGTGTGGCTGATATGGCCATGGATCCCACAAACCCGAATAAAGTCATTGTCGCCATGTGGGAGCACAGGCGCTGGCCCTGGTTTTTCAAATCCGGCGGCCCTGGAAGCGGACTTTATATCACAGTCAACGGTGGAGAAAACTGGCAGAAACTGACAGAGAAGAATGGACTCCCCAAAGGAGAGCTGGGCCGGATAGGTGTTGCTTTCTCCACCAACAAGCCAAACATCATCTACGCCATCGTTGAGGCTAAGAAGAACGGCCTCTACCGCTCGCAAGACGGAGGCTTTAACTGGGAGCTCGTCAACGACCAGTCAAACGTCAACAGCCGTCCATTCTACTACAGCCGTCTCTGGGTAAATCCTGTTAACGAGAATATTATCTACGTGCTCCACTCCCAGATGCTTGTCAGTGAAGACGGAGGGAAAAATTTCAGGCCGCTTGCATCTTTCACCCAGTCGCACTCGGATTACCATGCGATGTGGACTCATCCTGAGGGTGAGATGCTTGTGGTGGGAAATGACGGAGGTGTGGTCATAAGCTATGACCGCGGCCAGAACTGGCGCTTCGTAACCAACCTTCCTATCGGTCAGTTTTACCATATAAGTTATGATATGGCCATTCCTTATAACGTCTATGGAGGTTTACAGGACAACGGCTCCTGGGTAGGACCTGCCTATACGCTCAAAGAAAGAGCCATCTACAGTTATCTCTGGAAAATGGTTGGATTTGGGGATGGTTTTGACACCGAGCCTGATCCGGAAAAGCAGGGAGCAGGCTACGGAATGTCGCAGGGAGGAAACCTTTATTATTTCGACTTAAACCTGGGAACAAGACGCTCCATCGTCCCCACCGAATCAGATGTCAAACACCGTTACAATTGGAACGCGGGTTTTGCTGTTGATCCCTTCAATCCCTCCACCATCTATCTGGGAAGCCAGTTTGTACACCGCAGCCAAGACAAAGGCAAAACCTGGGAAATCATCAGCCCTGACCTGACTACAAACGACCCGGAAAAACAGAAACAGGCCGAGAGCGGAGGGCTGACGCTGGATGTAACCAATGCCGAAAACCACACCACCATTCTCTGCATCGCTCCCAGCCCGGTGAAGGAAGGTGTGATCTGGGTGAGCACTGATGATGGCAATGTACAGTTGACAAAAAATGGAGGGAAAAGCTGGGAACTGGTCTCAAAGACTCTAACCAGCGGGAAAAAAGGATGGGTTCCTCCTGCCACCTGGGCACCTCACGTTGAGGCCTCGAAGTTTGATGCTGCCACAGCCTATGTCGTTTTTGATGACCACCGCCGGGCAAACTGGACACCTTATGTCTATGTCACCCACGATTATGGGAAGAGCTGGAAAAGCCTGGTTACTCCTGAAATTGACGGCTTCGTCCATGTTATCGAAGAAGATACGGTTAACAAAAACCTTCTTTTCCTGGGAACAGAGTTCGGACTTTACGTGAGTTTTGATGCTGGAAAAAGCTGGATAAAATGGAAGCACGGGCTTCCTTCTGTGCCGGTACGTGATCTTGCACTTCATCCCCGGGAGAATGACCTCATCATCGGTACCCATGGCCGTTCAGTGTACATCATTGATGATATCTCTCCACTCAGAGAACTCTCTGAAGAAATATCCAACAAGAAGCTCCATCTCTTCAAGGTTCAGGACGCCTATCAGTACCAGCAGGGTGGGATTACCTCTTTCATAAGCCCCGGAGATACAGCTTTTGTGGGAGAAAACAAAAGATTCGGCGCCTGCTTTACCTACTATCTTCTGCCCAGCAAACCGAAGCCAGGAGAAAGGCAGCCTGAAGAAAGAGACAAAATGAGGCAGCGGATGATGGAGAGGATGAGGCAGATGGGAGCCAGTGCCAGTTTCTTCGGTCAAAGAATGATGGATAGAACATCATCCCGGGTGTCAATTACCATAGAGGACAGCCAGGGTAAAATCGTAAGCCGCATGAACGGAACAGAAAATAAAGGAATAAACCGCGTCTACTGGAACTTCAGAGAACAGAGACCCAGCTCAGAAGAACGGGGTGAGGCAGCCAGGCCAAGGTTTTTCGGAAGAGGAGGCCTCACCGTTCTCCCGGGAACATACAAAGTAAAAATCAAATACGACGGCGAAGAAGTGAGCCAAACATTCAACGTAAAGTATGACCCCCGGATTGAAGTCGATATGGCCGTGCTCAAGGCGAACTACGAGATGAGTAAAAAAGCCCAGAAACTATCTGAAGCAGTAAGGTCTGCCTCCAGCCAGATTCAGGATGCGAGGAAGGCGGTAAAAACCATCATGGAAAAGGCCAGAGCCGATAAAAACCCCAAAATGAAAGACCTGGTCAAAACCGGCCGCGAAGTGGATAAAAAGCTTGAGGAACTCTCCGAAATACTCAATCCGACTCCGCCAAAACAGGGAATTGCCGACCGCACTGCTGGTCTGAACTATAGGGTGATGAGAGCAGTATCGGGCATAATGTCTGCAGGTCCCGAACCTCTCAGCCAGGCAGCCCGGGTAAGATACGAAAAGGTAATTCCTGAAGTAAAGCAGTTTCTGGAAAAGGTGAACACAGTCTTTGAGAAAGATGTTGAAAACTTCAAGAAACTGGTGGCTGAGTCCGGCTTTTCTCTCTTTAAGGCTTTTAAACCGCTGAAGCTGGAATAGAAGCACGCCGGCTACTCTTATCCCCAGGCTGGTCTGGTGGTAATTGCCGAATTTGCGGCTTTATCTATGCCGGCGCAGGGATTTGAGAATAGAGATTTTCTCCTTTTCTGAAATTTCTGCTGCCTTACCTATCACTTTTGCCGGTACTCCAGCAACTACCACACCGGGTTTGACATCTTCGAGGACGACTGCTCCTGCAGCAACCACGCTCCTCTGCCCTACTTTAACTCCCTCGAGGACAACCGCGTTAGCTCCGACAAGCACTCTGTCTTCAATGATTACCCGCTTCTCTGAGGGCGGTTCCAGCACCCCGGCTATCACTGCTCCTGCGCCGATATGACATTCCCTGCCGATAAGAGCCCTGGCGCCGACAACTGCATTCATATCCACCATTGTCCTGGCGCCGATTTCAGCTCCGATATTTATGACAGCTCCCATCATGACGACACAGCCTTTATCTATCCTCGCTCCCTCTCTGATCAAAGCCCCGGGCTCGACTCTCGCATCCACTTTACTGAGGTCGAGGAGAGGAAGGGCTGAGAAACGTGCTGCGATGTCAACATAATGGTCTTTTATCTCTTTTTTTCTCTTTTTTATCCACTCTTCTATCAGGGGATAATCGCCGATAAGAATCCAGAAATTTTCCTGGCCAAAAGCCTTAAACTCCTCGTCTTCGAAGTCTTTTTGGCTGAAGTTCCCCCTGATGTAGACTTTTGCTGGAGTTTTTTTCCTGCTTGTGGAGATGATTCCTGCAATTTTTTTATAATCCATCAATCTTTCTCAAGCCTGCATTACTTGCTCGGGTTATTATGACCTCACTTTCAGGCACAAATTGTCTCGAAAACTCCCTCAACACTTCTGCCACTTCATCTCTCTTTTTTTCATCACAGATGGCAAAAATCGAGGAGCCTCCACCGCTTATGTTGAAGCCGTAGGCACCTGCATCAAGCACTTTCTTTTTAATCTCATCATAGCCGGGGATGGATGTCGACCTTGCTGGCTCAGAAATCAGGTCATTGTTAACAGCTTTTCCAATCCATTCCAGGTCACCGCTCACCAGTGCATGAATGAGCGAGGCGCAGTAAGCCATTTGACGCGTCACTTTCTCTAAACCTATACTTTCAGGGATTAATCCCCTGGTGGTACGCCTGGTCTTTTTTATGACACACATCACCAGAGGAATGGGCGGCACTTCTATTTTTACTGCATCCAGGGGATCATAGCTCCTTATGAGCACAAATCCACCCAGCAAACACCCGGCAACATTATCTGCATGGGCAGAACCGCCTGAGACCACTTCTCCCTGGCGAGCAATGTCAATCAATTCATTCGCCTCAAGCTCGGTGTCAAGAAGTTCATTCAAGGCATAGACAGAAGCTGCTGCAGAAGCACCAGATGATCCCAGGCCGGAGCAGGATTGCATTCCTTTCTCTATTTCAATCTCCACTCCCGCCGAAATCTTAACTCTTCTCATAAAATGGGCGGCTGCCAGACCGGCCGTGTTTTCGGCAGCAGATAAAGGTATTTCCCCTTCCTCACCTTTAATCCTGATGCTGATAGAATTTGTGTTGTTCAGTCCTACTTTAACAATATCATTTGGTTTCTCGAGTGCGAGGGAAAAAATATCGAAACCAGGGCCGAAATTGGCAATGGTGGCAGGCGCTTTGAGCACTATGTTTTTCAAATCAGACCGCTCTCTTTCATTTTCCTCTCGAGGAGCTCTCTTTTCGGTTCGCTCAGCCTGGTAAGCGGGAGTCTTAATCCTCCCCCTGGAAGCCCGAGAAGAGAAAGTGCTTCTTTGACTGCCATGGGATTTGTCTCCATCCTCAGTGCCTCGAAAAGCTCATAATATCTGTCGTGAATCTCTCTGGCTTCTGCCAGCTCGCCTCTGAGAGCGCACTCCACCAGCTCCCTCATTACCCCTGGGATGACGTTTCCTGCAACAGTAAAAACTCCATGTCCACCAAAAGAAAGCAGCGGGAAGGCAGTTGTATCCTTGCCAGTAAAGAGGCTGAAAGATTTCCCCCTTGAAACATAGAGAATCTTGGCCAGATGGTCCATTTCTTTGTTGCCGTCCTTGCTGCCGATGATATTCTCGTTCTCCACCAGTTGGGCATAAGTGCGTGGTTCGATGTTAACTCCAACTCTTGCAGGAACGTTGTGGATTAGAATCGGTATCCGGGCTTTTCTTGCCACTTGCTGATAAAACTCGGCAATACCCTCCTGGGTAGGCTTTACCAGGAAGGGAGCAAACACAACAGCGCAGTCACATCCCAGGTCTGCATACAGGTTTACCCTGTCGATGGTCTGCTCAAGGTTATTAGTGCAGGTGTCGGGTGCAATCCTGCACCGGCCACCTGCCTCTTCAACCACAATCTCGACAACTCTTCTTATCTCCTTCTCATTCAGAGCCGGCGTCTCACCTGTAACTCCAAGAGGAGCAAGACCATGAATCCCACTTTCAACTTGATTGCGGACGAGTATTCTAAGCCCCTTTTCGTCCAGTTTCATTTTTTTATCGAAAGGGGTAATGAGCAGTGTAAAGGCTCCGGTGAGCATCTTTCTCTACCTCCTCAGGTCTGATTACAGGTTAAGAACTTATAACACAGGATGAAATCTAAGTCAAAAAGACACCGCGCATTGCGAGGTTTAGAGGTGAGTTTAACTCAATTTTTTAAGTTTCCGTTCTTTGATCGATTTAGCCTGGATTATTCACAAATAATCCAGGCTAAAGGATAACTATGAATTTATGACCAGCTTGAGATATTTACTCAGCTTTTCATCCTCATAGTGAAAATCTTTAAGCATTTTCTTTCCTTTTTCTGAAAGCCTCTGGAAGCCCCACTTCATCCTGAAGAGGACTTCCTCTTCACTGTGGCGCTGAGCATAGAGTGAAAGATTGAGCTTGAAAAAAGAAAGGCTATCAGCATCTCGAAGAAAGACCAGCTCTGGATCCTGGTCAGGTCCGATTTCATGGTATTCAATAAGCCTTAATATTTTTTCTTTCTCACTCTGGTCTATAGGATATGTGGAAAATATTTCATCAACAATACGGGCACTATTCTTAGCATGAGCCTTTTTAAAAGAATCATAGTCGAGGAAATCAGAGCGCCTGACTTTTCTCTCCGGGAGGGCCCGTTCAACATCATGAGCAAAGGCAGCAAACCTGAGGGCCCAGTCTGCATCAGGCTTGAATTTCAGCACCCATTCCCTGACATCTAGAGCATGGGCATAATCCTCAGGAATATCCGAATCAAGAATAATCTTTTCTATCTCGGCTTCTACTTTTTTATGATGATTGAAACTCATATCTGAGGACAAAAATTCTCCTTATCGACTCAGCATTCGTGATCAGGGCCAGAATAGCCAGAGCAGGCAGGATCTGGTTTAGAACGCTGCCCAGGAAGACAATGAATAATCGGACATCACGACCGATCCTGACGATTTTCTTTCCTTCAACTAGATTGGAAGCAATAAGCCTGTCATAGGAGAGGGCAGTGTAGCTGTTCATGAAACTCCCGATAAGGGCTAGAAATCCGAGGAGCCAAATCCAGTTAAAGGCCATGCTCTTAACACAGGCGAATGTCATGCCCAGGATGATAAGCCCGTCAGCATATCGGTCGAGGAATCTGTCGAGATGCATTCCGAACCTGCTCTGCATGTATTTTAAACGGGCAATCTCACCGTCGCAACCATCAAGCACAGAAGAAAGCTGGGCCATAAAGCCAGCCACTGCGATTACCGGATACCCGCCCAGAAAAAAGAGCGCTCCTGAAACCAGGGCAAGAAAAAAACTGACCACACTCAGATGATTGGGGTTGATGTTAAAGTCACAGAGCTTGGTGGATATCCAGACTGAAAACTTTCGGTTAAGATACCTTGATACAGGTCCATCCGTCTTTTTCACCAGCTGCTCGATCATCAATCTTTTAGCCTTGACAAGGCTCTCCCTATCGTCAACATCGATCCAGAATTGGCCGCTGATATCACACACCTTCATCTTATTCCAGTCAGCCAGCACCTGTATCCCGGCAGAAAGGGAATATTCCCCTCTTGAGATGCTCTCCTGGAGGGCATCAAAAATGAGAGGGGAACAGAGGAAAATCCCGGTATCGAGGGCGTTGTAGCTTTTAAGATATTTCCCAATCTTTAAAATCTTTCCCTTCTGGGTCAGAACTTTTGTCACATCATCGAGTTTGTAGTGTGAGCCGTTTAGTTCCCTGTCAACGCACAAAAAACACTGATTGTCTTGGGGCTTAACTTCACGCAGCTTTTTAAGGATCGATTCATCAAAAAGGTGGTCTGACATTAAAAGAACGAAATTGTGGTTAAAATAATTCTTAGCCCTGTAGACAGAGAGTCCATTTCCCTTTTCCCAATCAGGATTTAAGATGTATTCAACCTGGACTCCATACTTATCACCGCTACCAATTTTTTTCCGGACAAGGTTAGACTTATATCCGAGAACAATTTTAAATTTTTTTATCCCGGCAGCTTTTGCACTCAGAATGATGCGCTCGATAAGACTCAGGCCGAAAATCGAGATTAGAGGTTTTGGAGAGAAGTAGTCTTTTAGCCTCCTCCCTCTTCCAGCAGCGATGATGAGAGCTTCCATTCAATCCACACCTCCTTTCAGTCTTTTTTTGAAGTTAGAGCCGGTCTGTGACTTACAAACCTAATAAGAAGTGAAATTGGAAGAAAAAAATATAAAAAGTTGAAATCAGAAAAAAAACTTCAACAGCATAATCATTCTATATCCCGGTAAAAAAAGCTGGAGTGAATCTATGGAAAAGAAGACGTATGCCTTCTCAATCCCACAGCAACCCAACCTCCTTCCTTTTTGTTCTTAGGTTATAAATATAGGAATTTTACCAATAAAGGTCAAGCTCATTTTCAATCGTAATACTCGAGACCGAGGTGGGTAATCAGCTCTTCTCCAGCGATGTAGCGCAGGGTGTTCTTCAGCTTCGTAAGCTGGATGAATAAATCATGCTCAGGATAGAGTTCAGGTGCACACATCGGGCTCTTGAAGTAAAATGAAAGCCACTCCTGGATGCCTTTCATGCCAGAGCGCTGGGCCAGATCAAGGAAAAGAGCAAGGTCGAGAACAATCGGCGCTGCCAGGATGCTGTCCCGGCAGAGAAAATCGAGCTTGATCTGCATCGGATAGCCAAGCCAGCCAAAAATGTCGATATTGTCCCAGCCTTCCTTGTTGTCGCCCCGTGGCGGGTAATAATTGATGCGAACCTTGTGGTAAAGGTTGCTGTAGAGCTCAGGATAGACATGAGGCTGGAGGATATACTCAAGCACTCCCAGCTTGCTCTCCTCTTTGGTTTTGAATGATTCAGGGTCATCCAAAACCTCCCCATCCCTATTACCGAGTATATTCGTCGAAAACCATCCTGTGAGCCCGATGAGGCGAGCTTTCAATCCAGGGGCGATGATAGTCTTCATCAGCGTCTGTCCTGTTTTAAAGTCTTTTCCAGCCACAGGGACATTCTTTTCCCTGGCAAACTCGACCAGAGCTGGAATGTCCATGGTGAGATTCGGTGCTCCGTTGGCAAAAGGAACCCCTGAAGCAATCGAGGCATAAGCGTAGAGCATGCTGGGGGCGATGGCAGGATGATTCTCCTTCATCGCCTTCTCGAATGAGTCAAGAGTTTTGTGCACTGCATGCGTTTCTATGAAGACTTCAGTGCTTGCACACCAGACCATGACCATGCGAGCGAGATTGTGCTCCTTCTTGAAATTCTGAATATCTTCTATCAGCATCTGGGCATATTCATACTTGTTTCTACCTTTTTTTACATGGCTGCCGTGGAGCTTCCGCACATAATTCTGGTCAAAAACAGCCTTCCAGGGCTCAATCGGCTCTATATCCTCCCTAACCTGCTCGAGGAGTTCCTTCCTGAGAACCCCTGCTTTAAGGGCAGACTGGTAAACATTATCCGGAAAAATATCCCAGCCCCCGAAGACCAGGTCATCGAGCTCAGCGAGAGGCACAAGATCCTTGATCATCGGTATTCTCTTCTCAGGTCTCTTTCCCAGACGGATTGTTCCCATCTGAGTCAGGGAGCCGAAAGGTCTGCTAATTCCCTTCCTGACAGCGGCGACGCCGGCGACGAAAGTGGTGGCCACTGCTCCAAGGCCTGGAAGCAGAACACCTAATTTCCCATCTGGCTGTGCGATTGAGATTTTTTTCTCCACTTTTCTCCTCCTTTCAAACTCCCGGGTATTCCAACACCGGATGAGATAAAAAAGCCATTTTTGTATAGGCCTTTATACATGACTCACATTTTGTTACAACTACCACCACAAGAGCGGTCAGTATCTTATACCGGCCGGAACTGCACCATCCTTAAATGTATCTTCCCTCATCCTTATCAGGCCGCCGGTTACTTTCGGACTCAATCTTCTCAGTTCCTGATAAAGGTCCTCTCCCATTTTTTCTCCTGGCTGAAATTTTTGTGGCTCAGTATATTCTATAATAATAAATTTTCCTTTTTCGTCAAAGGCATGACTTTATATTTTCTGTTCACACACTTCTATCTTTCTAAGAGATTCAGGTATTGATCTGAATAATCTTTTATTCTCTTTCACGGCTCTCGCATGGGCATAGTCCTCAGGTAAGTCTGCGTGGGAAATAATATCACCGATCTCATTTTCAATAGCTTTACGATAATTTATATTCATGTCTTAACACAAATAATCTCCTTATCGACTCAGCATTGGTAACTATAGATAAAATGATCAATGTGGCAAACAATTGGTTCAAAACAGCCCCCATGAACACGATAAATAGTCGAATATCCCGCCCCATCCTGAAGCCTATCTTCTCGTTAAAAGCCCTTGAAAGCAAAAACTCATCATACTGCATGGCTGTGTAGCTGATCATGAAGCTTCCTGTAAGAGCCAGGAATCCTGCTGGCCAGACCCATTTTGCTTCCATCTTATAAAAGCAAGCAATGGTCATGCCTAAAATAATCAAAGCGTCAGCATATCGATCGAGAACCCGATCTAAATATTCACCGAATTTACTTTGTTTAAACTTTAGTCGGGCGATCTCACCATCACATCCGTCTAGGATGGAAGACAGTTGAGCCATAATCCCTCCTATAACAATTTTTGGATATCCGCCCAGAACAAAGAACAATCCAGACAGTACAGCCAGGAAAAAGCTAATCAGAGTCAAATGATTAGGACTGATATTTAAGCGACTCAGTCTCGAAGAAATCCAGACAGAAATCTTACGATTCAAATGTTTAGAAACCGGGCCATCTGTGAGCTTCTTCAATTGTTTAAGCAACATCTTTTTTGCCTTCTGCAGGGTTTCTCTATCATCCACATCTATCCAGAAATTGTCGCCTATATCACATGTTTTCAGCTTTCCTCGATTGGAGAGTATTTGATTTGCAGCCGAAAGAGAATATTTCCCTTGGGAAATACTTTCCTCCAATGCATCAAAAATATGCGTAGAACAGAGGAAAATTCCTGTATCAATGGCATTGAAATGATCAAGTCCTTTGCCTATTCCTCTGACTTTTTCATTTTCTATCCACACTTTGGTTACATCATCGATGTTGAAATGATCACCGCTAAGTCTGCGATCCACGCATAAAATACAGCAGTCCCTTTCATTTTCAATTTGCAGAAGATCTCTTAGAATCGAATCATCAAAAAGATGGTCTGACATTAAAAGTATGAAATTTTTCTTTAGAAAACCTTTGGCTTTGTAGACAGAGACACCGTTGCCTTTTTCCCATTGGGAATTGAAAATATAGTTCACATGGACTCCGTACCTCTCACCAGTCCCAATTTTTTCCACAATTCGGTCGCCCTTATAGCCAACTACAATTCTGAACATAGTAATGCCGGCTGATTTAGCTCTCAAGATTATGCGTTCGATGAGACAAAGTCCAAAAATTGGAATCAAGGGTTTTGGAGAAAAGCGATTATCTAATCTGCTTCCTCTTCCAGCAGCGATGATAAGCACTTCCATTCTGTATCAATCTCCTTTCTGATTCATTTTTAACCCCTGGAATGGCGATTGCCTAGGCAAAGGTTGGTACTTACTTGATATTAAAACTTTCAGTCTGTTTTTACACCACGAGTAATTTTCCATGTACATTTTCCCCTCGCAGATGAGCAAGATTTAAGAAAAGAAGGCATGAATAGAAGAGGTTAATACTCTAATTTTTTAGAGAGTTTAAATTTGTCTCTTCTCTACGCACTTGCTTCTACGCAAAAGAAATAATATATAGATGCCTTCTCAGAGGATAGCAGTGGATAGGTCTATTGCCTTTTCATTCATACTAAGATTATTTAAGGGAAATGTCAACATAACTCCCACCCGTAATCCAAATTTTCATTAGGACTAAAAAGTTAACGGTTAAAATCTGTGATTAATATCAATCAAGAATCTGAAGGAGAGATGTCATTTAACCCCGTTTTGCTGACATCAGCCAGCTTCTTGAAATAAAAGCCCGGGAACAATTCAGAGACCAAACAGGGACAGTAACATTCCAAAATGGACCAATTTTGTTAATTTACTGTTATTTTTGTTTAGTTTGTTCTGTTTCTGGTAAATACCTGATTACAGGAGTGTTAGGTACAATGAGAATGCCGGGGGCCGGACTCGAACCGGCACGTTGGATAACCAACGAGGGATTTTAAGTCCCTTGCGTCTACCAATTCCGCCACCCCGGCAGGAACATTACTT
>JBHIDX010000025.1:0-29516 GCA_046760305.1 Candidatus Aminicenantales bacterium
AACAATTATTATTAACACTCTTATGGGAGTGTTATATGAGTGTAAAGAAAGAGAAGCCAGGGGAAAATAAGGTAACGATCAAGATTCCCCGGCCGCTTTACAACAGAATGGCAGAAATTGTAGAAGGAAGCGGCTTCAATTCTGTGACTGACTTCATCGTTTATGTCCTTCGCGACCTGGTCTCAACCAGAGAAGAGTCTGAGATTGAGGAAATCAGAGAAGGAAACCTGAGCAAGAAAGAAATAGATGCCATCAGAAAGCGGCTGAAATCTCTCGGTTATCTCTGATATCCCAGAGGCTTCTTCAAATGGAAATTGTGCACTCACTCCTGGAAATCACCGCATTAAGGAGGCATAGATGTCCAAAGCACTCGTTCCCCCTCATGGCGGCAGACTGAAACCTCTCCTTCTTGAAGGGGAGGAACTGGAGGAAGAAAAGCAAAAAGCAAAGTTATTGCCTGAAGTCTACCTCACATCGCGCGAGACATCGGATCTGATCATGATGGCCAGCGGAGCTTTCAGTCCCCTTGAGGGCTTCATGGATGAAGCAGACTACAAGCGCGTTGTCGAAGAAATGCACCTCGCTGATGGCACTCTGTGGCCCATGCCCATCACTCTCTCTGTTCCTCAGGAGAAAGCTGATTCTCTGAAAACAGGAAGCGAGGTAGCCCTTGTCGATGGAGAAAGCAGTGAACTCATGGGAAGCATGAAAGTTGTGGAAAAATATACCTATGACAAACGCAGGGAGGCCAAACTTGTTTTCGGCTCAGAAGATGAGGCCCATCCTGGGGTGGCAAAAGTTTATGCCCAGCATGAGGTCCTTCTTTCAGGCCCGGTAAAAGTCTTCAGCGAGGGACCCTATCCAGCCAGATTCGGCACCTTCTACGGCAGACCTGCTGAGACAAGGAGAATTTTCGAAGAGCGCGGCTGGCAGACCGTGGCTGCCTTCCAGACGCGAAACCCTATCCACCGCAGCCACGAGTACTGCACCAAAATCGCACTCGAGGTCTCAGACGGGCTATTCATCCATCCCTTGGTGGGAAAGCTCAAAGCCGACGATATACCGGCAGAGGTGCGCATGAAATGCTACCAAGTTCTCCTCGAAAATTTCTATCCCCGGGAACGGGTGGTGCTCAAAGTCTATCCGATGGAAATGCGCTACGCCGGGCCCAGGGAAGCAATCCTTCATGCCATCTTCAGGCAGAACTACGGCTGCAGCCACCTTATTGTCGGCCGCGACCACGCAGGAGTGGGCAGTTATTACGGACCCTTCGAAGCCCAGGAAATATTCGACCACATAGGCGAAGATGAGCTCTACATAAAACCGCTCAAAATCGACTGGACATTCTGGTGCTACAGATGCGACGGTATGGCCTCGATGAAAACCTGTCCCCACAGAAGCGAGGACCGCGTCCTCATCAGCGGCACAAAACTGCGTCACATGCTGTCTAGGGGAGAAATGCCTCCCAAAGAATTCAGCCGGCCAGAGGTGGTCAAAATCCTTATCGACTACTACAAAAACCTGAGCAAAGACAAATAAGAAGAGAGAAACGGAGGTTGCTTAATGAGAGAACAAAAGGCAACAAACATTACCTGGCATGAAGGCAAGATAAGCAAAAAAGAGAGAGAAAAACTCCTCAAGCAAAAAGGCGTTGTTATCTGGTTTACCGGTCTCCCCAGTTCTGGTAAATCAACCATCGCCCGTGCGGTGGAAGAAAAGCTCTTCCAGCGGGGACATCTGAGCTTTGTTCTTGACGGCGATAACATCCGCCACGGACTGAATAAAAACCTCGGCTTTTCCCCTCAAGACCGTGAAGAAAATATCCGCCGCATCGGGGAGGTGGCAAAGCTCTTTGCCCAGGCAGGAATCATCACCATGACTGCCTTCATCTCCCCTTACCGTGCTGACCGCGACAGAGCGCGCCAACTTCTCGAGCAGGGAGAATTCTTTGAGGTGTTTGTCAAGGTGCCTCTGGATGTGGCAGAGAAAAGAGACCCCAAAGGCCTCTATAAAAAAGCACGCTTAGGTGAAATTAAAGATTTTACTGGTATTTCTGCCCCTTACGAGGAGCCGCTTCAGCCGGAACTTGTGATCGACACCAGCTCACTCACAGTTGAGCAGAGCAGAGATCTGATTGTTTCTCTACTCGAGAAAAATGGAGTTATACGGCCTCAAAGCTAATCTGAACTATTCACTCAAAGTTTGATCATTAACCCCACAAGAACAGAAATACCTGTCTGGTCCTTCTTTATCTCCTCAATCTGTTCCAGAGAGGCAGAGAAGATGTAGTAATAGCGGACATTGACAAAGACCGAGAAGAATTTGACGAAACCGAGAGCGACCCCGGCTCCTCCGAAGGCCGCGGGAGCAATATTCTTCTCCGGGGCTTCGACCACAGTCTCAATTCCATGATCTGAAGTATAGGTTCCCGAAGGTGGGTCGAGGATGTATAGAATTCCCCCTCCTCCGTTGACAAAGAGGGTGAGGAGCGTGCTCCGGTAGAGGTTTATGCCCAGGGTGACGAATCCGCCCACATTCTTGTAGGCAGGAACCTGAAGTGTATCACCGTCAGAAGGGTCCTCCATGGTGAAGGTGTCTTGGGGCCAGTATTCTTGGGGAATAAAGCCCAGCTTTATGCCTCCCCAGCTCATAAAATTGTTGTAGTGAACCTCAATTCCTGAAAAGAAAGAGAAAAATCTGCCTCCACCAGTGTAATAGAGAGCAACTCCTACTCCTGCTGTGGTGTGGGGATGAACGATGGAAAAGTCATTAACACCCGGTTCATAGGTTGTTTCTGCTCTTAAAAAGTGGTTTCCAGCCACAAAAAACAGAATGTCTGTCTTACTGTAAGCAAACGAGGTGAGGCAAACCACCAGTGCTGTGATGAGTAATATTCTTAAAAACTTCATTTTCTTCCTCCTCTCTTATCAGAACCTTCCCTTGGTTCTCTTTCTGTTATAAACCCTGATGTTTATCGCTTCTGAATCCGAGAGAATTCCATCACTTACTCCGAAAGTGACCGAGTAATCCTTGTAGTATATGTTGGTAGCAGTGCTGCCCTGGGTGTAGCTGGGTGTCCAGGAGAAAAGTCCTGTAGCAGTGTTAAAGCTAGCTCCATCAGGTTTATTGGTGCAGGAGTAAGTGAGCGGATTTCCGTCAGGGTCAGTGGCTGAAAGCTGAATCTCAAGCTTCACACCTTCCTTAGTTTCTTTGTTGCCCACAGCATCAAGCACAGGAGCACTATTCTGGAGGCTTGTTCCTGTGATAGCAACAAAATCCCGGATTTCAAGATCAGGGCTAGTTGTATTCCAGGTCATCATAAAAAACCCATTATCTCCCCAGCCTGTTCCCCACGAGTTCTTGCAGATCCAGGCCTCGTCTTCATCGCTAAAGCCAATAACAACCACAGCATGCCAGCCTTCCATTTCTTCACCTTGAAGTGGTGAATAGACACCTCCTGTATAGTTGTAGAAACTGGGATAGACCTTAAATCCGCACATCACTGGCCCTATCTGCTGGAGTGCATTCTTGACATTAGTGATGTTAGCTGGGAATCCAGTAATCCACTGGCGGTCTGTAATCCTCCAGGCATTTGCTGGATAGTTTGCGCAGGCACTGCAGGCCCCATCTGTAGGAGTATAAGGATAGCATGACTCAGGAGCTGCACCATTGGTAATCATCCAACCAGCAGCATCCCAGTAAGAACCACCTGCTGCACAGCTTCCTGCACCGCTGCAGCGAACCAGAATCATTTCAGAGCCGTCCGGCCATGCATTGGGAAGGTTGTGCTCCAGCTTGTACATAGACTCGAAAGCACCCATAAGAGTAAAAGCCCAGCAGCTGTTGCATGTTGACTGGTTTTTTGGGGGGGTTGTCCAGTCAAAACCGTTCCAGTTCCGATAGTCTAAATATACAGTTGGTGTTTCAGGAGCCTCAACAATCAGTATCTCAGAAGGGTCAACATAGGGAGTGGGAATGTACCCGAGCATCTTGCGTCTTTCTTCAGGTGGGAGCATGGTCATCGAGGTTTTGCCAGCAACCCACTTAAGACCCTGCCTTCTAATTTCCCGGTTGAGCTTCATTATTTCATCTTCCTCACTCTGGGTGTTTGCTTTGGAGAAATTTCTTTTTCTCTGGAAGCTTACAAAAAGCACACACAGACAGAGGATGACTACGAGGGGAATGACGTACTTTTTCCTCAGCATAAATACCTCCTTTCAAAAATTTAATCGATTAAGAAAGATGCTTTTTTTGAAAATAACTTCTCCCTCCCTTTTTCTTAATCGAATTCATCGCATGAAACTTAACAGTGAGAACAATAAAAGTCAAGTCAATTGTTGACTTCCCCTCCTGGCCTGATTAAGATAGCTGAGATATTTGCGGTTTCTTTCGACCAGGAAAAAAACAAGGCTGCTTCGATGAATATCTCGGCTTTTGATTGGGGACTGGTTGTCGTCTACTTTGTTTTTGTCCTCGCTGTTGGCCTTTACTTTTCCAGGCGGGCAGGGAAAAGCATCGAGAGTTATTTTATCTCCGGCCGCTCGCTTCCGTGGTGGATTGCAGGCACTTCGATGGTGGCCACCACCTTTGGCGGTGACACACCGCTGGCTGTGACCGAGATTGTGGCCCGCAACGGCATCGCCGGCAACTGGCTGTGGTGGAACTTCATCATCGGCGGCATGTTGACTGTCTTCCTCTTCGCCCGGCTCTGGAGGCGGTCCGAGGTCATCACTGATATCGAATTTACCGAGGAGCGCTACAGCGGAAAACCGGCTGCTTTGCTGCGCGGATTCAGAGCCCTTTACTTCGGCATTCCCATAAACTGCATCATCATGGGCTGGGGCATCCTGGCCATGTCTGCCATCCTAGGCGTTATATTTGAATTTCCAAAGTGGCTGGCCATTGTCATCTCCCTGGCCATCGCTGTCTCCTACTCAGTGCTTTCCGGATTCTGGGGAGTTGTGGTCACAGACTTTGTCCAGTTCACAATAGCCATGGTTGGTTCGGTCTGCCTGGCAGCAGTCTCGGTTGCCCACGTGGGCGGCATCCAGGCACTAAAAAGTAAAGTCACCGCGCTTAATCCGGATGCCCTTAATTTTCTTCCCAGGATAGATTCAGCCACCATGCCTTTTCTTGCTTTTTTCGTCTATGTGGCCATCCAGTGGTGGTCAGCCTGGTACCCGGGCTCAGAGCCTGGGGGTGGAGGTTACATCGCCCAGCGTATGTTTTCGGCCCGGAATGAGAAACATTCTGTCCTGGCCACGCTCTGGTTCAACATCGCCCACTACTGCATCAGACCCTGGCCCTGGATTCTCGTTGCCCTGTCCTCAATTGTTGTCTTCCCTAACCTTGCTGACCCGAAAATAGGATACCCGAAGATGATGGTTGAATTCTTACCCGTGGGCCTCAAGGGATTGATGATTGCAGCCTTTTTTGGCGCTTTTATGTCCACTATAGACACCCACCTTAACTGGGGTGCGTCATACGTGGTCAATGACTTTTACAAGCGATTTATCAAAAAAGATGCTCCATCTTCCCATTATGTTCTCATCTCCAGGCTGGTGGTCTTGCTCATCATGGTTCTTGCCGGATTCACCGCTTATGGGATGAAAAGTCTTAAAGGCGGCTGGGAACTGCTTATCGCTATCGGAGCCGGCACAGGGCTTGTCTACATCCTGCGCTGGTACTGGTGGAGGATCAATGCCTGGAGTGAAATCTCGGCCATGGCCTGCTCCTTTGTTGTCGCCCTGACTCTGATGAAGTTCACACCGCTCGGTGCTGAGGGGGATTTGAACTGGGCCTATCGGATGCTGATTACAGTCGGGATAACAACCCCAGTCTGGCTGGCTGTGACCTTGCTCACAAAACCGGTTGCGCGTGAGCATCTGATAAAATTCTACCAGAAAACAAAGCCTGGGGGTGCCTGGGAGTCAGTAAGAGGCAGCATTCCCCAGTCTCCTGAAAAAACAGGAATTCTTCCTGATGTTTTTAACTGGCTCCTGGGAACAATTTTTGTCTACTCCACCCTTTTCGGTGTTGGAAAGCTTATTCTTCTCGAGACATCCAGGGGAATTATGTTTCTTGCTGCGGCAGCAGTCTCGGGCTTCTTCCTCTTCAAAAATATAAGCAGGCACACCCACGAACGATGAAAATGACCTTGTCATTGCGAGGCACGAAGTGCCGTGGCAATCCCATGCACAGGCGGATATAATGAGATTGCCACGCTCGCTTCGCTCGCTCACAATGACATTGGGGATTTTCGAACTAACAGTACAGGCTAAATAACTCAGGAAATATGAAGATTGAAAAAATCTGCTGTTTTGACTTATACTTCAGAACGATATTCTCAAGAAACGCTTTCTTATTTATGTAAATTTATTATGGTTTCAAAAGATGCGTGAAGGAGAAAACCATGAAAAAAGCAGTCATCTGGATTCTGGCCTTTATCATCACTTTGGCCACCGCCTATTACCAGCGGAAGACCGGTCCCACCTATCCTGTGAGCGGAAAAGTCATTCTTGCCGGTTCTGAAATCAAATTTGAACTCGCCCGCAGCCACGGAGGTGAGGAAGACCACAGAGTATCAATAAAGATAGATAATCCCGAGATTGGAGGCTATCTACTTTTTAAAAGATACAAAACAGCCGATGAGTGGACAAATATCCCCCTCAAAAGAGAGGAAGATTTTCTGGTGGCAGCACTCCCCCACCAGCCTCCTGCGGGAAAGCTTATGTACCTGGTATTTCTTACATACGGAAATGAGAAAGTTTCCCTCACCGGTGAGAAGCCGGTCATAATCCGCTTTAAAGGAAAGGTGCCTCTTTCTGTTCTCGTCCTCCATGTGATTGTCATGTTTCTGGCCATGCTCATCTCAAGCCGGGCTGGAATCGAAGCCTTTAATCCTGAGGGAAAACACAGAATATACGCCATCTGGGTTCTCGTTCTTTTATTCGTGGGAGGTTTTATCCTCGGCCCGCTTGTCCAGAAATATGCCTTCGGTGCCTGGTGGACAGGATTTCCGTTCGGTTTTGACCTGACCGATAACAAGACGCTTATCGCTTTTATTGGCTGGATGATCGCCTTAATCGCTGCCGGTAAAAAGAAATCAAGACGCTGGTGGTACCTGGGCGCAGCACTCCTTCTTCTCATTGTCTACCTCATCCCCCACAGCCTTCTCGGTTCAGAGCTCGACTACTCCAAGCTCCAGGCATCCCCGAGATGAAACATTCAAGCCTCAATAAATATCTTAAAATCGCCACAGGGAAAAAATACGCAATTTCCATAATCATTGTTTTTTCCTCTCTAATTCTCTCCCCCTTAAATCTTCGAAGCGATGTCCACATCAGCAAAATAAAACACACAGCCTCCTTCTCTCTGATGAACAACAGCACAGAGCAGGGAAATGAAAGAGGCGAAACCTGGATTTCAAGAAACAAATTCAGGCTTGATAAAGGCAAAGCCTCCTCGCTTATCATCAGGCTCGACCTCGAAAAGCTGTACCTCATCAACCACAAATTAAAAACATACTCTGAGGTAGACCTTCCTCTTAAGCCTGATAAAATATTTCCGCCCCCGGCTCTCAAACTCCTGGAAGAAATGAAAGTCAGCGGCGAGGTCATCGACACAGGAGAAGAAAAGAAAATCAGAAAGTGGAAGTGTCGGAAATACCTGATTAAAATCAAAGCTTCCTTGATGGATATCGACATCGAACTCAACCAACAATATTGGGTCTGGACCAAAATCAGGGGAAAGCTGAATCTCTACCAGAAATTTCAGGGTGAAGTCCTTCTCCTCAATCCCCTGCTGAAAGAGTTCATGGCTAAAATAAAAAAAATAGACGGCTACCCTATCCTTATCAAGAGCTCACTCAAAATGCTGGGAGCAGAAATAAAGAGTGTGGATGAGGTGGTCTCGGTGGAGAGAAAAAAGGCCCCTCAAGGTATCTATGAGCTTCCAGAAGGATACAAAATGACAGACTACAGTTATCCTTCTTTCTTGAGATAAATTTAAACGGCGAATATGAACGAAAGAAAGAGCCAGCAGAGGGATTCGAACCCTCGACCTACTGATTACGAATCAGTTGCTCTACCACTGAGCTACACTGGCTCATTGCATTTATATTTCTATCAGATAAAATAACAATCTCTCGCATAAAAAAGTAATAAAATCCAGGCTAGCTGTCAAGGAAATCGAGAGCCAGAGAAAATGGTTATAAAAAAGCTTGAAATTCAGGGCTTCAAATCATTCCCTGAAAGGACAAGGATAATCTTCCACAAAGGAATTACAGTCATCGTCGGCCCCAACGGAACTGGGAAGAGTAACATTGTCGATGCCATTCTCTGGGTAATGGGTGGCTTGAGGTTTAAAGGACTCAGAGGGGAAAAAATAGAGGACGTAATCTTTCATGGAAACCAGAAAAAAGCTCCGATGGGAATGGCTGATGTTACCCTTTCTCTGGGTGAGAATGAGGAGAAAATGCTCATCAATCACCGTGTTTTCAGGTCGGGTGAAAGCGAATACAGACTCGACGGAAAAACAGCAAGGCTCAAAGATATCCAGGATGCTCTGTGGAAAAGGTCGATTGCTGAGAAAGAATATTTCATCATCGAACAGGGAAGTATAGACCGCATCCTTACCTCAAAACCACAGGAGAAAAGGCAGCTCCTCGAAGAGGCTGCTGGTACAGCCTACTACAGGGATAAAAAGCGTCAGGCACAGAATAAACTGGAGCAGAGCGAGCAGAACCTTACCAGACTTGAAGACATTATCGCTGAGGTCTCCCGGGCAAAGAACTCTCTCCAGAGGCAGGCGGCCGCAGCCCTGAGATACAGAAAATTGAGAGAGGATATCAGAGGTTTCACCCTCCTCAATTTCCGCAAAAAAATAGAAAACCTTGAAAAAAGCAGGAAGGAGACAGCCGAGAACTACCATCAGAGTCTTGAAGAGGAGAGAAGCCTTCAAGCCCGGATAGAAGATGAAAAGAAAGAGCTGACTCAAAAAAACAGAGAAGTATGGAACCTGGAAGAATCAATAAAGGCGCACAGCAGGCGCCTCTTCAACCTGAAGGCAGAACTCAATCACCTCCAATCTGAGCTGGAAGCAAGTAAAAAGAGCCTCCTTTTCTTCAGGGAAAAAAGAGTAGAGGCAGAGCGTAACAGTCAAGAGCTCAAAAAAAGATTGGCTCAGACCGAAGAAGAGCTGGGAAGAACAGAGAAAAACCTGGAAGAACTGTGTGGTTTGTTTGAAGAGAAAAAGAAAGTCCTGGAAAAAACCGGAAAGGAAAACATCTCTCTTCTTGAAGCAAAAGAGGAAAAAGAGAGAAGGGTTGAGTCTCTGAGAGCAGGTTATATGGAAAAAATCTCAGCCGAACTTGAGATAAAAAACAAAGCAGTTAAAACAGAAAAAGAACTGGAGCTCGTCAGCAGCCAGGAAGAAAAATACAACCTGCGACTTAAAGAAGAGCTCTCAAACTTGAAAAAATGTGAGCAAGAGCTTAAGAGCCTGGAGAAGGAATTAGCGGCTAAAAAAGAAAAAAAACTGGAAAAAGAACAAAAACTTGCAGCTTTAAACAAAAAGAAAGATGAGATTGTTGAGAAAACGAAAATTCTCCACCTTAAAATTGCTGATAGAAAAGAGGAAAGAGAAAAGTGTTTCCATCACCTCCAGGCTCTGAGAAAAGTCAGGGAAAGCAGACTTGAGGAAGAGTCAAAAAAAGAGCTACAGGGAGCAATCGGCCCCCTGGCAGAGTTAATCGAATCCTCACCCCAAGATACGCCGCTGGTCGATGTCTTCTGGAAAGAGGAAGCAGAATCAACCCTGATTCCTGTCCATGACTTCCTCCGTAACCTCGAAAAAAAAGACTTAAAAGGAACATTCCTCATCATCCATCCCGAAAAAAGATACGAGCTTCCCCACCACATTGCGGAAGAGCCGGATGTGGTCGGGTTTTTAAAGCCGAGACTTAAACCAAAGCCAGAGCTTAAAAAATTCCTCCCCCACCTCAAAGAAGCAGTTGTTGTCAGGGACATAAAAAGCGCTCTAAAACTCTGGCTTCGCTATCCTGAACTGAATTTTGTTACCCTCCAGGGAGATGTCCTCTTCTCTTCAGGCCTGATGAAATCTGGAAAAAGGGAGGAGGGAGTTATCGCTCTCAGCCAGGAGATAAAAAAGCTTGAAGAAAAAATTGCCTTCCAGGAAAAAACCCTCAAGCCTCTTACCCAGGAACTTTCAGCTCATGAAGAGAAAGAGAAAAAAATAAAGGAAGAAATTACAGAGCTAACCAGAGCCCTTGGCGAGAATGAAAGGCAAATAACTGAGGCTGAAAAAAGAATTTACATAAAAAAAGCCGAAAAAGAGAAACAGGAGCAGACAACATCTCTCCTCCATGAGGAGTTAAGGAGCTTGAACGCAGAAAAGAAAACCCTGCTTGAATTTACAAACTCTCTTTCCTCAGAGCTAAAAACAATCGAAGAAAAAGCAACGGAGACAAAAAAAGAACTGGAAAGTGCAGAAAAAGAGCTTGCTTTTCACCAGGAAAAAAACACAGAATCAGGTCACAAGTTCTACGAGTTAAAAGCTTCCTTAGAGCTTCTCGAAGAAAAAATACGCAGCACAGAATACAGGACAAACTCCCTTTCCCAGAGGAGGGAAAGAACGCAGGAAGAGAAGAGCCGCCTCGAGGAAGAAATCCAGAGGTGCACTGAAGAAGAGCAAAGGCTTGAGGAGGCAAGGCGCAAGTTTTTAGCCCAGAAAAAGGAGCTTGAAGCCCTAAAAGAAGAAATCGAAATAAAACTTGCTGGGGATGAGGCCCTCCTCGCTGAAGAGAAAAAAGAACTTGAAGACAAGGAAAGAGTGATAAAAAAACTCGAAAAAGAGCACGAGGAGTTGAAAGAAAAAAGGGTGAAATGGGAAATCAACAAGGCAGAAAAGGACAGGGATCACGCTAACCTCGAGGAGCTGTGCTGGCAGGAAATGAAAAAGACACTCGAGGAGGTAAAAAGCGAAGTTTCCCTCCATGAATTAGCCCAAGAAAATGTCGAAGAAAAGCTGGAGGAGCTCAGAGAAAAGCTTCAGAAGATGAAAGAGGTCAACCTCATGGCTGAGGAGGAATACGAGACCCAGAAAAAACGCTATGATTTTCTCATCCAGCAGAAAAAAGACCTCCGTTCTTCTATCGACACTACCCAGGAAGCAATAAAAAAAATAGATAAGGAAAGCAAATCTCAGTTCATGAAAGCTTTTGAAGAGGTGAATAAAAAATTCCAGGAAGTATTCTCTCTCCTTTTTAAAGGCGGAAAAACAGAACTCCAGCTCACAGAGCCTGAAAATCCATTGGAGAGCGGAGTAGAAATTATTGCCCAGCCGCCCGGAAAGAGGCTTCAGAATATGATGCTTCTTTCCGGTGGAGAAAAAGCACTTACCTCACTTGCCTTCCTTTTCGCTCTCTTCCGCTACCGGCCAACTCCTTTCTGCATCCTGGATGAGGTGGATGCCTCTCTGGACGAGGCGAATCTCGCCCGCTTTCTCGAGCTGATGAAAAAGCTCAAGAATCAGACTCAGTTCATCATTGTCACTCACAATTTCAAGACCATGGAAGTTGCTGACTACATCTACGGAACAACCATGGCCGAGCCCAGCGTGACCAGCATACTATCTCTCAGGCTTGAGCCGAGAGAGAAAAAATAAAAAAATGCTGCATTTTGAGGTCATTGCGAGGAGCAGAGCGACGAAGCAATCCCATGCAATGGCGGATATCATAAGACTGCCACGCTGCGCTCGCAGCGGAGGATTGCTTCGCCCTTTCAGGGCTCGCAATGACGGATTGCCACACTTCGCTCGCAATGACGATATGCATGTTATTTAAATAATTATTCAAGGAGAATAATAAGAAAAGGAGGAGATATGGAACTTGAAAAAATTCAGCATGCTTTAAGGGAAAAAAACATTGACGGCTGGCTCTTCTATGACTTCCTTCACCGCGACATAATATCTTACCACATTCTCGGTCTTCCCACCTCGAAAATGACGATGAGAAGGTGGTTCTACTTCATTCCCTCCCTCGGAGAACCGAAAAAGCTTGCCCACAGGGTGGAGCCGACCAAACTCGACTCGCTCCCGGGAGAAAAAATTCTCTATTCGGCCTGGGAGGAACTTCACTCTCAGTTGAAAAACATGCTGGGAAAGCCACCGAAGAAGATTGCTATGCAGTACTCCCCTTTCCAGAACATCCCCTATGTATCTCTTGTGGATGCAGGGCTGGTAGAGCTGGTGAGAAGCTTTGGCCACGAAGCGGTCACCTCAGCTGACCTAGTCCAGCTTTTCGAAGCCAGGATTGACGAGAAAGGCTACAGACTCCATAAAGAGGCAGCACGCTTAATCTGCAGCATCAAGGACCAGGCTTTTGAAGAGATAAGAAAAGCTGTGAGAGACAGAAGAGAGCTTACCGAATACTCTCTGGCCAGGTTTATCGAGGAGAAATTCAGTGAAAACAACCTCACAAACCTGGATGAAATCCCAATCGTGGGTATAAACGAACATCCTGCTAACCCCCATTTCGAGCCTACGCCTGAGAACACTTACAGGTTTGAACAAGGAAACACAGTCCTCATCGACCTCTGGGCAAAGAAAGATGTACCCCAAGCCATATTTGCTGACATCACCTGGTGCGGCTACATTGGCGATTCCCCCCCTGAAAAATACATCGAGATATTTGATGTGGTGAGGAGGGCAAGAGAGAGGGCAGTTGAGTTCGTACGCCAGAAGTTCTCAAGACAGGAGCCCTGTTTTGGCTGGGAGGTTGACGATGCCTGCCGCCAGGTGATAAAAGAGGCAGGCTACGGTGAGTTCTTTGTCCACCGCACCGGACACTCAATCGGCGAAGAGGTTCACGGCAACGGCGTCAACATTGACAACCTGGAAACAAGGGACGAGAGAGAACTCATTCCCGGCAACTGCTTCTCCATAGAACCAGGCATCTATTTCGACGGAGAAATGGCTGCCCGCTCCGAGATTGACGTCTTCATCACTCCTGAGGGAGAGGTTGAAGTTACGACAGAAGAACAGTCTGAGCTTGTAAAAATATAATCTCTGTGGAGAGAGGAGGAAGTAATGTCGACCTATCTCTATTTTATTCTCGCCTATCTCCTGATTCTCACCGGTCTCAACTTTCTGCGGGCACGGCGGGTGAAGAGCCAGGAAGATTTCATGGTCGCTGGTCGGAAACTCAAGACCGGAATTATGGTCTTTACTCTCATCTGCACCTGGATTGGCTCCGGCACTTTCATTGCCGGCGCTGAATTTGCCTCCAAGGCAGGTTTTTCAGCCCTGTGGCTGGCAGCAGGTGCCTGGGTGGGAATTATCATCATCTATTTCCTGGCAGGTAAAATTCGAACTTTCGGCCAGTACACAATCGGTGACATTCTTGAAGAGCGATACGGGCCTACAGCCCGCATCTTCGGCGCTATCGCCATCATCATCTCTTTTACTGTGATTGTTTCCTATCAATTTGTGGCTGGCGGCTTTATCCTCAACGTGGCCACTGAGGGCTCGATTCCCAATCATGTGGGAACAATAATCGCTGCTGGTTTTGTCATCCTTTTCACCGCCTTAGGAGGGATGGTGGCTGTAGCCAAGACCGACCTGCCCAACGGGATTATCATTCTCCTCGCCTGTCTGCTTTCAGTTCCCTTTGTCTACGGCGCAGTCGGAGGCTGGTCAGGTGCTGCTTCGCAGCTCGATCCCGGGTATTTTTCCGTCATCAATGAGCAGTTTGGTGCTCACCCGATGTTGAAGGTCGGAGGATACTTCCTGGCTACAATGCTCCTCCTCATGGGAGTGCAGAGTATGTACCAGAAATTCTACAGTGCCGAAACTCCCCGAGATGCAAGAAAAGCAGTTGTCCTCTGGACGATCGGCACTATCTTTGTCGAGACTGTGGTTGTGGTCATTGCTGTTTTCGCCTACAGCAAATTCAAGGACCAGCTTGACCTCACCATCCCCAAAGAGGGAGGGAAAGTGGTGCTCATGGCAGCCAGGAGCCTGGTGCCAGCACCGGTGGGAATTCTTCTTCTCGGAGCTGCCTGCGCCGTGGTTATTTCCACCGGGATGAACTATCTTCTCAGCCCCTCAACAAACATCATGCGCGACATCTACCAGCGCTTCATCAAAAAAGATGCAAGCCAGCACACCATGGTGGCACTCCAGAAAGTTTTCGTCGTTATCCTGGGAGTTATTGCTTTTGTTCTGGCCATGAGCCAGCAATCTGTGCTGGAGACAGCTTATTTTGCCTACACCATCTACGGCGTGGCCATTACACCCGGAATCATCGCAGCTCTTGCTTGGAAAAGAGCCACAAAGTGGGGCGGGCTGGCTTCAATCATATCTGGAACAGTAGTTTGCGTTTTTCTGAAAATAATGGCAGAGGTACTCCCCCCTGACAGAGCTCCGGAGGGCGACCCGTGGGGAATTCCACTCATCTATCCGGCAATCATCATCTCCCTCCTGTCGCTCATTGTGGTAAGCCTTCTGACAAAAAAGCCAGCGCCTGAAAAAATAGAAAAGTTTTTCCCCCGAAAAGCAAAGAGGACTTAAAAAACAAGAGACCGAGATGAAAACTGGTATAGTGATGGACGAGAGGTACAAAGAGCACAATATGGGTGCCTTCCATCCCGAGAGTCCTCAGAGGCTTGAGGCAATTTATGGGATGGTAAAAGAAGAAATATCCTTTACCTATGAAAAAATTGAACCCAGGCCTGCCACTGAGGAAGAAATTCAGGCTGTTCATTCTGCCTCTTATGTGCGGATGATAAAAGAAACCTCAGGTAAAGATAGAGTCATGCTCGACCCAGACACCTCAACTTCTGCCCGCTCCTATGAAGTGGCTTTACTGGCTGCTGGTGGGCTGCTCTCTGCAGTAGACATGGTGATGGCTGAAAAACTCACCAACGGCTTTGCCCTTGTCCGTCCTCCCGGCCACCACGCAGAAGCTTCAAGAGCAATGGGCTTCTGCATTTTCAACAACGTGGCAGTCGCAGCCGAATACCTTCTGAGAAAACACTCATTGAAAAGAATCATGATTGTGGACTGGGACCTTCACCACGGCAACGGAACCCAGCACTCTTTCTACTCCAGAGAGGATGTGCTTTATTTCTCCACCCACCAGTTCCCCTATTACCCCGGCACGGGTAACTGGGATGAGACAGGAAGCGGGAGGGGCGAAGGGTTTACTGTTAATGTCCCTCTCAGGCCGGGAAAAGGTGATGCAGATTTTCTGTTTATTTTTCGCAACCTCCTCCAGCCTCTGGCCTCTGCCTTCATGCCTGAATTTATCCTCGTCTCAGCAGGCTTTGACATCTACAGGGATGACCCCTTAGGTGGAATGGAAGTCAGCCCTGAAGGATTCGCTGTCCTCACCGATGAGCTTCTCTCACTCTCTCACAGGGTGTGCGGGGGCAGGCTGCTCTTTAGCCTCGAGGGAGGGTATGACCTCAATGGACTCCGGGAAGGAGTGAAGCATGTCCTGGGACGCCTTGCCGGGGAAGGTGAAACTCTCCGCATAGAAGATAAATTATCCTCTTCAACTGAATCAGAGCTTGAACCCGTGTTTAAAATGCAGAGGAAACTGTGGAAGATATGAATTCTTTGGGTAATATTTAAAGCGTCATCATTTTAAGATACCCGTCCCCATTTAAGGACATATACTCAAAGGAGAAGAGGAATTTCTCTGGGAAAGAAGTTGGCATATTATTTGCTGTTAGTCATTGCGAGACACAAAGTGTCGAAGCAATCTCATGCATTGGCGCAGCGAGGTCATTGCGAGGAGCAGAGCGACGAAGCAATCCCATGCATTGGCGGATATCATAAGACTGCCACGCTGCGCTCGCAGCGGAGGATTGCTTCGCCCTTTCAGGGCTCGCAATGACGATATGCATTTTCTATGAATAGTTCAAGTGGTATAATAGATTTGAAAAAAGGAGAAGAAAAATGAAGAAAGTGGCAATTATTTTACTCGCTTTACTCTTTGCCCTCTCTCTCCTCCTGGCTGAAGAAACTCCCTATACTAACTACTCTTTTGCCCGCCTGAGCTATGTAAGCGGAAAAACTTTTATCCAGAGAGCTTCAGAACTCGGATTCGAAGAAGGAGTGGTCAACATGCCCATCGCAGAAGGCGACAGACTGGGGACGACTGAGGGCCGAGCTGAAGTATACCTGGGAAAGAGAAACTATGTCTGGCTCGACAATCAGACAAAAATTGATTTTTTAAACCTCCCCAAAAAAGGATCTGACCTGAGCAGGTTTCGGATCTGGTCAGGCAATGTCTGTTTCAGCATTCAATTCCTGGAAAAAGAAAAGAATTTCGAAATCCACACCACTGACGTCTCAATCTATGTGCTTGAAAAGGGACTCTACCGTATAGATGTAAGAGAAAATAGAGAAACTGAAATCTTTGTCTTTGAGGGTCTGCTCGAGGCTGCTGGCGAAGAAGGTTCTGTTCTCCTCAGCAGCGAAAAGAGGCTGGAAGTTGTAAACGGCCGCTTCACCTCCCGTCCCAGCCAGTTTTACGCCGTTGCCCAGGACAGTTTTGACAGATGGTGCGAGTACCGTGAGACTGAGCTCCGCAAGCGAGTGGCAAAAAAACGTTTACCCGATGAGCTGGCTGATTTCGAGGCAGAACTGGCTGAGTACGGTGAATGGGTCTATCTCAGACCATACGGCTGGGTCTGGGTTCCCTCCACACAAGACTCTGACTGGCGGCCTTACTATTACGGAAGATGGACCTGGCTTCCTCTCTGCGGCTGGACATGGATACCGTTTGAACCGTGGGGATGGGCTCCCTTCCACTACGGCCGATGGCAGTGGGGAATTGGCCTCGGCTGGTACTGGATTCCCACTCCTTTCTGGGGTCCTGCCTGGGTTAGCTGGTGGTGGGATTACTATTACTGGGGCTGGGTTCCTTTAGGCTATTACGGCTACCCGATAGTGGTCATCGGTGATGTCTTCTATCCCTGGTACTACGGTAGACGCTACCCCTATAACAACAGAGCACTGACTGTCATTCGCAAAGGACAGATGCAAGTTAGCGATGTATCAAAGGTTGCCCTGCGCCAGGTAGAATTAAAAAAGCTGGGGGAAATCACTCTCACCCGGAAAGCTCCCCTGGTTAAGCCCGACTCACCAGAACTAGAGCTCAGAAAACTCAAGGATAACAGGTTCATCCTTAAGAAGGAGACAGGTCGCTCGGAGATAAAAGAAAGGGGAGGCACAAAAAGAATAATCCGTGAGCTGCGGAATATCGAAGGCAGGGAAATAAAAAAGAAAAATCTTGAGAAAAAAGAACCTCTGAGAAAGGTCATCAAGGATGCAGGCAAGAAGAAAATAAAGAAAGAGGAAAAATCATCAACAGAGAAAAAGATAATAAAAAAGAAAAAGTACATAAAAGGTGGAATTGTTGGCTATCCCCCTTCTCCTCAAATCAGCAGAAAAAATTTACCTTCAAGAAAATTAAGAAAGTCTCGTTCCATCATCAGCCGCATGTACGATTACATAACCGGAAGCTCACAAGGCAGGTACCTGGGCAGAAGGAGCAGCTCAGGAAGGTCTTCCCCAGCCACGCTCAGAAGAGGCTCAAGCTCCAGAGGCTCATCAGTTTCGAGAGGCCGTTCCTCCACCACAGGCCGCTCGGCTGGAACAAGAAGCGGAACCATTCGCAAGAAAAAATAAAGAAAAAGAAGCCTCTACCAGTCAGCGGTCTTCGTCTTTTTTCTTCTTCAGAGAGTAGTAGTCATAGATCATCATATGGTCTTCGTGTGAACAGTATCTCTTGGGCTCTGTTCCGGGAAGAAACGCCTCCCTGAAAGGATAGAGACAGAAAGGCGTGGCAAGGAGGCCTGTTTTACGGTCAATCGTCACCCAGGATATGTTAGGAGGCTCCTCAAAATATTCTCGCTGGGGTAAAGCTTCCCCGTCATTCTCTCCCTCTTCTTCCTGCTTCTTCTTCTCAGCTTCAATCACACTCTGGAAAAAATCCCTCCAGACAGGAAGCGCGGCTACTGCTCCAGACTGCCTCTCTCCTATGGGAATCTTTGTGTTGTGGCCGATCCACACTCCTGCACAGAGAGAAGGAGAAAAGCCGACGAACCAGGCATCTGTGTACTCATCTGTTGTGCCCGTTTTTCCTGCCAGAGGTTTATCCTTAAGCAGGTAGCTTGCAGACCAGCCTGTGCCACGCTGGATAACTCCCTGGAGCAGGTAGGTCATGATAAAGGCTGTCTGAGGTGATATCACTTTTTCTGCCTCTATCGTATTCTCTTCGAGCAATGTACCGTTTTTATCCTCGATACGCCTGATAAAGTAAGGTTTAATCCTGACTCCTTTGTTGGGAAAAACACTGTAGGCTGAAACAAGTTCGAGAAGACTGACTTCGAAAGCACCGAGGGAAAGGGAAAGGTAAGGATAAACAGGAGAAGTAATACCAAATTTGCGGCAGTAATCAACCCCGGTCTGGGGAGAAATGTACTCCAGCAGCTTGGCAGTGACTATATTCCTTGATTCCTCAAGCCCTATGCGGAGTGTGACTGCTCCCTTGTACTTCTGGTCATAATTTTCGGGTTTATAAGGTTCATCACTCCATTTATCGAAAAATTCTGTGGGTTCATCAATGATTATAGTTGCCGGTGTAAACCCGTTCTCAATGGCTGCCGTGTAGAGAATGGGCTTTATGGCTGAGCCTGTCTGTCTTGTTGCCTGGGTGGCCCGATTCCATTTGCTGCGGGCAAAGGAATAGCCGCCGACCATGGCTTTTATCTGGCCCGTCTGAGGTTCAACGCCAAGGAAAGCGCCTTCTATCAAAGGTTCCTGGTCGAGTGAAACTTCGAGTTCTTTTTTCTCTTCATCCACTTTGTTCACTTTAACCTGGATAATGTCCCCTTCCTTGATGAGCTCACTGAGTTTTTTCTTTCCCGTCCATTCAATACCTTTGTTGGTCATACGCCCGGTGTAGTCCTTTACCTTTACCGCTGCCCTTGAAGTCGAAGCTTTGAGGACAATGGCCTCCACTATTTCTTTTTCATCAACCATGGGTGTCACCCAGCTGTGAAGCCAGACATCCTGGTAGTTATCCACTCCTTCCAGGATTAAGTTTCTCTTATCATCCCTCCAGCCCTGCCTTTTATCCAGAACACGAAGCTGCTTCCTCAGGGCTTCCTCAGCAAACCTCTGATACTCTGGGTTGAGGGTGGTGTATATTCTCAATCCCCGTCTGTAGAGTGCGTCTGCTCCATATTTTTTCTCGACATACTTACGAACTTCCTCCAGAAAGTAAGCTGCAAACTCAGACTTGCCTCTTCTGAGAGGAAGAACTTCCATCGGCTTCTTTTTTGCTTCTTCTGCTTCTTCCTTGCTTATATACCCCTCCTCGGCCATGCGGTTAATAACGTGATTGCGGCGGCGCAATGTTAGCTCTTCTCTTGTGTAGGGGGAATAGAGGGCGCCTCCTCTGAAAATCCCAGCTATCATGGCAATTTCTTCAAGGCTGAGGTCTTTGACGCTTTTACCGAAAAAGAGCTGCGATGCTGCTTCCACGCCGTAAACTCCATGGCCGAGATAGAACTGGTTGCAGTACATGGTCAGGATTTTTTCTTTCGAAAACTTCTTCTCAACCTCAAGGGAGAGAAGCATTTCTTTGAACTTCCGGCGCAGAGTTTGCTTGGGGTGGAGGAAAAGCAACCTAGCCAGCTGCTGGGTTATGGTACTTCCTCCCTGGAGGCGGTTCGACCTCCTTCTGAACCTCAGGTTCTCCCTTACTGCCCTGAGAATTCCAAGAAAATCAATTCCATGATGATGGTAGAAACGCGGATCTTCGGTGGCGATTATTGCCTCTATCAGCCTCTTGGGGATATCCTCGTAGGAAATCTCGACCCTCTTCTCCAGAGCAAATTCGCCGATGACCTCTCCTTGATCAGAATAGACGTAGGTGATGATGTTTGGCTCAAATTCTTCCAGGCTGGAAACATCGGGAAGGTTTTCTCTGATTGCCCTGTAGCCTCCAAAAAACGCACCCAGAACAACTGCAGAGAAAAAGAAAATGAGGATGAAAATCCCAGCCAGAAGCCTCTTTTTTCTCGGCATCCTGACTGAAGGAGGTCTAAAGTATTTCTTTTTCAGGGAAGATTTCTTTTCCCTGGATGGTCTCCTTATTCTGAGTTTTTTTATTCTTATCACAACTTTCTTTGGGGGACTCATACATTAAAATATATCAGAATAACTACAATCAGTAAATCCTTCCAGCGCCCCATTCATTCTAGCAAAGGGGAGTGTTTTTCAGGAAACCAAAAACAATTTTTTCGATCTGCTCTGCCACCTCCTCCTCTTTCTTTGAAGCGTCCACATGGATAACATTCGAACCCTTTATCTGCCTGAATATCTCCCTTACCCTGACAAGATATTCCTCCTGCTCAAAAAGCCTCATCTTCTGTTTTCTGTCTCTTATGCGCTTAAGACCTGTCTCAGGCTCGACATCAAGGATAAACACCAGATCTGGTCGTGGGGCAAAACTTTCATTCATGTCTCTGATTCTTCGGGTATCAATTCCCTTTGCACCCTGGTAAGATATGGTGGAAAAATAGTATCTATCCAGAATCACTATCTTCCCTCTTTTTAAAGCGGGAAGTACGTTTTTCTTCACATTCTCTTTTCTGTCCCTGACAAAGAGACTCAGTTCCTCCTCTGGTGTAAGGGAATCAGGAAAAAGAGCCTCTTTCTTTATTTTCAGACCCCATCTCGATTCTGAGGGCTCACTGAAGCAGGCCACATCATAACCTCTCTTCTCCAGCTTCCTCTTCAGGAGACTTGCCTGAGTTGATTTTCCTGAGCCATCAATGCCTTCAAAGACTATCAGCAAACCTTTCTTAACAGGCATCTTCTTTCTCTTGAGGCCGAATTGATGATATCGCCAATACTGATGAAATGCAACTTTTGAGAGGAAAATGAGTTATAAAATAAAAAAAGAGAAAGGGTTAAAGGTGAAAGCGAGAAAAGGTTAAGGGGAAGAGAAAGAAGACTAAAATTGAATTTTATCTCTATCTGTGTTAATTTTATGTATAAACCGGATTATTTATAGGCTAAATCGAGGAGAGAGAAAAAATGAAAAAAACTGTCTTAATTGCTCTTACCACCTTTGTCTTGGGCGCTTTTTTATGCGCTTTTCTCTTGCTCTATCTTCCAGAAAATAAATCAGAAACACAGGAACCTGTAGAGCTTAATCCAGCATCAAACCTGAACACAACTCTTCTCGCCTCTCCCCCTCCTCAGGCTAAACCTGACCTGGATTTTGTCCGGGTGGCGGAAAAAGTTGGTCCGGCTGTGGTGAAGATTGAGGCTGAAAGAGTGGAAAAGAGAAAGGTTCTGGGATTCTGGGGTGAACCAGACCCTTTTGAGGACTGGTGGGATAGATTTTTCGGGCTTCCCCGCGAAAGAGAACAGGAATTCCGCTCCCGGGCCCAGGGAACAGGCTTCTGCATTGACACCAGCGGCCATATTCTCACCAACCACCATATCGTTGAAAACGCGGTCAAGGTCACAGTTTACACTCCCGAAGGAGAAGAATTAAAAGGAAAGGTTATCGGTACTGACCCGAGAACTGACCTGGCCTTGATCAAGGTCGAGGAAAAAAATCTTCCCTATGTTGAACTCGGAGATTCAGCAAAGCTCAAAGTCGGTGAATGGGTCCTGGCTATAGGTAATCCCTTCGGGCTCGAACACACGGTTACAGCTGGAATTGTGAGTGCCAAAGGAAGACAGCTCGGGCTCGGGCTGAACGTTCCCCAGTATCAGGATTTCATCCAGACAGATGCAGCCATTAACAGAGGAAACTCAGGGGGCCCTCTGGTTAACCTCAAAGGAGAAGTTATAGGTATCACAAGCAACATCCTCAGTCCTTCTGGCGGTAACATCGGCATCGGCTTTGCCATCCCCTCAAATCTGGCCAAAAAAGTGGTGAAGCAGCTTGTAGAAAAAGGGAGAGTGATAAGAGGCTTCCTGGGCATTATCCCGGCTGACATAAATGAAGATATGATGAAGATGCTCAATCTTAAATCAAAAAATGGAGCCATTATTTCAGAGGTTTCCCCAGGAACACCTGCTGACAAGGCCGGCTTTAAGCCCTATGATGTCATAGTCGAAGTTAACGGCGAACCGGTGAAAAACGAGAATGATCTCAGGTTTAAGATTGCAGACCTCCAGCCCGGGACAAAAGTTAAGATTAAAGTCATCCGTAAAGGAAAAGAAATTATTCTTACCCCAACCATTGCCGAACTTGAGCCGGCAGAAGGAGAAACAGCAGCTCCAGCCACGGAAAAAGACATAGGTCTTGAGGTGATCGCCCTCACGCCTCAGCTTGCCCGTCGCTATGGTTACCGCACCCAGGAAGGACTTTTAGTCACCAGGGTAAAAAAATACAGCGAGGCAGAACAAAAAAACATTGCTGTAGGTGACATCATCATCGAGGTAAACCAGAAAAAAGTCACCTCAAAGAGAGAACTGGAAAACATTATCAAGCGGACCAAGTCCGGGGAAGCAATTCTGCTCCTCATAAGGAGAGAACGGAATGGAGCAAGTCAGGACTACATCGTAACCTTAAGGATTCCTTAGTTGGCCTTTACCAAAGTTCATTCTCTTGGCAATGACTTTCTGGTTGTTGACCAGAAGGAAATTTCACACATCCCTGACATAGGCTCCTTTGCGCGGAGAATCTGCGAGCGCCATACTGGAGTAGGCGCAGACGGACTGCTCCTCATTTCAATAAAGAATAAAGCCAAGGGATTTATCAACTTCAGAATATTCAACGCTGACGGCACCGAAGCAGAAATATCAGGAAACGGGCTTAGATGTGCGGCGGCGAACCTTTACTACAGAAAAAAGATAGGAACCTCCTCGATGATATTCAAAACAACAACAGGAGACAGGGAGTGCGACCTTATCGAGGAGAAAAGCAATAAATTCCTGATCAAAATCGAGATGGGCAGCCCGAGGTTTTCCTCAAAAGACATACCCTTTGATGACGGTCGATATTATGAAAGAATCGTCGACTACCCTCTTTCGATTAACCGCAAAATTTATCACATAACACTCGTCTCCTTGGGTAATCCTCACTGCTCTGTATTCGTAGACCGCTTCCCGGCCCGGATTGAGTGGCACCAGATAGGAATGGAAATTGAATCCCATCCATTCTTCCCCAAAAGAACAAACATTGAGTTCGTGAGGATTCTCAACAGGAAGGAAATCGAGGTGCTTTTCTGGGAAAGAGGGGTGGGAGAGACTCTCTCCTCCGGGAGCGGCGCCTGTGCTTCGGCCGTGGCTTCTGCCTTGAAGAACTGCACAGATAAAAAAGTTAGGGTGAGAACGAGTATGGGAGACCTTACCGTCGAGTGGGAAAAGGAAAAAGTCTTTCAGACTGGACCTGCTGAGGTTGTTTTCGAAGGCTCTCTTCTCACCTAAAAGGAAAAAGTCACTCCAAGCCCGAGAATAAACACATTGAGGTTGAACCTTTCCAGGGTAGAGACTTTCTCTCTCTCACGGCCAAAGGCATAAACATAGACTGCATCCAGCCTCATTTTTCCCACCGTGTAGCCTATTCCGCCCAGAACAGTGAACTTATTGACATCTATGTTGGTAATGGCCAGCGTTTCCTCAGGAGTTGCAGAGCTGTCATAGCCGACACCGGCACGAAGGGCAATGCCAAAAGGAAGAACATATTCAGCGCCTGCTCTCCAGACGAGAATATTCTTGAAGAAAAGGTCTTCAAATTCCTGGATATCGCCTATCTGGGGAACATTCAGAATATTCTTTTCCACGCGGTCAAGAACCGACCACATCGTGTACTGGGCTGTTGTAGCCAGGATAAAGTTCTCTGTGAGACGGTAAGAAATGCCCACTTCAAAGTCCCAGGGAAGCCGGAAGCTTGTGTTGGAATCGAGGTTCATCTTTATCGTATCAACAAAAAAAGAGGTTAATCCCTCCAGCTTCATCGTGGCTGGGCCTCTTATTCCAACTCCCAGAGCAAACCTCTCTGTGGGCCTGAACAAGAGTCCGAACCCGACAGAGAAAGCTGAGCCGTTTTCCTTGGTCTTTATCTCTCCCACCGGGTCCATGACTGTGTTTACGTCGAGCATTCCCCTGTAATTGATGAGGCTGAATCCAACTGAGAGTGAATCGCTTATATGGAAGGCAATTGTGGGAGCAAGCGCCATGATAGCCATAACTGACTTCAGGGGAGTCTGAAACTGCCCGCTTGCCTGCCAGTCAACACCTCCTCCAGCATAGGGAACATAGACTCCAAGACCGATGGTTATCCTCTCGCTTGTCTTGTAGGAGAGGAAAAGCTGGGGCATGGCATTGCTGTATTTGCTGTGCAGAGTCGCGCCTGTGGGCATGGTGTACTCATGGTCAGGCCAGATGTAGAATCCATTAAAAGAGATGTTCAGAGACTCTCGCTGGTAGACCAGGCCTGCAGGATTGTAATAGATAGCGCTCGGGTCGTCGGCAACAGCGGTGAAAGCTCCGCCGATGGCGATTGCCCGGCAGCCCATCAAAGTGTTATTCCATCCGCCGGCCCAGAGTGAAAGGCTGAAAAAGAGAAAGAAAATTGAAAAGACTGTTGCTTTCTTGGCCATGATTCCCTCCTCAGAGCCGTAAGCGGCCCTAGCTGCTTCTTATTATAAAAATGAAGCTTTTTTGTCAAGCTGAAGGAGAGAGGAGGGCGTTCTTGAAGACCTCATTTACATCCTGAACAAAGATAAACTGCATTTCTTTTTTGACTTTCTTCGGAATATCTATCAGCTCTTTTTTGTTGGCGGCAGGTAAAATCATCCGCTTCACTCCCGCCCTCTGGGCTGCCAGGACCTTCTCCTTGATTCCTCCCACGGGCAGGACATTGCCCCTCAGCGTTATCTCACCGGTCATGGCTACTTCTCTTTTCACCTTTTTTTCTGTACACACAGAAAGCAGAGCGGTGGCAATGGTTACCCCGGCTGAAGGCCCGTCTTTGGGAATTGCTCCTTCAGGGATGTGGACATGGAAATCGTTGGTGGTGAAAGCCTCGGTATCAATTCCCAGCTCCTCGGCATGAGCCCGGGCATAGCTCAGGGCCGCCTGAGCAGATTCCTTCATCACATCGCCCAGAGAACCTGTCAGGTTCAGGTTCCCTTTTCCTCTCATTTTTGTGGCTTCCACAAAGATAATCTCTCCTCCGCTGGCAGTCCAGGCTGCTCCTGTGGCCACACCAACCTGGTCTTCCTGCAGGAGCTGGTCCTTGAATATCCTTGGGGGCCCGAGGAGTTTCTCCACTCTCTGAGAGGTAACTTTTGTCATCTTCTCTTTCCCCTCAGCCACTCTGCGGGCCACTTTCCGGCATATTGAAGCAATCTCCCTCTCCAGGTTTCTCACCCCTGCCTCGCGGGTGTACTCGGAAATAATCTTCCTTACCGCTCCTTTTGTAAACGAGATCAACCTCTCATTGAGTGCATTCTCTTTTATCTGCTTGGGTATGAGGTGGCGGAGAGCAATCTGGAGCTTTTCCTCTTCTGTGTAGCCGGGAAGGCCTATGATTTCCATCCTGTCCCGAAATGCGGGATGAATCGGGTCGAGAAGATTGGCGGTGGTGATAAACATTACCCGGGAAAGGTCAAAAGGCACTCCAAGGTAATGGTCCCGGAAGGAGTTATTCTGTTCAGGGTCGAGAACCTCGAGCAGGGCAGAAGAAGGGTCTCCCCTGAAATCTGCGCCAATTTTATCCACTTCGTCCATCATGAAAACAGGATTATTCGAACCAGCCCGTCTTAATCCCTGGATAATCCTTCCTGGCAAAGCTCCCACATAAGTGCGTCGGTGACCTCTTATTTCTGCCTCATCCCTGACTCCACCGAGCGAAATACGTATGAATTTTCTCCCCAGAGCTCTGGCAATGGAACGGCCTAGAGAGGTCTTCCCTACTCCAGGAGGACCGACAAAACAGAGGATAGGCCCTTTTAACTCTCTAGCAAGCTTGCGAACTCCCAGATACTCAATAATTCTCTCCTTCACTTTTTCCAGTCCATAATGGTCTTCATCAAGAATAGTTTTTGCCTGTTTAAGGTCAAGATTATCCACTGTGCTTTTATTCCAGGGAAGAGAGAACATCCAATCCAGATAGTTGCGGACTACCGCTGTCTCAGCTGATTCAGGATGCATCTGACCCAGCCGCTTGATCTGCTTTCGCAGCTCTTCTCTTACTTCCTGGCTTACTTTGAGCTTTTTGAGCTTTACCTGGTAGCTCTTTATCTCTTCTTGAAGCTCGCTCCCCTCTCCCAGCTCCTTCTGGATGGCCTTCATCTGCTGGCGGAGAAAATATTGTCTTTGAAGCTTTTCCATCTCTCCCATGGCTTCGCTGCTGATTTTGGACTGAATGCTCAGAAGTTCAATCTCCCTTGTCAGAAGCTCATAAACTTTTTTCAGTCTTTTCACCGGGTCAAAAACTTCAAGGACTTTCTGAGCTTCATTCACCTTGAGGTCCAGGTTGGCAGCGGTTATATCTGCCAACCTCCCCGGTTCCTCAATGTTGGCAGCAATAATAAGAATCTCAGCCGGAATGTTTTTCCCCAAAGAATTCGCCTTATCCAGTCCAGCCCGCACATTCCTAATCAGAGCCTCTGTCTCAATAGTTCTCTCACCCTTCTCCTTTTCCTGGACTACCTGAATATCTGCTGAGTAAAATGGACCGCCTTCATCAAAACTCAATACCCTGGCCTGAACAATTCCCTGGGCCAGGATGCGTACCCTCCCGTCTGGAAGCTTGAGCATCCTCATTATGAGAGCCACAGTGCCCACATCGAATACGTCTTCTCTTTTCGGCTCTTCAATCTCCATTTCTTTCTGGGTAAGGAGGAGAACCATCCGATGTGAAGATAAGGATACATTAATCGCTTCTTTTGATTTTTCTCTTCCTACAAAAAGGGGAACAATCATATAAGGAAAGACAACTATGTCTCGTAAAAGAAGAACGGGTAAATTTTTAGGTATCTGGAGCTTCTGCTCCTCGTCCTCGCTTATGCTCTCGAAATGAACTTCTTCCTTTTTTTCTGGCTCTTCCTTGTTCTTTATCTCTTCTTTCTCCTTTTTTTCCTCTTCCTCTTTCACATCTTTTTCAGCCATTGCTTCCTCCCTGATAATCAGTCGATTTTTGTATTTTTAGCTTCACTTCTTTCTCCTTCCCTTTCCTCAACTTCTCCATTCTCACAGTTAAAACTCCATTCTCAAGTGTTGCTCTCGCCTTCTCGGGGAGGACAGGGCCGGGAAGGGCAATCACCCGGGAAAAGCTGCCGTACTCTCTCTCAAGACGAACGTACCTCACACCTGAAGGAGGGAGGTTTTCTTTTTTTGTACCCTTTATCTCTATCCTGTTGCTGTGGAGAATGATAGAAATATCCTTCTGGGAAATCCCGGGCAGCTCCACATCTACCCTGTATTCGTTAATACTTTCGCAGATATCAATACAGGGATACCATGCTTCTTCGAGCCCAAAAACCTCTACCCTCTGAGAAAAAACTTCCCCGATGATGCGCTTGACCTCGGCCTCAATTCTATCAATACGTGAAACTGGTTTTATCCTTTTTACCATGCTGAATCTTACTTCTCCCTCAAAAGCCGTTCCAATTCTTTCTTGAATTCTCTTACATCTCTGAATTCACGGTAGACAGAAGCAAACCTTACATAGGCAACTTTATCCAGGTCTTTAAGCCTCTCCATTACATACTCGCCAATTTCCCTGGCATGAATCTCTCTCTCTGTTTTTTCCTGAAGCTTGGTTTCAATCTCCTCCACAATTTCCTCGAGCTTGGAGACTGCCACAGGCCTTTTCTCACAGGCTTTGAGCAGCCCGCGCAAAAGCTTCTGGCTGTCAAAAGGCTGCCTGCTGCCATCTTTTTTAACCACCATGTAAGGAATTTCCTCGATTTTCTCGTAAGTTGTAAATCGCTTTTTACATTTAAGACATTCTCTCCGGCGGCGGATGGAAAGGTTCTTCCTGCTCTCCCGTGAATCAATTACCTTGTTTTTTAAATACCCGCAGAAAGGACACCTCATCTCCTTAATTCTTCTCCAATTTTTTTTAGCTGAAAAAGAGAAATGCTCTCTTTCCATAATATAGCATAACCCATCAAGCAAGTCACTACATACTGGATGGCATGAACAACCACGGTCATCCCCACGGCCATACTCGAGCTTATGCCAAAAAGAGAAGTAAGTCCGAGTTTGCTGAAATAATGAAACCCACCCACCATACCCGGCGTAGGAATCGCGGCTCCGATAAAGGTGAGGAAAGTGTAGGGGAAGAGAAAAACAAAAGGAGGCGAGATGCGAAAAGCGAGCAGAAAAGCCCAGTAAAAGAAACAGTTTCCAACCCAGACGACAAAAGAAAAAAGGATGTAAACGAGGAGATTACCCAGGGAATGAAAAAATTTCAATCCTGTGATGAATTCGCCCGTAAGGCCCAGAATCTTTTCCGAGATCCTGGCTGGAAAAAGCCTGAGCAGGAGGGAGAAAAAAGAGAGGCTTTTCTCTCTCAAGAAATAGAGGAGGAGAATGACGACAAGCAGAAAAGAAGCAAAAGCTACTGCTCCTACTCCCAGGTTGTACAACAAGGGAAAAGCGTCACTCTTTCCCTTAAGGTAGAAGTCATACGAGGGCCTGAAGAGAAGGAAGACGCTCAGAAGAGCACACATGGTAAAAAGGTCAAAGACACGCTCAACTACGACTGTGCCCACGGCAAACCCCTTGCTCATCTTCTCCTTATGGGCGAGGTAGAGTGGTTTTATCAGCTCGCCCAGCCTGCCGGGAAAGAGAAAGGAGACGGTGAAGCCGAGGACATTGCCTGAAAACATGGTCGAAAATTTCACCTCACGCTTTTCATGAATAAGAAGGTACTTCCATCTCAGGGCCCGGGTTATAAAATGGAGAGGAGCGAGGAGGATGGTAAGAACTAAAAATCTTATGTTGACACCGCCAAGTGAAACCAGAACCTCATCCCAATCAACCTTGCGAAAAAATAAATAGAGGAAAAGAAACATCAGGAGGAGAATGAAAAAGAGACGCAACCGCTTCTTCATCTAAATAACTAACAGGCGCCATCGTACCATCATCACTTTCGCCTGTCAATGCATGCGGGGTCAGGTCTTGCATTATAACAAAAAATGCTTTCCAGCCCGGATGTTTCAATGCACTACATGTGGTTTTACCCCTGAAAAGGGTTGAAAAAAAAAGGGATATCCATTATCATTTTTTGAGGTTGGGAAGTCGTCCAATGGTAGGACACATGACTCTGGATCATGGAATCGGGGTTCGAATCCCTGCTTCCCAGCCATTCTGATTTGAGCAGTTTTCCCCTGGAAAACCTGCCTTTCCCTTTCAACCGCATATCTAAAACAATTACTCAGCCTATTAGCTTGAAAATGCATGTCATCGCGAGCGACCGAAGGGAGCGTGGCGATCCG
>JBHIDX010000026.1:0-28441 GCA_046760305.1 Candidatus Aminicenantales bacterium
CGGGAACAGAGCACCTTGTCACGCACTTCAGTCAGTCCCCTCAGCTTCACTCCCAGGAAAGTAAATGTCCTCCTTCACCCACTCATCCACAGCCCGCTTGCTCATCGGTTCACACAAACGGTTCACCACCATCGCCACCACCGCATCTGTCACCGGAGTACTATAATGTCGTTTACGCAGTTGGGAACGAAGTACCTACACTATACCCAGCTTCTTCATTAACTCCTGAATGAGATACACCCCTCCGTAGTTTCGAGACCAGACAATCTCTGACTCAAGTCCTAGTGCTTCAATCCCTTCATTTAAATAGTGAAGAATAGTGGAAGCTAAGGCCAGCATCTTCTCCCGATTCAGTTCGGTGACTTTTCCATATGAGTTCAAATATACCTATAAACTGTCAAACCTGGGTATGAATAACACGTGATTTTTGTCAAACTATTATCTGAAGACTGGAGGCGTATTTTATTCTGTAATAATTGTTATGCGGGGAATCAAGGCTAAACCCTCAATGTCGCTTCTCCCCCTTCCCGGATTCATTCATGGTAATGAATGGAGGTGAGTTTCCTCCGCCCGCAGCGAACAGGTAATAAGGATTGATTATAAACGCCACCAGTATGAGAATTTGATGAAGTAGTAACGGCCTTTTCTCCTGAAAATTCCTGCTTCATCTCCTTCCTGGTTGTCATCCACGCCTAGATAAAAGACTGTGCCTGGTCTGAGCTCATAGCTGAAGAGAAATGAGTTGTAGAGAGTTTTGTAGAAGTCGTTGTAGTCTGTGATAAGTCTGAGGGAGAGGGTGCGTGAAATCTGGAAGGTAATGCGCTGGCTGATTACGTTAATGGTATACACTTTTTCTCCGCCTTTCTCTCTGTAGAATCGATCGTTTTTAAAAGAGTAGAAAAGCCGGAGATTTGAGAGGGGTTTGAAGGTCGCCCTTGCTCCCAAAGAGGTTTTATAGCCCAAATAAGGTTCAGAGGAATAATAAATTCCATCGCCGAAAGAATAAGAGATGTTGCCGCTAAGCCAGGAGAAAGGTTCAGTGCTGGCATTAATCCGGAATGTCTTTTTTCTGAAGTTTATTCCCTCGTATCTTTCCATGGACATAGAGCAGACGGCCCAGAGATGGGATTGTTTCCAGCCGTTTATAAAGCCTGAAATGTTGAACTGTTCATCGGTCAGTGTGTGGTCGAAATCGTAAATTCTGCGGTATTCGAATGAGGGTCGGATTGAAATTACCAGCTTGGTCTGGGGGAGGAAGACATAGCTTAGCCGAGAACTTAAGCTATGAATATCTTTTCTTCTGAAGAAACCGCTGGAAGCTTCGAAGTGAGGATGAATACTCGTCCATTCGAAAGAAAAGTTTAAGTGGCGGGAAACATGACTCAGGTTAAAATTCATGGCTGGGACAAGCTCTGTCTTCTGCCCGCCGACTTTGCTCAGGGAGCCCAGTAACTGGAAAGAAATTCTATAATATTTACTGAATTTAAAATGTCCGTCTATGCCAGCTACTCGGTTGTAATTTTGAAAAAGCGAGTTTGAGGAACTTCCCAACTCTTTGTCAGTAAAGATTAGCCCGATGTAAGACTCAGAAAAAATGTCCCTCTTGAGGCGAAAAACATTCACCAGGGCTCTGTCAGAGGTACCCTGAAGGGCGCTGGGAAAATCGGGGACATCAATGTCAGTTGGAGTTTCATCCAGGGCGCTTAGAAACCCGATTGTTGTTTTTCCTGTTTTTCCGGAGAGCTTCAACCCCCACTGGGGATTGACGATTGTCCTCGTGTAAACAAGCTCAAGAGGAGTGTCGAAAAAATCTTTTCCTTCGAGGAAAAATGGTCTTTTTTCGGGATAATAGAGTGCGTATCTCTGATTGACGTCAATTTGGGGCATATCAGCTTCAACCTGACTGAAATCAGGATTATAAGTAGCATCTAGCGTTAGGTCTGAGGTTAAGCCGTACTTGAAGTTAAGCCCAGCTTCAGGGTCTATCTTTCCCCCGTCTTCTTTCAGTCCAGTGACCACAGGCATGATTTCGATGTTTTTTCCTTTTTCGATTTTACCGTCAAACTCAATCGTGCCTGACTGAACCAGGAAACCGTTTATATCTCTAGAGCGAGGATACCAGTAGATTTCTTCATTTTTTCTTCTTATGGTCCTCATTATCTGGAGTCCCCACCGCTGGGAGGGAGCGTTGGGGAAGCGAAGGCTTTTGAAGGGAATAGCCAGCTCAACAGTGTACCCTTTCCTGTCTATCCGTGCGTTAGAGAGGAAGAAAGTATCCCAGTTACGGTCGATTCTCTGCCAGCCCATGCCGCGTCTTCTGCGGCCAGTTTCTGTGTAAATACCGTCAGTCTGGACGCCGTAGGGGTTTATCTGAAAGGTAAATGCCCTTTTTTTATCGTTGAAGGTATCGAGGTAGACGGTTATTTCGTCATCCCCGTAGACACTGTCTCTATTGCTCAGGTTGGCTCTGATTGCTTTCGGGTTGGAATCAAAACAGCGGAAGGCGATATAGAGGTTGTTCCTGTCATAGCCAAGATAGGCGATGGTTTTCTCTGAAGGCGCTGCTCCTTCCTGAGGCTCGAATTGGGTAAAGTCATCAATCACTGCTCCTTTTTCCCAGATTTCATCTTCCACTTTTCCGTCTATTTTTGGTGGAGAAGAGAAGAGAGGAATTTTCACATGGTAGTTATTGTTGCCTGAATTGTGTATCGTTTTTCTCTCTCGCGAGTAAGAAGGGAGAATGAAAAAAGGAATTAATATCAAGAGCAAATAGAATTTCTTTCTTATTTTCATTTTAAGCGAGTACTTTAGCAATAAACAATAGGGAATGTCGACTCTCTTGACTTAATTTCCGAAAAATTCCGGTAACCTTATGTTTTTCTTATTGAGAGTGATCCCCATGGCTCGATTGAGTCGGGCAATGGAGAGGCTATAGTCGATTATAGCCTTGAGCTCTGCCACTTGAGCGTCAGCAAGGTCTCTCTGGTACTGAAGGACAAAGTAATTGGTGGTAAGTCCGACTCTTAACTTTTCTTCCTCAGCCTCGAGCTTTTTTTCCTGGAGTTCGCGGGCAATTTTGTATGCCTGAACTCTTTTATAATTTGTTTCCACTGCTCTAACTGCGGTTTTAATCTCGAGATAGATGTTCTGCTCCTGGTTTTTCATCCGCAGCAGGGCCTGCTCCAGGTTTAATTTCGCCTGTGCATACTGAGCACGGGAGAAAATAGTATCCAGAGGTATATCAAGGGCGAGATTGATTGACCAGTTTTTATACTTGAAGTTGAAGGCATCTTTCAGCGCATCTTTTATACTTCCAGGAATGGTATCAACTACTTCTCCTGTCAGGGGATTGTTGTTGAGGTAGATGAGCTGTGTGCCTGATATTCCCGGACTCCAGTATGAAGCCTGAAGGCTCAGGTTGGGCAGGAGCTGGTTTTTGGCATAGCTCAGGTTTATCTCTCTGTTTTTTATTTCCAGCCGGGTTGATTCGAGGTCAGGTCGGTTCTCTATAGCCGTCATTAGAGCTTCATCGAGGTTAACCTTCACTTCTTCATAGGTTGGCTTATCTGAGGGAATGATGGTTGTTATTTCAGCTTCTGCTTGAGGTAGGTTGAGGAGGGACTTGAGCAGGTCTTCGGCATTCTTCACGTTTGCTTCCTGCTGAAGTATATCAGCTTCACGGGTAGCAACTGTTGATTCAGCAGTCAATATCTCCATCGGTGCCATGGTGCCCACTTCAACTGATTTTTTATTTTTTTCGAGAAGGTCACGGGCAAGCTTAAGGCTCTGCCTTCTTACCTTTAAAAGCTCAATGTTGTAGACGAGATTCCAGTAAGCTTCTTCCACGTCATAGATGGTGTTTTGAAGTGCCTGTTTTAAATTATTGTCCGATATTTCGCTGTTGTTGAAGGCGATTATTATTTCTCTCCTGTTCATCTTCGAGCCAAAATTTCTCAGAAGAGGCTGCGTGAAGTTGAACCTTAGAGTACTTCCATAGCGGGGATTTATGGTCTGAAAACTCATGTTTGTATCATTTGAGTAGTTGTAGAGTGAGCCGGAGATAGTTCCTCCTGTAGGAAGGAGCTGACTGAATTGGAGAGAATAATTGGAATTTTTTGTCTCCACATTCTCCGCAGCATCTATCCAGGAGTAAGAGGCAAAATTATTTTTACTGCTGTTAAACTGAAAGGAAAGCTGGGGAAGGAACTTTTCCCGTGCAACTGATACAGCTAGCTCTGAGAGTTGAGGGTCGAGAACGTTTATGGCCACATCAAGGTTATTTTTAAGGGCTTTGATAATGCAATCATCAAGAGAAAGGTTAAGCTTCTTCTCTCCCTGGGGAGCAGGGAAAAGTGCGGTGATGAAGATTAAAATCAGAACAGATCCTAGGCAAGAACGCTTGAACATTTTAAACCTCCTCATTTCACTATTAATAGCCACATTTAACTTTTATCTTTTATTCATACCTGAGAGCTTCTATCGGGTCGAGCTTTGAAGCTTTCCAGGCAGGGTAAAACCCGAAAAACACCCCCACCACAGCCGAAAAGATGAAAGCGAGGATGATCCATATCCCGGAAACGACTGTATCGAAGTTAAAAATATTGCTCATCAATTTCGAGCCGCCGATGCCCACCAGAATACCGATCATCCCACCCATGAGGCTGAGAACTATGGCCTCGGTCAAAAACTGAAGGAGGATGTCTCTCTCTCGAGCGCCGACCGACATCCTGATCCCGATTTCTCTTATTCTCTCTGTGACAGAAACGAGCATGATATTCATGATGCCGATCCCTCCTACCAGAAGAGACACAGAGGCGATTCCTGCCAGAAGGTAGGTGAGAATTTTGGTCGATTCTGCAGCTCCTTCAGCGATATCTGCCATGTTTCTGACATGAAAATCATCCTCAGCCCCAGGGGCGATTTTATGCCTGATGCGGAGGAGCTCCTCAATCTGCCTCTGGGCTTCTGCAGTCCTGGCTGCACTCACTGCTGAAACATCTATTGATTGAATCCTGTCAATTCTCCCGATCAGCCTTTTCTGAGCTGTGGTGAAAGGAACGAGGATAATGTCATCCCTGCTGAACCATCCTCCAGCCTCTCCTTTTTGTTCGAGCACTCCCAGTACCCGGAAGGGAACTTTTTTTATCCGGATTATTTTGCCTATCGGGTCTTCTCCCTCGAAGAGATTCTGATTCACTTCACTTCCGAGCACACACACTTTCTGGGCTGACCTGACCATGTTCTCATCAAAAAAAATTCCTTCCTCTACTGCCCATTTTCTTATTTCAGGATATTTTTCTCCTACTCCCTGGATGGTTGTGTTCCAGTTCTTGTTTCCGTAAACTACCTGAGCCCTGGTGGAAACATTGGCTGAGACATACTGGATAGCATCACATCTCTCTTCAATAGCCTTGGCATCGGCCGGTGTCAGGTTTTGGTATGTTCCTCCTCCATAGTGGCGGCCACGGTAGGAAAGACTTCCGGGACGGACAAAAAGAAGATTCGTACCCATCTCATCGAATCTGGCCTGAACAGCTACTTTTGCTCCCTGACCGATGCTGGCCATGGCAATCACGGCGCCGACGCCGATGATAATACCAAGCGCGGTGAGAAAGGTGCGCATCTTATTCCGGGTCAATGCCCTTAATGAAACGCGGATTGTTCTCAGAATGTTCATTTTTCCACTCCTATTCCACTTTTTCGATAAAACCATCCCGGAGGTGGATTTTTTTGCGGGCAATGGCTGAGACTTCAGGGTCGTGGGTGACGAGGATGATGGTAATCTTTTCTTCACTGTTGAGTTTCTTGAAGACCTCCATAATCTCGATGCCTGTTTTGGTGTCGAGGTTTCCGGTGGGCTCATCAGCGAGGATAAGAGAGGGTTCGTTGACCAGCGCTCTGGCTATAGCTACTCGCTGCATCTCACCGCCTGAAAGCTGGTTTGTCCTGTGAAGTTCCCTGCCCTCAAGTCCGACAGAAGAGAGTGCTTTCATCGCCTTTTCTTTTGCTTTTTTTCCGGAGGTGTTGGAGTAGAGAAGAGGAAGCTCTGTGTTTTCCAGGGCTGTGGTCCTGGCAAGAAGGTTGAAGTTCTGGAAGACAAAACCAATTTTTTTATTTCTTGTTCGAGCAAGCCTGTTTTTATCGAAGGTTGAGACTTCAGTACCCTCAAGGAAATATCTGCCAGAGGTAGGTTTATCCAGGCAGCCGATGATGTTCATCAGCGTTGACTTTCCAGAGCCCGATGGTCCCATGATGGCCAGCATCTCACCATTGTGAACAGAAAAAGATACTCCCCCTAATGCTTTTACCTCAGTTTCACCTACCTTATAAATTCTGGTGATGTTTTCAACATGAATGAGCACCTTGTTTTCCATTTTTTCTCTTCCTTTATAATTTTTTCTTATCAGTCCTTATCGCCGGATATACATCATGCCTCTTCTTATATTACTTCTTGAGCTTCTTCCTCTTTCGCTACCCGTTAATTCTCCAACGATGACTTCCTGGCCTTCTTCAAGTGTTCCCCTTAAAACTTGGACGACTTCAGTATAGGTGTTATCCGTGACGCCTGTTTTTATGATTACAGGCCTGAGCTTGCCATCATTGGTTTCAATCCACACCTGGGAAAAATTCCTTCTCCTTGGAGCCTGGTATCTCATTGATGAGAACTGGTTTCTCATGTTTGAACCAGCTCTGAGGCTGCCTGTCTCTTTCCCGGTCCTCTGTGTGCCGGTTTCGCCTGATTGTTTTCGCCTCTCTTCCATTATTTCAGCAAAAATTTTCTGGAGCTCTTCAGGACTGGGAGTGAAGCGAAGAGCTGCATTGGGAACGATGAGTTTGTTTTTTGCTTCTCCGACAACTATGGAGGCTGTGGCTGTCATGCCGGGTCTGAGCTTCAATTCGGGATTATTAACTTCGACGATGGTGGTGTAGGTGACCACATTCTGGATTATTTCAGGAGAATATCTAACCTGGCTTACTATTCCTGAAAATGACTCATTGGGGAAGGCGTCTACAGTGAACTTTGCCTTCTGGCCTTCTTTTACTTTGCCTATATCTGCCTCGTCCACACTGCATTCAACCTGCATCTTTGACAGGTCATTGGCTATTCTAAACAGAACAGGAGCCTGAAAACTGGCAGCAACAGTCTGGCCGACATTAATGTTGCGGCTGATGACAACCCCGTCTATGGGAGATTTGATGATTGTGTAATCAAGGTCTACCTTGCTCGTTTCGAGTTGAGATTTGGCCTGTTCGAGGCCGGCTTCGGCCGACTGAAGGTCTGCCTTGGCACTGAAGTACTGCGTTTCTGCAGTTTCTTTATCTTCATAAGAGATCAGGTTTTTTTCGAAGAGATTGAGTGCCCTTTCGTATTTCTTTTTTGTATTCTCAAGGGTGACTTTTGCTTTTTCAAGGCGGGCTTTGGCACTTTCATAATTTGCTTTATTCTGCTGTAACCGGGTGAGGAAAGATGACTGGTCTATTTCAGCTATTACCTGGCCCTTTTTTACCAGGGAGTTAAAATCGACATATATTTTCGATATTTTACCCGAAACCTGGCTTCCCACATCGACAACAGTAACAGGGTTGAGTGTTCCAGTGGTGACGACAAGAGCTTCAATGTCTCCTTTTTTAACTGCTTCCTTTTTGTATTTTGTCGTCTGGTTTTTACCGCGGCCGAAAAGTGTAAAGCCGAGGACAATTCCAGCAATTACAACCAGGATGGCGGCACCGATGATGACTTTCTTTTTCATCTGAATCCTCCTTGTTCTTTTTCTTTTCTGTGTTTTTCTCTAAGTCTTTCTCTCTCTTCCATCTCCTTTTTTCTCCGGGAGATATAGTTTTCAATCATTTCTTTGAACTTCTTTTTCTGCTCGGGATCGAGTACATTTTCTATCTCTCTATTAAGCTTTTTTCTCATCTCTGAGAGCCGGTCAGAAATCTGGGCTCTGAGTTTCTTAAAGCTTTCCTCGTTATTCCTGAATATCTGTTTTATTTTTTCCTGCTGCTCAGCCGAAAGCTGAAGCTCTTCAGCCATTATCTCAAGTGAAGGGAAATGCACTCTTTTTTTCTTAGCTCTTTCTGGCTTAACCAGCTTGGGTTTCTTCACAGCTATGTATCTATCGATGAATATTCCTCCTATGATTCCAGCTGCAAACACAACTATAAAAGAGAAAATAATCCAGAGCCTGTATTTATTTTTCATTGAAAATTTCTCCTCTCTTGATTTTTTTTATCAGAGGTGTAGAAAATAAGCATCATGTTCTTGTTCTCCACATTTTTCTCTTCCAGAAGAAGATTTGTTTCAGTAAGCGGGTTGTCATTCTGGAGGAGGAGGACTTCTGTCTGGCTCATTTCAGCTTGTTTTCCAGGAAGAAAAAAGACAATGCCTGAGACAAGAAGTACCATGAGGAGGAGAGAGATCGGCACAACCCGAAGACTCCACAACTTAAGCGTGGAGAGCGGCTCTTCTTTCTTCTTTTTTCTCAATCTGACCATGAGTCTCTGGGTAAAATTGGGCAGGAGGTCCTGAGTTTTTCCTTTCTTCAAGGCTGAGAAAATGTTTTCGTATTGTTTTTTTCTTTCCTCACAGTGAGGGCATTTTTTTAAATGAAGATTGAGGGTCTCTTTTTCCTCTCTGCTCAAAAGCCCGTCCAGAAGGTGGAGAATTAATTTTTCTGCCCGCTTACATTCCATCTTTCCCCCCTTTTTCTTTTAAATAAGTATTATATTTTTCAAGGAGCATTTTTCTCGCTCTGAATAAACGAGAATCAACTGTTCCTATCGAAACACGCAAAATTTTTGAAATCTCTCTGTAAGAGAGCCCCTGAATGTCCCTTAGATTGAGGACTATTTTTAGTTTTTCTGGAAGCTCGTTAATCAGTCTGTAGAGTTGAGCTATTTTCTGCTCCTTTTCTTTTTCTTCAGAAAGATATTTATCTTCTGGGACTGAGATCGGTTCCCTGACAGAATTAAGCGACACTTCTTTCTGTCTTTCTTTTTTCCTTAAGTAGTCCTTTATGTGATTCACAGCAATACGGTAGAGCCAGGTGCTGAATTCAGATTTATGCCTGAATTTGGATAGTCCAAAGTAGGCTTTGATGAAAATCTCCTGAGCTAAATCATCAGCCACCTGAGGTTTTCGGGTGAAACTTAGAACCATGCGCAACACCTTATATTCGTATTTTTTGACCAGGAGGGAGAAAGCTCTTTCTTCACCTGCGAGTGCTGCTCTTATCAGTTCTTTTTCTTCCATTTAAATCCAAGAGTCTTGCTCCGTCTCACATTATTTAGACGGAATAAGCTGCAAAATCTTCCCTTAATCTCTTTATTTCCCCTTTTTATCCGGGTCCTGTTTTGCCTTAAAATCAGGGACAGGTGCTGATTTTCCGAAGTCGGTTAGGTGTCTCTTATTTCCGCTGAGAATTGGATGGCTTGATAGGATTTATTGAATTAACTCTATCTTCTTCAGGCTTTTATTTTCTCTTTGCTGTCCATTCTCTGGATGCCCATTCGCCGATTTGAACCTCTCCTCTCATCTTATCGCCTTCAACGGTTCCGGTGTAGGTCATTGTCATTTCTCCCTGCGGAGTACTTCTGGTGATTGTCCATTCAATCCTATTTTCTTTGATTTTTCCTTCCCCTTTGACCTCTCCTCTGGGCCCAGCCATGGTTACGGTAAGGTTTTCTCCATCCTGTTCAAAGGTAACCTCCCGAGTTACCTCACCTCTGGGGGTTTCTATGGTCAGCTCCCATTTTCCTGAGACATCGACCTCTTTCGCCAGAAGCGGCAGAAAGGAGAGAGTAAACAATAAAACTGTGCTGAGAACGATTAATTTTCGCATCCTTCTTTCCTCCACTTGTGGTTATTTATCCCACACATAATAAATATATTATTACATTGTTAGACAAATTAATAAATTTTTCCTTTGAGCGCTTTTTTGTAGTCTTTGAGAGTATCAATGTCTCTGAGGATGATCGGGGTATCGACAGCCACTTCGAGAGTGTCCCGGGGATGATTGTAGACCAAACCCCGCAGCCCTACATCCGGGTGTAATGACTTGAGTTTTTTCCGGTATTTGAAGTCGATCAGCACCGGGTGGCCGCGTTCATTTTTGTAAACTGGAATTATTATCCCCTTTCCTGAAGAATGATATGCATGTATGAGGGTGTTGATAACAGCTGGGGGAATAGCCGGCTGGTCACCGAGGAGAACAACCACTGCTTCAGTATTTTCGGGGATGGAGCTGAATCCAAACTGAACTGAAGAAAGCATTCCCTGTTTGAAGTTCTTGTTGACTGCAGTCTTGATCGGGTAATGGCTTATTTTCTCCTTTATTCTTTTCCATCCTGAGCCAAGGACAACAAGGGTATGTGCTGCTTCTGACTCGAGCACACTTTCCACAACTGATTCAATCACTGTTTTTTCTCTGAAAGGAAGGAGGAGTTTTGGTTTTCCCATTCTTTTTGACTCGCCTGCGGCCAGAACTAGGGCCCATATCATCTTTTTTTCTCCCTCTTTTTCATCCGAGGTTGACTTCTCACCAGGACGAGCTCAGCTGCAATACTGACTGCAATCTCCTCCACCGTTTTGGAATTGATGTCGATTCCGATAGGTGCATGGACGCGGTCAAACTGCAGATCAGTTGCCCACCCTTCTTCGATAAATTTTTCCCTCATGAGCTTTATTTTTCTTCTACTTCCTATCATTCCGATGTAGGCAGGCTCAGACCTGATGCATGCTCTGAGCGCTTCGGCGTCGTAGTGGTGGCCGCGGGTGACGATGACAAAGTATGTATCTTCATTCACGGGAAAATCTTTGATAGCTTTTCCTATTTCGTCGACGATGACCTGGTCTGCATCAGGCAGTCTTTCTCTGTTGGCATACTCTTTCCTGTCATCGACGACTGTGACTTCGAAGTCGAGGAGGTGTCCGAGGTGAGAGAGAGCCCGGCCTATGTGGCCTGCTCCAGCGATAACCAGCTGGGGGAAAGGTTTTATGATCTCGAGAAAAAGGAGATTTTCTTTTTTGCCTTCAAGGAAGCCTTTCTCTTTAAAGTTAATAAGCTGTGGCTTCTCATCAGAAACTAACCTTTTAAATTCTTCTTTCAAAAAGGAAAAATAGCCTTTTCCTTCCCGGACAAACTCCTCTCTTGTCCTTGCCCAGCTCCTTGAGACTGATATTTCATCCTCATCTGATTTTTCTATCCGGGTTGCCAGAACTCCTGATTTACGCTTTCTGATATCGTGAGCTATTCTCTGGAATGTAGCCAGGTGGTTTTCTGGCATGGGGTCGATGAGGACTTTAACTGAACCGCCACAGATAGCTCCTTCTTCAGAAGCAATATCATCCAGGAGATGGAAATCATAGAGAAGGGGCTTTTTCTTCTGGAAGGCCATGAAAGATTTTTCCTGGGCATCTCTTTCAAGTAATCCGCCTCCGAGGGTGCCGGCGATGAGACCTTGGGGCGAAAAAACGGCAGATACCCCTGGTATCTGAGGGGCTGAGCCTCTTGTGCTTATGATAATTCCCAGGGCTACTCTTAAATTATTCTCCAGAGATTCAAGCAGGATGGAATAGATGTTTCTCATCGACCTTGGCCTCCTCTGAGTTCTCTATCTTAGGTATCATATTCGAGAATAAAATTAAAGAAGAGTCCCCTATCCTTTGGGCCTCTCCGGCCTTTTTCCTTGACTTTCCTCCCCTACTTCTTTTAAATAATATATCCTTCAAAAAAGGAATAAATCCATGTTTATCTGGGTCTTCCACCGCGTGAGCGGTCTCCTGCTGATCGTTCTCCTCGGAATAAAATTTGTTACTTCTTTCTTTTTGATGACCAAAGGCCAGAAGCCTGACTGGGCTCTTGTGCTCCACACCAACCCTTTTTCTGACTCTCTCCTCATCATTTCCATCGTTTTTCATGCTCTTTACGGTCTGAGGACGGTCATCATCGACCTTGGCCTCCGAAAAGAAAAGCTTCTCTTCTGGGTATTTACCACATTAGGCACTCTACTGAGTGCAGGTCTTCTTATCCTCTATTTCACCAGGAATTACTGAATGATTTGTCAGGACATCCTAGTTGTTGGGGGTGGATTGGCAGGTCTGGCTGCAGCCTTAAACAGCGACCCGCGCCTCAGTGTGGCTGTTATCTCCAAAGTCCATCCTCTGCGTTCACATTCTGTTGCTGCCCAGGGAGGAATTAATGCTGCTCTCGGAAACAATCCGGAAGGGAAAGATGATAGCTGGGAAAAACATGCTTTTGATACCATTAAAGGAAGCGACTATCTGGCCGACCAGAAGGTTGCCGAGCTTATGTGCGAGAAAGCGATTCCCACTATCTATGAACTGGAACACCTGGGAGTGCCTTTCAGCCGCTTTCCCGGTGGTGTAATCGCCCAGAGGCCTTTCGGGGGTGCCGGATTTCCCCGAACATGCTATGCCGCAGACAGGACAGGACTTGTCATCCTTCATACTCTTTACGAGCAGTCTCTGAGGAGAGAGGTGAAGTTTTATGATGAATGGCTTGTCACTGACCTCGTTGTCAGAGACGGGAGGTGTCTGGGGGTTGTGGTCTGTGATTTAAGTACAGGTCAGATTACGCCTCTAAAAGCGAGAGCGGTCATTTTCGCCACCGGAGGCTACGGGCGGGTTTATCTTCGGACAACTAATTCCTTCATCAACCATGGCAGCGGCATCGGTATCGCCTATAAGGCCGGAGTTCCTCTTAAGGATATGGAGTTTGTTCAATTCCACCCCACCTCTCTTTACAGTAAAAATATCCTTATCACTGAAGGGGCACGCGGAGAAGGAGGAATTCTCCTCAACAACAAGGGAAAGCGTTTTATGGAGGATTATGCTCCCACAACCATGGAACTCGCTCCCAGGGATATTATTGCCCGGGCAATTCAGACAGAAATTGAGAAAGGGAATGGGTTTGAGGATGAATATGTTTATCTTGACCTCACTCACCTGGGAGCGGAAAAAATAAAGAAACGGCTTCCTTCGATCCGTGAAATCTGCATCCGCTTTGCGGGGGTAGACCCGATTGAAAAACCCATTCCCATCCAGCCAGCCCAACATTACTCCATGGGCGGCATTGATATCAACGAAAATTGTTCCTCAGTTGTGAAAGGCTTCTTTGCAGCAGGTGAATGTGCCTGTGTAAGCGTCCATGGCTCAAACCGGCTTGGAGGAAATTCTCTCCTGGAGACAGTTGTTTTCGGGAAAATAGCAGGCGAAGAAGCATCGCGCTACGCAAAAGAGAATGACAGCGAGGCAGTAAATGAGAAATATCTCCAGCAGCAAGCACTGCGTCGAAGAGAATACATTGAGAAACTGCTGGGGAGTAAAAAAGGAATAAAGATACACACCCTTCTAAACAAGCTCAAGGAGGTTATGACCGATAAGGTCGGCATCTTCCGGAAGAAAGATGACCTTGAATCCGCGCTCGAGGACATAGGGCAGTTAAGAGATGATTACAGCCGGGTCTATCTTTCAGGAAAGTGTTTGCGTTTCAGTCAGGAGCTTGTCAACATCATCGAGTTTGATTCCATGCTTGACCTGGCTGAGGTAATAGCTTTGGGCGCTTTAAACAGGGAAGAGACAAGAGGTTCGCACTACAGGCTTGACTTCAGGAAAAGGAATGACCGGGATTGGCTGAAGCATACTCTGGTGAGCATGAAGGAAGGCAAACCCAGGATTAGTTATAAGGAGGTTGATATCAGCAGGTATAAGCCGGAGGAAAGAAAATACTAATAGACCAAGCTAATAGAGCAGGTTGGAAAGAGGGATGAAATATCTGTTCAGGATACTGCGCTTCGACCCAGAAAAAGACGAGCATCCTTATTTTCAAGAATATGTTTATGAAACACATGAACCGAAGTCACTTCTTGAAGCATTGATGGATGTCCGAAATGAACAGGATTCAACTCTCTCCTTCAGGTACAGCTGCCGGGAAGCGATATGCGGCTCATGCGCCATGGTCATCAACGGAAAGTTCAGCCTTGCCTGCCACACCATACTCAGTTCTCTTCCACCTTCCAGGATAGTTATCGAGCCACTTCCCAACCTTGAGATTCAGAAAGACCTGGTGGTTGATATGAAGCCTTTCTGGGAAGCATTGAGAAAAGTAGAGCCTTTTCTCATCCCGCCAGAGGAGAGATTGGAAAAAGGTTACAGGATTAATGAGAAGGAAATGGAGAGGATAAATCAGTTTATCGGCTGTATCCTCTGCGGTAGCTGTTTCAGTGCCTGTCCGGTAGCCTCTCGGGATGAGAGATACCTGGGGCCAGCAGCTCTGGCCAAGCTCTACCGTTTTGTGAGGGATCCGAGAGACAGGAGGCCTTTTTCGAGCTGGGCAAGGGTGAATACAGAAGCTGGTATCTGGGGGTGTGATACAATCTTCAAATGCAACGAGGTGTGCCCCAAAGAAGTGCGGCCTGCTGACGGAATCGAAGCTTTGAGAAGAAGACTTGTAAAGGAGAAAATAAAGAGATTTTTCAGGTTAGGGCGATGAAGCTAAGATACTCTCTTTTCACCAGAAGGCAGTTTCTCAACGGCCTTATCGGAGGCTGGCTTGCCGCCCTGGCTGCTTCTTTTATCTCCCCTGTGCTTAAATTTATTTTCCCCCCTTACAAAGAACCAGAAGAGGTTATCCTTCCCTTATCAAATTTTCAGGATATGAAACCAAATTCGGCCCGGACATTTTTCTGGGGAAACAAGCCAGGAATCTTAAAAATGAGAAATGACCGGAGCTATCAAGCGTTCGTTGGCGTCTGTACCCACCTTGATTGCAACGTGCAATATCTCCCTCAGAAGAGGAAATTTTTCTGTGCCTGCCATGAAGGCTGGTATGATGAGAATGGAATAAACATCGCCGGACCTCCTCCCCGGCCTCTCCGGCAGCTAAGAGTTGCTGTGGAGGAAGAAAATCTGGTTATCCGGAGGAATGAAACAGGATGAGTTTAAAAGAATGGCTTGAGGACAGAGTTGGCATCTCAGCCATTATCGCCTTCCTGAAGGAAAAGAAAGTTCCTCTCCACAGGCATACCCTCTGGTATTATACAGGGAGTATCATCCTTCTCTTTTTTTTCGTCCAGGTTGTTACCGGCTTCATGCTTCTTCTTTACTACAAGCCCACCCTGGAAAAGGCGCACCAAAGCGTGGCCTATATCATGACCGAAGTTCCGCTGGGCTGGATGGTGAGGTCAGTCCACAGATGGTCAGCTTATTTTATGATAGCCGCCGTTCTTATCCATCTTTTCAATATTCTAATTAATAAAGCTTACCGCAGGCCCAGGGAGATTACCTGGCTGAGCGGTGTTTTTCTCCTTCTTGTAACCATGGTCTTTGGCTTCACGGGTTATCTTCTGCCCTGGGATGAACTTTCTCTCGCTGCCACTAAAGTCGGCACAGATATTCCCCGCTCTATTCCATTGGTTGGCATCTGGGTGACAAAGCTTCTCAGGGGAGGAGAGGATGTTACTGGTGATACTCTCACCCGTTTTTTCGGCATCCATGTTTCTTTGCTGCCTCTTTTACTCCTTGGATTTGTGCTTGTGCATGTTTATCTTATCCAGAAGCACGGTGTGAGCCTTCCTCTTGAAATTGAGATAAAGAAAGAGAAAGTTCCTGAGATTCCTTTCTGGCCTAATTTTGTCTACAGGGAGATGATTGTGTGGCTTATTTTTTTAGGTGTGCTTTTCACTGTTGCAGTTCTTTTTCCTCCTGCTCTCGATAAGGAAGCAGACCTGATGGCTCCTGCTCCTCAAGGCGTGAAACCGGAATGGTATTTTCTCTTTCTCTTCCAGATATTCAAGGTATTTCCTGCCCATATCTTATCTGTGAGCGGCGATACAGCAGCAGTGCTGATAGTTGTTATTGCGGGTCTCCTTTTCTTTTTTCTTCCCTTCATTGACAACAGGCCTGCTGCCAGAAAAGGAAGAATTATCCGCTTCATTGCCTGGGCCTTCCTTGTCTTTGCTGTTGTCATGACGGTCTGGAGCCTTTTGTGATGTCACATTTAAAAAGGTGTTACTTCTTATTTCCGGTAATAGTGCTTCTCCTTGTTTTTCTTTTTAGTCATGGGATGTTCTCCCTCTCTTTTCCGCAAGAAATTCAAAAAAGCAGTGCCGGGCTGGAAAAGGAAGAAAAAATAGTTCCTTCTGCTGGAAACATCAAGCAGAAAACAGCAATTTATGTTTTTTTGAGCTGGGTGTGGCTGGCAATTCTTGTTCTCATCTATTTTATCAGGCTCAAGATAAAAGAAGTGGACCGGCTTTACAGACTCGGGTATTTCCAGGAGAAAAAAACTCGAGAATAAACTATTCCCCTCCTTCAACAAAATATCCTCTTTTCTGCGATTTTTCTTCCTTTTTTTTCGTCATATTTATGGAGAGTGATGAAACGGGAGAAGGGGAAAAGGAAAATAGATTTTAAAGGCGAGGGCCATCGTCGCCGCCTGAGAGAGAAATTTCTCAGGGGAGGTCTTAACGGTTTTCTCGATTATGAAGTTGTAGAGCTTCTTCTTTCACTCGGAACACCCAGAAAAGATTGCAAACAACAGGCAAGGCTGGCGCTTAAAAAGTTCAAAACATTGAGCGGGGTGCTTGAAGCCCCTGAGACGAGGCTTCAAGAGATAAAGGGGATTGGCCCCCACAACATCTTCGGCTTGAGACTCGTCCAGGAAGTTTCACGCCGATATTTGAGAGAGAAGATGATGAAGAAACCTGTGTGTCGGTCTTCAAGGGAGGTGTTTGATTATCTCTACCATGCCCTTCGCGATGTTAAAAGAGAGAAGTTTAAGGTGATGTTTCTCGATGCCAAAAACCAGATTATTGAGGAAAAAACAGTTTTCGAGGGCACTGTGGATGCAAGCGCTGTTTATCCGAGAGAAATAATCCAGGAAGCTCTTAATCATGATACTACCTCACTGATATTCGTTCATAATCATCCTTCTGGAGACCCTGCACCCTCCGAAAGTGACAGGGAAATAACAAAGGAGCTTGTTTTTGCGGCCCGCATCATGCAGCTTAGGGTGCTTGACCATATTATTATCGGAAACAACCGCTATTTCAGCTTTGCTGATAAGGGATTAATTGACGAGTATGAAATCTTGTTTCAGACCATGCAGGAGAAGGATTAATGGAAGTATATGAGTCTGGAGCATGCCCTCGCTCCCGATTCAAATTCGGGAGTGAATCCAGGAGGGGGGAATCGCTCGCTTCGGGTTTTTAACGCCGTTGCCTCCTCGCTTGGCTCGGGCCTGCGGAACTCCGCACCTAAGAACCTGAGGCGGGAGCGAGGGCATGCTCCAGACTCGTGGTATAACGGAATCGGAGATGTTTAATGGAAATCAAGAACAGGTAACTGATTTCTATAAATAGATTGAAGATTGCACGGTGTTGAATGTATAATAGCACCAAGGTTTTATCAAACGCGAGAAAAAAGATGAAGAGTTTTTGAGTGTTTGAAATTGCGCGATTTTTTCTTCATGGAGCAAGGTGCGGAGGCCGGATTGATTTAATTGAGAAATGGGGGTGAATATGTTTTCGAGAAGAACGATTATCATTGCTGTCATCATTTCTATGGGCTGCTTCGCTTTTAACTCCTCAAAGGTGTCATGCCAGGAGTACTCCTCTGAGGTAAAAGTTGCTGAGATACGTTTTTTTAGGGGCGGCCAGGATGTTCCTCCCCCAGGTCAGCGTAAGTATTCAACAAGATTCCCCAGGAGTACGACCGATATAGTTTATTGTCAGGTTGAGTTTATAAATCCACTCTACATGGTTGAAACTCATACTTACCCTATAACCTGGGAGTTTTTAAAGCCGGACGGGACTCTTTTCAAGGAATTTCATACTGATTTTACTGTAAAAGCAGAAACATACCTAGCCTCTTACATCAAGGGTTTGGGCTGGAGTCAACCAGGGATATGGCCCCCGGGCACATATTCGTTGTATGTTCATATCGGAGGGAAGCTGATAGGGAGCAAACAGTTTACAATTTATGATGATATTCTTCCTCCCCTCCCCGAAAGTGGGAAAGCCGTAAAATCTCCCTTTGACGCGGCTGTTTACGAAGGAGATGTAAAGAGAGTCGAGTCTCTCCTTGAAGCAGGAGTTGACCCCAACCTGAAGAGCAGAGATGGTGAGTATCCTTTAATTATTGCCATCCTAAGAGAAAATGAGGATATTGTAAGGCTTTTGCTTAATCATGGAGCTGATATTCATGTCAAAGATGCAAAGGGAAGGCCGGCTACCATGCTGGCGCGCTTTAAGCAGAATAGAGAAATTCAGCGCATGATGGAAAGTGCGGAAAATGTGAGCCTGAGCGGCAAGTGGGAGGGGAAATGGACAAACCTGGAGGGTTACCTTTACAATTTTGTTGCTAATTTTAAGATTGGTTTTAACAACAGGGTTGAAGGTCTGATAGAGTGGGGGCTCAGATATTCTCCTCGTTCGGAGGAGCAGATAAAAACAGGATACAAGGCCATGGAGTATGTTCAGGGAAGTTATAACCCTGACACAAGAAGAGTTTCCCTCAAAGGGTATAAGGAGGATGACCCCTACGGTATAATAAACATAAAAAATTACACCCTGATAATTTCAATAGATGGGAAGACCCTGGGGGGTAAAGCCTTCAGTGATGCTGGAGAGACTCAGTTTTTAGCCCAGCGTTAAGCTGGTGAGACAATCCCCTAGAAAGTAAACTCCTTTATACGTTCACCATTTTCAAGGGAGGGAAGAATGAATAATGACCTGGATTTGGCTAGGGAAGTAATTTTAAAGCCCATCGAGGAGATAGCTGAAGTACTAGGAATCGAAAAAGAGAACATCGAAAAATACGGTGCTTACAAAGCCAAAATTTCTCTCCAGGAAATGAAAAAGAGAGAAGAGAGAAGCGGGAAGTTAATTATGGTCACAGCTATGACTCCCACTCCTGCTGGTGAAGGGAAGACAACGACTTCCATCGGGCTGGGTGATGCACTCAGCAAGCTGGGGAAAAAAACAGTTGTCGCCCTCAGGGAGCCTTCTTTAGGTCCTGTATTCGGATTAAAAGGAGGGGCAACAGGAGGAGGAAAGGCACAGGTTGCACCGCGTGACGAGATTAACCTCCACTTCACGGGTGATATTCATGCGGTAACCGCAGCCCATAATCTCCTGGCAGCCCTGGTCGACAACCGGATTCATTTTGACGGAGCGTGCGGCTTGCTCGATTGCCGGAATGTAGCTTGGAAGAGGGTGATGGATATGGATGACAGGGTGCTCCGGGAAGTGGTAGTTGGCATTGGAGGTCCTCTGCGGGGCATTGCGCGGGAAACAGGGTTCGATATAACCGCGGCTTCTGAGGTGATGGCCATCCTCTGTTTGGCTGAGGATATGGAGGACCTAAAGGAAAGGCTGGGCAATATTTTCGTCGGCTATTCACCGCATAAGGAGCCCGTTTTTGCCCGAGACCTGAAGGCTGTAGGAGCCATGGCTGCTCTACTCAAGGATGCCCTCAAGCCTAATCTTGTCCAGACCCTGGAGGGAACGCCTGCTCTTATCCATGGCGGCCCTTTTGCCAATATAGCTCATGGTGCAAATTCAATCATTGCCACCAGGATGGCTCTTGGCCTGGCTGATTTTGTAGTCACAGAGACAGGTTTCGGTTCTGACCTGGGGGCAGAGAAATTTTTCGATATTGTAGTCAGAACAGGGCACATTCCTCCTCCCTCTGCCTGTGTGCTCGTGGCCACCATTCGAGCCCTAAAGCTCCACGGTGGAGTAAAGCTTGAAGAACTTGAAAAGGAGAACGTTGAAGCGGTGGAGAAAGGATTAGCAAATCTCCAGAAGCATATCGAAAACCTGAAGTTGTTTGGAGTCCCCTTTGTCGTTGCGCTGAATGAGTTCAAAACAGATAGCGAGCGGGAAAAAGAGAAGTTTATGAAACTCTGCCTGAAGGAAGGAGTAAGAGTGGCCCGAAGCAATGTATGGGCAGAAGGCGGGGAAGGGGGTGTTGAGCTTGCCCAGCAAGTTTTGGCCGCTGTAGCAGAGGACGAGCATGACTTCAGGTTTCTCTATCCGCTTGACATACCGCTGATTGAGAAAATAAAGGCGATTGCTACTGGGATTTATGGTGCTCAGGACATTGCCATGGAAGGGAAAACAAGAAGAAGAATCCTCAGAATTGAGAAAATGGGCTTTGGATCTTGTCCTGTTTGTGTGGCCAAGACACAGTATTCGCTCTCGGACGATGAAGAGGCGCGCGGCAGGCCGAGTAATTTCACTCTTATTGTCACTGATGTGTCTTTGAGTTCAGGAGCTGGATTTGTTGTGGTGCACTGCGGGGATATCATGACCATGCCCGGACTACCCAGAACGACTTCGGCTGAAAATATTGATGTCACTGATGAGGGTGAAATTACAGGGCTCTTATAAGTGTAGAAAGAGAAATAGCTTGCTGAAGATTTTTCCGACTTTTTTCAGGTTATAAGGCGTGGAATCTGCCAGTTTATGCGTGAGACAAACTCGTAGTTGATTGTTCCCACAAGCGTGGCGAGAAAATCGGCGGTTATAGCTTCCTCACCCTGCTTTCCAATAAGCACCGCTTCTTCCTCGAGCTTCACCTCCGGAATATCGGTTATGTCGACCATGATAATATTCATGCAAACTCTTCCTCTGACGGGAGCGCGGCGGCCTTTTATGAGAACATAGCTCTGGTTGCTCAGCTTCCTGTCGTAGCCATCAGAATAGCCGACAGGAAGGAGGCCAATCATTGAATCGCGGGTGGTGCGGTATGTACATCCGTATCCCACAGAGTGATTGGCAGGCACTTTTTTTATCTGCCCTACGCGTGCTTTCCAGCTCAGCACCGGTCTCAGTACTTCCTCACTATTTCGGGTGTGTTCAATTTTATAGGAGAGAAATGTCTCCCTTGAAGGCCAGAGTCCATACTGGCTGATACCGAGACGTACCATGTCAAAGTATGTATCAGGGAAAAGAAGAGTTGCTGCCGAGCAAGCGGTATGAAGGCTTATTGCGGGGAATCCGCCTGCTCTTATGGTTTTGACCATCTTTTTGAATCTGTCAAGCTGATAATAAGCGTATTCGTGACTTGTTGTGTCCTCGATGTTGGCAAAATGTGTGTAGGCAGCTTCAAGGGTTAAGAAAGGCGACATTTTTATTTTTTCAAGGTAATGGGGGAGCTCTTCCTCGCTAATTCCCTGGCGGTAGGTTCCTGTTTCGAGCTTGAGGTGAAGCCGTACTTTTTTCTTCATTTTACGGCTCAACTCATCGAGCTTTTCTGCTGTTTCCATGTTGAAGAGGCCGAGGCAAAAATTGTTTTTTACTACTTCATGGAGTTGAAGAAGAGGCACATGCCCCATGATGAGCACGTCATGTTTGAGCCCCAGTTTTCTCAGCCTGAGAGCTTCCTCGAGAGAGTGGACACAAAAGGAGTGGGCGCCGTATTTTGCTGCCAGAGAAGCAATCTCATCAAATCCATGACCGTATGCGTTTGCTTTTACCACCGCTGAAAATTCAGTCCCTCCTGGGATAAGGCGCTTGAAAAAATTGAGATTATGGGCATAGGCACTTTCCGATATTTCAATCCAGGTATTGAGATTTTCGGTCTTCATCAGCTTTTTTCTCCGTCTCGATTTTTTGGCCTTGCCAAGAACTCGAATTTTATCTTCATTTGAAGTTTTTATCAAACATGCTATTAAAACGCTTTCAACTCTTAAACCTCATCCTAAGCATCCCAGTTAATCTAAGCGAAATCGTTGAGGGTATGGAATGGCTGTCCGATGAAGTGAGCTCTTTTCTAAACAGGAAAACAGGGGAAATAGTCAGATTATCGCACGAAGATTTTCGGATTGCAGAGGAAGGCGAACCCCTGGAGGAATATCCCGAATGGCAGCGGGAGGCAATCAAGACAGCCAGGGAAATCCTTGAGGATGAGGAAGACAAATTCATCGCCTTGCCCTCCAGGTTTGAGATTGATGAATACAGCATGATGGAGAGATTCGCTCTTTCGGTGAGTAATGCGGAGATCTCAGATTCTCTGTACACTGCCATTAAAGGAAGAGGCGCTTTCCGCCGGTTCAAGGATGAGATCCTAAGGTTCGGGATAGAGGAGGATTGGTATCGATACAGACATGAGAAATTCAAAGAGTTAGCTATATACTGGTGCGAGGACAACAAAATCGTCTACATAGACGATTTGTAGCGTTTGTATCAGGACATTTCGACCGATAAAAGCCATAGCAAATATCTCTTTCAGGGTCGGTTCCGGTCGAGCTCATAAACTCCTGATATTTCTGGTAATGTTCATCCTCTTGGATCACCCTGCTGATATCTCTGGTAGAGATTGCTCTGTGAAAATCAAAATTGCGAACTCGATTATACACTAACAAACCTCGCGGATAATTCGGAATTGTCTTAATATAGTTTTTTGACTCAGTTTGTTCTAAATTAACTCTTAATTGGCTCGGGTTTACACCTTCAGATAATTGTGATACAAATGATATGGTCTTATTTTTTTATTAATTTATTCTGGAGAGGATTAATAAATGTGTGAAGTGAGGGATGTTTTTATTGTTGGTGCTGCCCGGACTCCCGTCGGAGCTTTTCTGGGGGCTCTGAAAGATTTTACAGCCCCAGAACTGGGTGGTTTTGCCATTAAAGAGGCGCTCAGAAGAGCAGGGGTCAAGGGAGCTGATGTTGGGGAAGTGATCATGGGAAACGTCGTTTCAGCAGGTATCGGCCAGGCTCCTGCCAAGCAGGCAGCGATGAAAGGAGAAATTCCTCCCACAGTGAGCTGTTTTGCCGTGAATAAGGTTTGCGGTTCAAGCCTGAAAGCGGTTGCTCTCGGTGTTCAGGCCATTCAGCTTGAAGAGAAAGAAATAGTCGTGGCTGGGGGCATGGAAAGCATGAGCCAGTCTCCACATCTAGTCTGGGGAGCGAGAGAAGGAGTCAAGTTCGGCGACATGAAAGTGAAAGACTCCATGATTCTTGACGGACTGTGGTGTGCATTTGAAGATTTTCATATGGGAATGACAGGAGAGATAATCGCTGAGAAGTTCGGTGCCACGCGCGAGGAGCAGGACGAGTATGCTTACAGCAGTCAGATGAAAGCAATAAACGCCATTGATAAGGGCTACCTGAAGGCCGAAATAGTTCCAGTTGAAGTTGCGCAGCGCAAGGGTGAACCTTTTACTTTTGACACCGACGAACAGCCGCGGAGGGATACCACCCTGGAAAAACTGGCTAAACTGAAACCTGTTTTTAAAAAAGATGGGACGGTTACGGCCGGAAATGCGTCTACTTTAAATGATGGAGCTGCAGCGGTTGTGCTTGCCTCTGAGGAGGCGATAAAAGCTAAAGGGCTTTCACCTCTGGCAAAGATTCTGGGCACGGCAACAAACGCTGTTGAGCCTTCGATGGTCATGTACGCACCCAAAGGAGCTATAGAGAAACTCGTGGCAAACGTAGGCTGGGAAATTGAGGATGTTGACCTTTTTGAGATAAATGAAGCTTTTTCTGCCCAGCTTGTTGTTCTCCTCAAAGAGCTCGGTCTGGAGAGGGAAAAAGTAAACATCCACGGCGGCGCCGTCGCCCTCGGTCATCCGATTGGGGCAACCGGGGCCAGGATTCTGACTACCCTTATCTATGCCTTGAAGCAGAGAAAGATGAAGAAGGGCATCGCTGCTCTCTGCCTGGGAGGGGGTGATGCAGTAGCCATGGCAGTGGAGATGATTTGAGGAGGCTGAGGATGGAAACAGAAAAAATTGGTGTTATCGGTGCTGGAACAATGGGCAGCGGCATTGCCCAGGTTTCAGCCACAAGGGGTTTTGAAGTTTTACTCTCTGATTTGAGCCAGGAACTTCTTGACCGCTCCCTCAAGAATATCGAAAAAAGCCTTTCCAAGCTCATCGAGAAAGGGAGAGTAGAGGGAGATAAGGCAGAAATAATGAGCAGGATTGAGGCAGCAGTTGGCCTCGGCGAACTGAAGAAAGCAGATTTTGTGGTTGAAGCTGTTTTTGAGGATTTTGAAGTCAAGAAGAAAGTGCTTCAAGAAGCCGACTCAATCCTTCCTCCCCAGGTAATCCTTACTTCAAACACCTCCTCAATCTCAATTACCCGTCTTGCCTCACTTACCAAAAGAGCGGACAAGTTCATGGGCATGCACTTTATGAATCCAGTGCCTCTTATGGCTCTGGTTGAGCTTATCAAAGGAATGGCAACTTCCAGGGAAACCTTTAACAGGGTAAAAATTCTTGCCGAAAAGCTGGGGAAAGTCCCTGTCGAGGCCAATGATTTCCCCGGGTTTATTTCCAACAGAATCCTCCTTCCGATGATAAACGAGGCTGTCTACGTACTCATGGAAGGTGTGGGGAGCGTTGAGGCTATCGATACAGTGATGAAGCTGGGCATGAACCACCCCATGGGCCCCCTGGCTCTGGCAGACCTCATCGGTCTTGATGTCTGCCTTCATATCATGGAAGTTCTCTATGAGGGATTCCGAGACCCAAAATACAGGCCCTGTCCCTTGCTGAGAAAAATGGTTGATGCCGGCTATCTCGGCCGAAAAAGCGGTAAGGGATTTTATGAATACGAGAAATAGAGCAGAGCGGCTAGTCAGTTCTGTGCTCAGTTGTCGGAATCGACCATATTGCTTAAGAGCGTAAAGTGAGCTATAGTTTTCTTAGAGCGGAGAGGCAAGGGGTATTGAAGAACATTAACCTCAATTTTTGAGGAGGGTAAAATGGAAAGCGAAGAGAAAAGGAATGCAACCTCGAGGAATAGGGCGATTGAAGCTGCACTTTCTCAGATAGAAAAACAGTTTGGCAAAGGCTCGGTGATGAAGCTCGGACAGAAACAGGCAGCTGTAAAAGTCCCGGCAATTCCCACCGGTTCCATTGCTTTTGACCTCGGTCTGGGGATAGGTGGATTTCCCAGGGGAAGGGTTGTGGAAGTTTTTGGACCAGAAGCTACAGGGAAAACAACCCTTGTCCTCCATGTGATTGCTGAGGCTCAAAAGCAAGGGGGGCAGGCTGCTTTTATCGATGCCGAGCACGCTCTTGACCCTGTTTATGCCGCCAGCGTTGGAGTTGACGTGGATAATCTTCTTATCTCCCAGCCTGATTACGGGGAACAGGCGCTCGAAATTGCCGAAGTTCTTGTCAGGAGCGGAGCAGTTGATGTGGTAGCCGTGGACTCGGTGGCAGCCCTGGTACCCAAGGCAGAGCTTGAAGGGGAAATGGGAGATGCTCATATGGGACTTCAAGCTCGACTCATGTCTCAGGCACTGCGCAAACTGACCGCCATTGTCAGCCGCTCCAAGACCTGCTTCATTTTTGTTAACCAGATCAGGCAAAAAATAGGGTTTTTCCTTGGAAGTCCTGAAACAACAACCGGAGGAAGAGCGTTGAAGTTTTACGCCTCGATGAGGATAGATATCAGAAGGATTACCTCACTGAAAGAAGGGGACAAGGTGGTGGGAAACAGGGTTAAGGTTAAGGTTGTGAAGAATAAGCTAGCTCCTCCTTTTAGAGAAGCGCAATTCGATATCATTTACGGAAAGGGAATATCAAAAGAGAGCGACCTGATTGACTGCGGAGTGAATGAAGGCATAATCGAGAAGAGCGGGACATGGTATTCTTATAAGGGAGAGCGTCTTGGACAGGGAAAGGATAACGTGAAAAACCTGCTCTTGGAGAACAAAGAACTTGCCCGGGAGCTGGAAGCAGAGATAAGAAAGAAAGTCGGGCTCCGCCCCCTAGAAGAGCCTCTAAAAAAACCCCCAGAGAAGAAAGCCGCGGCATAATTTTTCTTTAATTTTATTCCTTTCCGGGCCTCAGCACATTTTCCTTCACATAGCGTGCTATCTGTTCATGGGTGGCGAACCAAACATCTCCGAAGGACAGCATGTGCTGAATAAGCTCTTCGAGCATCATGATACGGCTGCGGTGGCCTGTGATCTTGGGATGCATGGTGAGGATGAATACTGTTCCCTCTTCGTAAGCTTTTTCAAACTCAGCAGCCCAGATGGTGAAGACATCCATGGGTGTGATGTGAGGCCGGACACTCGTGTAGCGCGAGAAGCCGAAATAGGGATAATCGTCGAGAAGCCACTCAACCGGAAGCTCAATAACACCTGTGGGGTTGCCATCTTCCAGAATCTCATAAGGCCGGTCATCAGCCATGAGGCTGCTGTCGTAAAGAAGGCCGAGCTCGCGGATGATTTTGAGTGTTGAAAGGCTGAAGTCCCAGGAGGGTGTGCGGATTCCAACCGGTGCTTTTCCTGTAATTTCTTTAAGGGTCTCGAAGGATTTTTTCATTAATTTCCTCTCTTCCTCTTCGGAAAGGAGAGAGTTTCTTTCATGAATCCAGCCGTGGATTCCTATTTCATGTCGTCCTTTGTCAACTATGGCCATTATCTCTTTCTGATGGAGTAGAGCACTTACTGCCGGGACAAAAAAGCTGGCAGCAATGTTGTAGCCGTCAAGAAGGTCAAGTATCCTGGGAATGGCTGTTCTGGCACCATACTCGCCCTGGGAAAATAATCCGGGTGAAATGTTATTATCTCTCAAGGCGTTTGTCTCAGCATCGAAATCAAAAGAGAGGCCGACTGCCACCTTTGCTCCGCCAGGCCAGCTCTCTGGAGTGAGATCTTTTCCTGCACGCGCTCTTCCCACAAGAGATTCTACCTTGTCAAGACTCCACTCCCACGGCTTTTCTGGCTCTTGTGCTCGTTTGCAGGCCAAAAAATTAAGAGCGAGTATGGCAGTTATTAAGAGAGCGGTGAAGGCGACATTTTTTTTCATATTTCACCTCCTTATTTAAGCGTGGTATTTAACATTTATATATAATAAATTCCCTTTTTTTTGAAGTCTGTAAGCATAGCCAATTCCGTGATAATTATGCTCTGAAAAAACTTTCCCCTTCCTGGATTCATCTCTTATACTGCTTTACTTTTTTACTCCTCAGAGTATAAGATAGGAATCCCTTTATTCTCCTTTTCTGCCTAAAGGGAGATTTTATTGGACTACAGCTGGCTTTCAATCATCCCACCCGTGCTGGCAGTTCTGCTTGCATTTCTGACTCGAGAACCGGTTATAAGCCTTGCTTTTGCCTGTCTGGTAGGGGTGTTGTTGAGCGGAAGCGGGCTTGGAGGATTTCCGCAGCTTCTCGTCAGGGCCCTGGGAAACAGGGATTTCATCTGGATCTGTATGGTTGAATTATTAATCGGCGCTCTGGTTGCTTTCTACCAGAGAAGCGGAGCAGTTGAGATGTTTTCAAAAAAAGTTTCTTTCTGGAGAAAGTCAGCCGTTCACACCCAGCTCCTAGGCTGGGGCCTGGGGATGTTTATTTTCTTCAGCGATTACTTTAGTCCCCTCTTTGTTGGTCCTGTGATGAGAAAACTTACAGACAGAGCCCGGGTTTCCAGGGAAAAACTTGCATACATCTGTGATTCAACTTCTGCCCCGATGAGTGTTTTAGCGCCCATAACAGGATGGACTGTTTATATCTCCGGGCTTCTTGCTGGGCTTGATTCCATAGAAGGGAAAAGAGTAGCCATGAGTCTTTTCATCCGCTCAATTCCCTTTAACTTCTATGCCATTCTAACTGTGTTGATGGTGGGAATGATTGCTATCAGATGGATTCCTGAATTTGGTCCTATGCGTCATGCAGAGCAAAGAGCATTGAGGAAAGGGCAGGCTGTCCGTCCGGGTTCTTTGAGCCTCATGAGTTCAGAACTCACACAGCTTCAACCCTCTAAAAGTGGGCGCCGCTCAATATGGCTTAATTTTTTCCTTCCCGTAGCAATAGTTATCGCCTGGAATACTACAACATTTATAACTAGAGGCCAGGCGCAGGTTCTTGAAAGTTTTATGGCCGCTGTTTGTGTACTGGGACTTATCATGCTTATCCAGGGAGTTGAGACTCTCAGCGGGCTTATGAAATGCTTTCTGGCAGGGATTAAAGGAGTAATGCCTGCTGTGCTTATCCTTGCCTTTGCTTATGCCATCAATACCCTCAGTAAAGAAATGGGGACAGCTCAATTCGTTGTTCAAGCCACAGAAGGATGGTTCAGGCCTTTTTTGCTGCCTGGATTGGCTTTTGTTATAAGTGCTTTCATAAGTTTTTCCACAGGTACTTCGTGGGGAACATACGCTATTATGATGCCTATGGCAGTGCCTATGGCAGTTTCTTTTTCCCCTGGTGTATCCTCTCCTCTTGTCCTGGCCACCATCGCTGCTGTGGCCGGCGGAGGTGTTTTTGGTGACCATTGCTCGCCTCTTTCTGACACCACAGTTCTCTCTTCACTGGGAAGCGCCTGTGATCATATGGACCATGTAAAGACTCAGATTCCCTATGCTCTGACCGTGGCCGGCATTGCCTTTATTTTCTATATTTTTATCGGAGTAATTGCCTGAGCTGAAGATGAATTTGTCATTGC
>JBHIDX010000027.1:0-27292 GCA_046760305.1 Candidatus Aminicenantales bacterium
GTCTTTGTCCTGCTGGAGATATTACCTGTGGTGGAACTGAAGGTAGAGGCATTGTCAGTATCTTCTCCGTAAATGGTGAGGTTTGTTGTTCCCGAATCTGTCTCGTCAACAGTGAACTGTATGTAGGCGCTGGTGATTGTTGCTCCCTGGGGGAGAGTCACATTCTGAAAACGAATGCCTATTTTTTGATCGCCGCCATGATAGCTGTCATATATCATTTCTAAATCACTGCTGTCTAAATACATATCTCCATCAGAAACTAATTCTTCAGCATCGTCTGAAGATTGATTTACCCTGATTGAAATTGTTTCTGTCCCCGCAGAGCCGCCTGTTTTAAACCATCCGCTGACCGAAAAGCTTCCTGTGCCAAAATCAAAATCACTGTCGTATGTTCTGCTGAGATAGTCATCTGCACCATCAAGATCCAGACTTCCGTCGGTCTTTCCCGCTACCTGGTCTCCAGAAGTCATGGAGCCTGAAGTTGTGAGGTCATTGCTGTTTGAAGTGCTGTCATCCATTTGAGGAGCTGTCCCTGAGGGGTCCTCTTTAAGGTGCCAGATTCCTTTATAGCTGCTGCTCCATACACCAGCCGCATTCTCCTGGGATGATGTGATGCTGGTGTTGCCGTAGTAGATGTAAATTACAGTATCAGTGTTGTAAGCAAGAGTTGGGATTCTCACCCAGGCGACAAAAGTTCCACTGGTTCCATCATACTTTTCTATTTCATGGTCATACTTCGTTGTTCCATCTGCTGAAGCAAACACAATGTCATACCCGTTTGAGTTTTGAACTTTACCGCCGTTGGCTGTTGTGGCCAGATAGCTTAGAGTGGAGTTAAAAAGAAAAGGAAAGCTGCTCAGATTCGAAGTTCCTGAGACTTTGGTGCTGTCAATTGTAATCGGTCTTTTATACTGAAAATCACCAGGCACGCCGCTTACTGTAAAGCCCAGAGAAAGTCCGCAGAGGAGAAAGATTAGTAAAAGAGAAAAAAGGCTAAGCTTTATTTTTATTTTATTCATATATTTTAACTCAAATATGATTAAGAAATAAATTTAATACTTTTAGCATTCTACTTAATCCTATTGAATAAAAAAATCGCCTTTAGAGATGATATTGGGGGTGAAATATTTGAATATTTATTTCCACTCTGTATATTTTTTTCTTGATTTTTGGAACCAATATATCTTAAGTTATCTGGCGAGCGGTCGATGAAGAGAAAGACTTTTTTGCTTCTCCTCGTCTTTTTACAAGCTGTATCCGCCAGCGCAAATTCTGGCGGTTATTTTGCTTCTAAAATAGGGATGAGGCTCTACCAGAGGCTGAGAAGCTGCGGAGAGATCGCCTCAAAAATAGGAAGAAACAACAGGCTCTCTTTGATTCCGAATATCCCCGAAAAGTCGGGCATTATGAGAGAGATAGGGGACATCAATCCCAGCCTGGGTATTGAGATTCTTTTCCTTTACAAACATCCTGAGCTGAATGTGGATGAGAATCCTCAGAGGTTGCTTACGGTTTACAACATCCTGAGGTCGATCAGCACACTTAAGGGTGTAAAATATTACTCACTGAGCCGGCATAAGAGGAGAATCCTCTTTGTCGAGACATATGTCATCGATTCCCCGCAGAAAAGGAAGAAGCGGAAAGACCCTCTTGTGACTGATATCCCTTCAAGAAGCAGTGTTTTTGCTTATCATCGAGATTCCTCCCTGGGCAGGTATGTATCGCATATTGATTATCGTTACCAGAATCATGTCATCTCGATGAAAATGGAAAATGTTTCGTCCATAAAATTGTTTATATTTCCTGTTGTAGAACCCCATCATCTGGTGAATTATCTTATTCTCTTTCCTAACGGGGACGAAATTCTCTTTTACGGTTTATCTTGCATCAACACGGTCAGCTTCCTCAGGCTTGGAGATGATAAGATTGAATCTTTGTACAACCGGACAAAAGCTCTCTTGCGATGGTTTCAGGATTCACTCGAAAAAAATCTCCGCTGACCTTAAATTGCCTGGTGTTCAGTGCGGGAGATGATTTCGTCCTGAAGGTCTTTTGGCAGGTCGCAGAAATAATCGCTGTACCCGGCTACCCGGACGATTAAATCCCTGTATTTTTCCGGATTTTTCTGCGCTTCCCGGAGAGTCTGGGCACTGACGACGTTGAATTGAACGTGGTGGCCGTCGAGCTTGAAGTAAGAACGGATAAGGTGAGCAAGTTTTTCAATACCCTCTTCAGTGGAGAGAAGATGAGGAGTAAATTTCTGGTTAAGAAGAGTGCCTCCTGTTCTGGCATGATCCAGTTTGGCCACAGATTTTATGACCGCTGTCGGTCCTTTCCGGTCAGCGCCCTGGACAGGGGAGACTCCCTCTGATAGCGGCTCAGAGGATTTTCTTCCGTCCGGGGTAGCACCGACCATTTTGCCGAAATACATGTGGACGGTTGTGGGCAGAAGGTTTACTCTGTAATGCCCTCCTTTCGTGTTCGGTCTTCCATCAACTGCTCTAAAGTAAGCTTCGAAAATCATCTTCATCACATCATCTGCACGGTCATCGTCATTCCCATACTTTGGAACTTTATTGAGCAGGAACTGGCGCAGCTTTTCATTTCCGGAAAAATTATTTTTCAAGACGCTTGCCAGTTCCTCAATCGGGATAAGCTTTTTATCAAAGACAGCAAACTTTATGGCAGCCAGCGAGTCTGTTGCTGTTCCCAGACCAACGCCCTGGATGTAGGTGGTGTTGTAACGAGCTCCGCCGTCATGGTAGTCTTTTCCTTTGGCGATACAATCGCTTATCAGAAGGGAGAGGAATGGAGCCGGTACAAGTTCAGCGTAAAGTCTCTCGATGATGTTGTTTCCCCTGATTTTAATGTCAATAAAATGTCTGAGTTGTTTTTCAAAAGCCTGGAAAAACTCCTCAAAGGTCCTGAATTCTGAGGGTTCACCTGTTTCAAGTCCGATTCTTTTTCCGGTTCTGGGGTCAAGACCGTTGTTGAGGGTAATCTCCAGCACCTTGGGCAGGTTAAAGTAACCGGTGAGGGTATAATTTTCCTTCCCGAAAGCTCCTGCCTCCACACATCCGCTTGCTCCGCCGGCGCGTGCGTCTTCGACTGATTTTCCCTGTCTTACAAGCTCCTGAATGATTACATCGGTGTTGAAGACTGAAGGCTGACCGAAACCGGTTTTAATGATTTTTAAAGCCCTCTTTAACAACCTGTCAGGATTCTTCTTACTAACCTGAATCATGGAACTGGGCTGCACAAGCCGCATCTCCTCGATGACATCAAGGATAAGGAAGGTAAGTTCGTTGACTGCATCCGAGCCATCTTTTTTTACACCACCAGTGTTAATCAGGGCAAAGTCAGTGTAAGTACTGCTCTCTTCCTGGGTGACTCCAACTTTGGGCGGGGCAGGCTGGTTGTTGAACTTCACCCACAATGCCTGGAGAAGCTCTCGCGCACTCTCTCTGGTAAGAGAACCTTCCTCAAGCCCTTTTCTGTAAAAGGGGTAGAGGTGCTGGTCAAGGCGCCCCGGGTTAAAGGCATCCCACCCGTTGAGCTCAATTATAACTCCCAAGTGGACAAACCAGTAGTACTGGAGTGCCTCCCAGAAATCACGGGGAGCACGCGCGGGAACACGGGTGCATATTTCAGCTATTTTCTCCAGCTCTTTTTTTCTAACCGGATTTTTTTCCTTTTCTGCCAGAGCTCTGGCTTTTTCTGCATGCCGCTTGGCATACATTATCAGGGCCTCTGCTGTAACCTCCATTGCCCGGAGTTCCTCTCTTTTTTGGTACGCTTGAGGGTCGTTTAAGAAGTCAAGGTTTTCGATGCTTTTTCGAATTTCTTTTTTGAAATCGAGAAATCCGTTCCTGTAAATCTTGTCATCGAGCACAGTGTGGCCGGGTGCTCTCTGCTCCATGAATTCTGTGAAAATCCCAGCTTCGTAGGCATCTTTCCATTCTTCTGACATGTGCTCGAAAATTCTTTCTCTGATGGATTTCCCGCTCCAGAAAGGAATGATTTCTTTCTCGTAAAGCTCTTTTGTCTCCTTGCTCACTGCATAGGAGGTTTTTTTCCGCGAATCCAGAGTTTCAAGGTCTTTGATGCTGTGAATGGTGATTTCAGGGTAGGTGGGTGTTGCCTTGGGTGCAGGGCCTCTCTCGCCCACGATTAGCTCTCCCTCGTTGATGCAAATTGATTTTTTTTCCAGCAGGTATTTGAAGGCAAGGGCTCTTCTCATCGGTGAGGACACCCGCTGGGCAAGCTTGTTTCGGTAAAACTCAGTCATGAGTTTTGCCCTTTCTAGGGAGATAGATGGTTTTGCTTCCATACTCTGAGCGCGCAGTTTTCTTATTCTTTCATTCATGGTGCTAGTCTCCTATCTTTACTTTAATGCCAGCCTTTTTAAATTCTGCTGCTATTTCCTTCACTTTCCACTCAGAAGGTACCTCTGTTGCTTCCATTTCATAGCTGGAGCTCAGCCTCCTGTGTTTTTCGCCGGCTATCCTGTGGTATGGAAGGAGGCTTATGTATTCTATTCCCTGAAGGGCAGATATGAATTCTATGCTGCGTGAGATGTTGGACTTTGTGTCGTTTACTCCCGGAATTAACGGTATCCTGATCACGACCCGCTTACCGTTTTCAGTCAGCTTTTTGAGATTGTCGAGGATGAGGGTGTTTGATACCCCGGTGTATTTCCTGTGCACCTCGTCTTCCATAGTCTTAAGGTCGTAGAGGAAGAGGTTTACTTTCTTGCCCACCTGAGCCAGGGTTTCGTAGGGAACATGACCGGAGGTGTCAAGTGCGGTATGAAATCCTTTTTGTTTGCATTTTTCGAGCATAGTGAGTAGAAATTCAGGCTGAAGGAGAGGCTCTCCGCCTGAAAAAGTAACACCTCCTCCTGATTGTTCGAAGAAAATACGGTCTTTCTCTATCTCGGTTAGCACCTCTTCAGCGCTCACTTTCCTCCCCACAACCTCAAGTGCATTCGAAGGGCAGACCTCAGCACACTTGCCGCAGAGATTACAAGCTACTCTGTTGATGCTTATTCTCGGTCGATCCTGAGCCACGAAGATGGCTCCTGTTTCGCACACCTTGCGGCACTCATCGCATCCATCGAGACACCGCCTCTCGAAGAAAATGAGTTCAGGTTCTTTTTTTCTTCCCTCAGGGTTGTGGCACCATTTGCAGCGCAGGCGGCAGCCTTTGAGAAATACTGTGCACCTGATTCCCGGTCCGTCATGGATGGCATACCGTTTGATGTCGAAAACAATACCCATCATGATCTTTACCTTTTATTTTTCATCTTCATTTTCAAGGCCGTAGTACTTGACGATGAATTTTTTCTGCACTTCAAACGACCAGTGCACTTCTCGTATAAATCTAGCAGCTTCCTGAATCTTTTTCTCAGAGAGAAGGCTGAGAAGATGATAGTGCTCGGCTATGGAGGCCTCTTCCCATTCCTTAATGTATTTTTCTGGCCTGGGAAAATCGTAAAGCCTTTTCTTCAGAGTTTCGACTATTTTTTTGAGCATCTTATTGCCTGCCCGGGTGATGTATGTATCATGGAAGTTGAGGTTTTTTTCGTAGTAGAGGTCGAAATTTCCCGCCTCGATTGCCTTTTTCATGGACTGGTTGAGATTTTTCATCCTCTCCACATCTGAGCTGCTGAGAAGAGGTACAGAAGAGATAAAAGCAGTACTTTCTAGGGCACCTATTACCTGGTAAATATCTTTTATTTCCTCAAGGGAGAGAAGGTTTACCACAACCCCTCGCCGTGGCAGGATGGTAACAAACCCCTCGGCTTCAAGCTGGAGAAGAGCCTCTCTCAACGGAGTTTTGCTCACTCCTAGCTTCTCGCATGTTTTGTCCATTTTTATAAACGAACCTGGCTTAAGATTACCCCTCTTCAATTCGAACCTGAGGTATTCATAGACCTGCTCTTTTAGGGAGGAAAGGTTTAAAGGCCCTTTTTTTTCCATTTAACTTACTGGATGAGAGCTAACTGACCATCAGCTGATATCTAATATATCAGATATTAGTCAACATATCAACTCTTTTATCGCGTGTCTCGAATTACGTTTTAAACTGGGTGCCATGGAGATTCCTCCGGACGTGTTACTTTTTCCAGGCGTTGACCTTCTCTTTTTGGATGTGATACTTTTTTCCTTTAAATAATCTAGAAAGGAGGGTCGTCATGAGGCGAAACAGGATCTTGCTGGCAACGCTGGTGATTTTTGCCCTTTTTGCGGCCATGCCGGCCATTTGGGGACAGGAGCTCCAGCTTACTCCCGACCAGCTCAGGAAGCTTGATTCATTCATCAAGAAACAGATGAAGCTGGACCACATTCCAGGACTGTCCATCGGCTACTATCACGGCAACTTCATGTGGACCGAGGGATACGGGTTCGCGGACCTTGAGAACAGGACCCCGGCCAAACCCAATTCAGCCTACCGACTTGCATCCAATACCAAGTCTATGACTGCCGTGGCCATCCTGAAGCTGGCCGAACAGGGCAGGCTGAAGCTCGATGACGAAATTCACAAGTATGTACCCTATTTTCCGTGGAAAAAGTGGCCCATCACCATCCGGCAGCTGATGGGACATCTGGGCGGCATCAGCCATTACAAGGATTACGATGTGGAGGGGCACATCAAGGAACATAAATACACGCGCGGTGCCCTGGCTATCTTCGCCGGCTTCGACCTTGTGGCCGAGCCGGGCACCAAGTACAACTACTCCAGCTACGGCTACAATTTACTCGGCGCAGTAGTAGAAGCTGCCGCCAGGCAGTCTTACGGAGATTTTCTGCGGGAACATTTGTGGGAGCCTCTGGGGATGAAAGACACACGCATGGATGATCCTCTTGATCTGGTTCCCAACCGCGTGCGCGGTTACCGGCTGGTATTTGGAGAACTGAAAAACTCAGAGTTTGTGGACATCAGCAGCCGTTTTGCAGCGGGCGGTACGCGTTCCACTGTTCCTGACCTCTTGCGCTATGCGAAGGGGCTGGCAGAGGCCAAGGTGCTTTCGCGCAGGAGCATTGATGCCATGGAAACCTCGATGGCCACAAGAGACGGCCATTTTGTCGATTACGGCATGGGCTGGCGTATTTCGCCCGTTAACGGCCACTTTCTGGCCCTGCATACAGGCGGACAGCCGGAGACGCGTACCCTGCTGATGCGCTTCCCGACCATGAACTTCGCCCTTGCTCTGGCTTACAATCTGGAAGGTGGGAGCCTCTATTCTTTCGGCCGCCGCCTCTACCAGCTCCTGATGGACGAGGGATGGAATGTAGGTGCCTACAGGGGAGACAGGATTTCAGACGCCCTCTTCCAGGCAGTCTGGGATACTTACAATTACGGGCTCGCACACTTTGACCGCTTTGGCAGCGCCCTGACAGAAGATTCGAGGTCTTTAGAGGATGCCTTCGCCTATTTTAATGAATCTATCCGAAAGGATTCGCTGCAGAAGGATTTTTTGCGGGCGCTGCGTAGAATACGCGATGGGCGGCATCCTCTCGCCAAACAGGCCTTTGTCAAGGTTGGCTCTTACATCGCCTCAGCGCTTATTGGTGCGAAAGGAAAGGGCAGTAAAACATTCTACCACCAGCAGGGCGCGTTGCCTTTCTTTGCGGACTACATCGCACTCTACCGGGACGATACTTCAATCCCGGAAGCCTACCGTTTTTCTCCAGAATTTGAGCAAACGGTCGAAAGCTGGAACAGAAACTGGCGCAAAACCTGGGACGACGAGACCCGCAGGCTGCACATCGCCGCCTACGAGCCCTTGGAGGACATCTGCAACAGGCTTAAGAGAAAGTTCCGCGGAACAGAGGTTTACCCCGACTTCACGGGCGATTTTGGCTCAGCTCTCGCGGCTCTTTACCTCAATGGAAAAGCGGATAGAGCCATGTCCGTGGGGAGGATGGTTCAGGAGCTCTATCCGCAGTCTGCAGTTCCGATGGTAATGACCGCCAATGCCCTGGTGATGAAGGGGGATCTGGCCGCAGCCAAGCAGCTCTATCAGGAAGCGATGCAGGCCAAAACCGGCAGGCGTGCCATCAGTTCAGGAGCATTGAACTCTTATGCGGTGCAGATGTTCAGAATGAATTACATCGATCAGGCGCTGGATGTGTTGCGTATTGCTCAAAAGCTTTATCCCAAAGAGGCCCGATTTTACGACACCATGGGGCGAATTTATTTGGAAAAGAGCAGGCGCAAATTCAAAAAGGCTCTGCGGATGAATCCCAATCTCGAAAATCCCTGGAAAATGTTGAAGAAGATTGAATAGCTGAGCCAGGAGATTTATATTTCTACTTCTTTGCCCACCTTAAGCTCCTCTGCGCGGCGAAGCACAACCTCGGCCACAGCCACATCCTGGATTGCCAACCCGACTGACTTAAAGAGGGTAATTTCCTCCTCAGTTTCTCGAGCAGGCAGTTTTCCGACCGCAATCTCCCCTATCTCAGCGTAGATATGATTTTCAGTTATCATCCCTTTCCTGATGGGAATTATGAGGTCGCCCGCTTCCTCAAGGGCTGCCTTCCTGGAATCGACCACTATTTTTGACCTGCAGACTGTTTCCTCGGGTATTTCCTGCCTCTCGGGAGTGAAAGAGCCGATGGCGTTGATATGCACTCCTGGTTTGAGAGCCTGATGAGAGAAGACAGGAGTGGTGGAAGTGGTTGCTGTACAGATCACATCCGCTTCCTCGACAGCCTGCTCTGGAGTATCTGCCCTGGTGATATGAGATGGAATCGGTGGTCCGAACTCTTTCATTTCTCTTACAAACTCTTCAGCCTGCTCATAGGAGATGTCGTAGACAAAAACTTTTTTAATCCTGCGCCCCGAGCAGACTGCCTCAAGCTGAGTTCTTGCCTGGGCGCCGGCACCGATGATGGCAGCTGTGCTGGCGTTTTTTCCAGCGAGAAGCTCAGTCGCTACACCAGAGGATGCCCCTGTCCTCAGAGCAGTGAGATAGGTTCCGTCCATAAGAGCGAGCGGCTTTCCTGTTTGAGCCTCAACGATGATTACCGCTGCATGGATAGTGGGAAGATTCTGGGCTTCGTTTCGAGGGAAAACCGAGACTATTTTTGCTCCCAGGACATTGCTTCGAGAGAGATAGGCAGGCATGAAGAGCGTCACCCCGCCGTAGTTTTCCACGGGCACCTGGATTCTGAGTGGGAGCACTGCTTTTCCTGCTGAAAACTGCTCGTATGCTTTCCTAACTGCAGACACTGCCTCGGCCATGCCTACAGCCTGGCGGACATCTTTTCTTGAGATTATCTTGATTTTCACCTCACACCACCCTTCTCTCTCCTCTTAGAGCTTTTTTGCCGAAACGGTCGTGGGCAAAAGGACTCAGGTCAAAATCGGTTTTCCCCTCTGAGATAAGCTCGCTCAGAATAAGCCCTACGGCAGGGCCGTGCTGGAAACCATGCCCTGAGAAACCGAGAGCACAAAAAAACCCTTTCACTTCAGGCAGCTCTCCAATGATTGGGTTTCCATCAGCAGTGATGGAGTAGAGTCCTGCCCATCCCCTCACTATTTTCGCTCTCTCAAGCAGGGGTGCCCTGTGAACTGCAACTTCGGTCAGTTTTTCCAGAGAACTGCGGTCAACGTGGGTATTAAAGCTTGACGGCTCCTCAGGGTCACTCATGCCCATGAGCATTTTCTCGCCGTAGCCGAGGAAATAAAAGCTGACATCGAAATCGAGTACCATGGGAATCGGTCTCGCCATTTCATCCGGAACCTCGGCGCAGAAGACCTGGCGGCGATACGGCTTTACCGGAAGTTCTATTCCCGCCATCCTCGCCACCTCTGCTCCCCAGGGGCCTGCGCAGTTCACTACCCGGGGAGAAAATACCGGCCCTTTCCTGGTTTCAACGCCCTTCACCTCTCCCTTTTCAACCTTTATTCCTCTTACCTCTGTCTTCTGTTCGATGCGGACTCCCCGGCGCACAGCTTCCTTGGCGAAGGCAATGGCCACCATGTAAGGGTCAATGTATCCATCCTCAGCACAGAAACTTCCTCCCTTCAGGTCAGATGTCTCAAGGTACGGCCAGCGCCGCTTTATTTCTTTGGGCGGGAGAAGCTCCACCTGCACTCCGTGGTTTCGCTGCACCGAGGCGTTTTTTGTGAACTCCTCCCAGCTCTCCTCCTTTCTGGCCAGAAATAGATATCCTTCCTGATGGAAGGTGATATCTGTCTCCAGGATTTCATTGATGTTGGTGAAAAGCTTAAGGCTTTCCTGGGAGAGGAGAATGTTGGCTGGTTCAGAGAACTGCTGCCTCACTCCGCCCACGCTGAGGCCGGTTGTCGCCTGGGCTAGCATCTCCTTCTCGAAAAGTACTACATCCAGCCCTCTTTTTCTGGAGAGGTGGTAGGCTGTGGAGAGGCCCATGATACCTCCACCGATAATAGCCACGTCAGCCGTGTTTTTCCACCCAAACATTAGTTGGCAACTCTCCTCCGGGTATGGATAATAATATAGAAGAGAGAGGAAAAGTTCAAACGCCAAATTATTACTTTTGAGTAAATTTTAATTATGTTAAAATATAAATACAAAGGAGATGAAAAGGAAGTTTAAACGTTCTTACTTTTCCGATTATCTGACTCCTTCACAGATTATTTTCAATTTTAAGGCCAAAGACAAAGTTCAAGCCCTCGAGGAACTGCTTGATGTGCTGGCAAAAAAGAAGCTCATCAAGAATAAAAAACTCCTTCTGACCAGAATCATAGACAGAGAAAGGCTTGAATCAACAGGCATCGGCCACGGCGTAGCAGTGCCTCACGCCCGGGTGGATACAGGCGGAGATATCGCGGTTGCTGTGGGAAAGTCGGGGGAAGGTATTGACTTCGATGCCATCGACCAGAAAAAAGTTCACCTCATAATTCTTGTTGTCTGGAATCCTTCCATCCCAGGCCTCTTTAACCATCTTTTTGCCGGACTGGCCTCTTTTTTGAGAAATTCTGAATTCAGGCAGCGTATCTTTGAAGCCAGGAATAAGACCGAACTTTTCAGCGTTCTCTCTGAGATCGAGCTCAGATTGCCCCATGGTGAGACAATCATCAGCCGGGCAAGCCTTCTGAAGAAGCTTCAGGATATCGAGATAAAAATGAGAAAGGCCAGGGCTGAGCAGAAAAAAGTGCTCCACAGGCAGGCAAACATGATCCGTGATGAGCTGGACCATTCGCTGATATCCAGGTTTGACAGATTGATGGAAAGATACGGCTTTGCTGTGGCTGAGGTAGAGGATGGAGTATGCCAGGGATGCAACATCAACGTTGCCACGGGTATGAGCTCTGCCATCGAAGGCAGTAACGATATATTTATCTGTGAAAACTGCGGAAAGTTCCTCATCTCTTCCACCATGAAAAAAAAGAAATAATTACTTTACTCTCTCTCTGGCCACCAACACAGGCATGAGCATTCTGTGAATAGGATATGTTTGAGGACTTCCTCTCCATTGACTGACTAAGTAACGGTCGAAGAAGTTCCAGACGAGAAGGCCATCATCACTTTCCGGTTCGAGAAGATAGGCTGCAAGCTTTCCCAGCGGTTGGGATGTGCTGATGAAAAGAGTTCCCCTCGGAAATTCCCTCTTTTCGAGGAAATACTCGCCTTTAATGGAGTTGAGCCTGTGTCCCTGGTAAATGCGCTCTGAACTTTTTATATCTGTCAGGCGGAAAGATTCAACTTCAAGACTTACGGCCTCGGTAAGCTCTTCGACAGTTATTCCATGCTGAAGTAGCTTTTCTTTAACTTCAGGAATTGAAGCCGAAACGAGATAAGCAGAGGGAAAGCGAACGCTTCTTTTGGGCATAAAATCAGCATAATACGGGGCAAGGTAGGTTTTTTTAACATCGGTTTTTTCTACCCTAGGCCAGCCTCTATCCCTAGGAGTGACCTTCATTTCCCAGGAGCGAATTTTGACCGGTTGTTTAAGTGCCTTTCTCTCGAATTCAAGGCCAAAGGTCTCTTCTTCAGAGGGCAAATATCCGCTCTCGATTATCTTCCGGTCTGCCTCCCTTGTAAGCTCTATGAGTTCAGCGTGATGTTGGTAGCAGTATTCAAGGATGGAGAGGAGGAAGTGGTAGCAGGCGTAGACTCTTGTTCTGTAATCAGCATAGGCATAATTTTCGTCGAGGATTGCCAGACGATTTCTGAGCCCCACGTAATTTGTCAGGTAGCGGGGAAGATGGCTGAAGGTCTGCCATCCCTTTTCAGGGTTTTTGAAGTCGATGAAGTTTCCGTAGGGGATGGAGAGCGTGTTGTATTTATTTTTCAGGGAGGAAGAGATCCCGGGCATCATTTTCTCTCTCATGTAGGTGATAATCGAGCTGTCGCCGTTGGGATTGAGCGGCCAGGAGTAGGTTACCGGTTCTTGGTGAAAGGAGCCGTTTGTGGTATGGCAGTCAACCACAAGAAAAGGGTCCCAGCGGATAAGGACATTTTTCACCAACCCCTGAACCTCCGGGCTTTCGAGCTTCATGCTGTCACGGTTGAGGTCAAGGTTCTGGCCGTTATAGCGGACTCCCACTCCTTCTTCCGGTCCTGCCTGATTCCGCCTATTCTGGTTGCTTATTTTCTCATTCCCATCTGCGTTAAAGATGGGTGAGATGAGGACGACAAGTCTTTCAAGAAGATAATTTATCTCTTTTTTGAGAAGAAGCTCTCTTGCGAGCATGAGAGAGGCTTCTTTTCCCTCCACTTCGCCTGCATGGATGTTTGCCTGGATGTAGACTACAGCTCTCCCCCCAAGATGCGCCGCTGAAGGTGTGGGGGGAAGCGGTTTTCCGATGATGAGCAGGGGAACTTTCCTTCCCTCTGTACTCACACACAGCGTCTCAATTCCAAGATAAGGACTATGATGTTGGAGTTTTTTGATGAAATCCATAACATCACCATAACGGGAAGTTGCTTTAAAGTTACTCGATTCTGCTACTGTAAGGGGGCTCTTTATTTCAGAAGAAAGGCTTGGCGAGAGGAGAATTGTCGTCAGGAAAAAAGATGAGATTAATGAAGTAGTAATTGTTTTTCCTTTCATGTTTATCTCCCTGGAGTTGGGAAAGGAAAAGTGTATCTAAATTGGTATTTTCAGTCAATTCTTGTCCTTGACTTACCAGCGGAAAATTTATTATCTTGTACTTTCAGTATATGACTTTGAAATCAAGGGAAAGGCAATCAATTCATAAAATCGGCACATGACCCTAATTTCCATGTTTTTATCAATATGTTATGCTAATGACAAAGCAGACGTCATTTTCATCGTTCGTGGGTGTGCTTGGAGATGATAAATTTATGAATGATTAAGATTATGTAAATCATAAACTATTATGAAAAAGGAAATCAGACTGAGAAAATACGTCATCCCCAAAACTTTAAGCGAATCCATTTACAACTATCTCAAAGAATCCATCATCAAAAATGAGCTTAAAGCGACTCAGAAGATAAACGAGAAGGAAATCGCCAATCTCTTCGGTGTCAGCATTACCCCAGTCAGAGAGGCGGTACTCCGCCTTGGGGCAGAGGGTTTCGTGAGCATTGATTCCCACCGGGAAGCTGTGGTCAGAGAAATCTCATTCAAGGAGATCAAGGAAATTTTTCAGGTTCTGGCCATTCTCGACAGCCTGGGTACATCTATGGTTATTGACAAATTATCCCCGGAAGATTTAAAGGAGATTGAAGAAATGACAGAAAGAATGTCAGAAAGCTGCAGCCTTGATTCCATAGAAGAATACATGGCCTTGAACATAGAGCTTCACAAAAGAATTTGGGAGCAAATCCCGAACACCTTTCTCCAGTCAACCCTTTTCTATGTCAACGACCAGATGCTTCGATATAACTATGCCCGCTCCTATGCTTTCCAGAAGCCGGGAGTCCTGGAAAGGTCGATGGAAGAACATAAAGAGATTCTGAGTGCTTTAAAAAACAAAGATAGAAAAAGAATAAAAAACCTGCTGCTGAAACATTGGGGAACCTTTCTCCATCCTTCCCCGTTTGAGGAAGGATTGAAGGAATATTTAAGCAACGAAGGAAAGAAGATAGGAGTAAAAAAGAGTTAATTTTTCCTTTATCACCTAGTGACTGGATAAAGCCAACCTTTTTATTGATGTTCACTCTGAGTTACCCACAGGGTGATACAATTATCCCCTGTGTTCCAACTGCTTAAGAGGATCGATATTGTTTACGATATATGAGAAAGAATTATATTGTTTGAGAAGTAATTTTAGCTTCGGGTAGGAGAAGCAGAATGAAAATCGCACTCATCCAGCAGAAGGCATCCAGAGACAAAGAAGACAACCTTCGTCGTGGTGCTGAAGCCTTTCAACGTGCTGCCCGCGAAGGAGCCCGGCTTATCGCTTTTGCTGAATTGGGCTTTTCCTATTTCTGGCCCCAGTATCGTACTCACCAGGAGCACCTAAAGCAGGCCGAGCCGATTCCAGGGCCGACGACTGAGATGTTTACTGCCCTATCCAAAGAATATGGCGCGGTGACGGTTTTGAACCTTTTTGAACGCTACCATGACCGGACATTTGATGCTTCTCCAGTCATTGATGCTGATGGGAGCATCCTTGGAGTAATCAGGATGGTCCATATTATGGACGGGATGGGCTTTTACGAAAAGGGATATTATCATCCTGGCGACAAACTTAAGCTCGTCTACTCTACTTCAGTCGGAAGAGTGGGAGTAGCCATCTGCTATGATCGTCATTTCCCGGAGTACATGAGAGCTTTGGCTTTACAAAAGGCAGAAATTGTCCTCATTCCTCAGGCGGGAGCCGTTGGGGAATGGACTCAGGGGATTTTTGAGGCTGAAATTCAGGTAGCTGCTTTCCAAAACGGATACTTCGCAGCACTTGTCAACAGAGTCGGTAAGGAGGAGCATCTCAATTTTGCTGGCGGCTCATTCGTCGTAGACCCGGAGGGAGCTCTGATTGCCCGAGCTCCAGAAGGGGAGGATTTTATTCTTTATGCTGAATGTGACCTGGAGAAAGTGGAGGCCTGTACAGCGCGGAAATTTTTTCTTCCCGATCGAAGGCCGAGTTTCTATAAATATTTGAGCCATAAAAAGGCCTGAATATTCAATTTAATCCTCAGAATAGTGGTGTACTTTACCTGGAAAAAAGCATTGTGATTTTTCTTTTTCCATCAAAATGGGTTATGCATTATACTTAATATAGAAATACAGATTTTTTTCAGGAAAAATGCGAATATTTGCCGTAACTGCAGCCAAGGAGGAGGCGCTGAGAAAAAAGATGGAGGAGCTCGGAATCCGCGAGGAAGACATAACTGAGAAATTTATCCGTTCAAGCGGCAGAGGCGGCCAGAAGGTTAATAAAACAGCCACCTGTGTCTACCTCAAGCATCTCCCCACTGGAGTCGAGGTGAAGTGCCAGAGGGAGAGGTCTCAATCGATAAACAGGTATCTTGCCCGGAGAATACTTGCCCGAAAGATAGAGAGCATGATTCTTAAGAAGAAGAGTGAGGCGCAGCAGAGGATTGAGAAGATACGCCGCCAGAAAAGAAAGCGCTCCAGACGGGCAAAGGAAAAGATGCTCCAGGAGAAAAAGAAGCATTCTCTGAAGAAAAGAGAGAGGAGCTTCAAGCCTGATTTAGGTGAGCAAGACCTCTGATACCCGACCCGTATTTTAGGGGTCATGGCGCATTTTCGAACTAATAATTCAGGCGGGCTAACCTGAGTACAGTCTGGAGCAGGAGGTTAGCTCCTTTTTCCAGGTCTTCCCAGGTGATTTTTTCCTGAGGAGAATGACTTGCTCCATCCACAGAAGGGATGAATATCATTCCTGCCTGAGCCACGTTGGCCACAATCTGGGCATCGTGACCCGCGCCGCTGGGAAGATTCATGTAAGGGTAACCAAGCTTCTCACATTCTTCTTTCATCAATTTCTTTATCCCTGGCGCGAGTTCTACTGGGTCCACGTGGTCCACTACTTCTGAGACAAACCTCAAGCCTCGGGTTGAGGCAATATTTTCGGCCAGGGAAAAAAGAACATTTTCGAGTTCCCTGAGTGTTTCCCTGGAAGTGCTTCTGAATTCAAAAGTGAAGTCAGCTTCAGCAGGAACGATGTTAAATCCCCCTGGACTGAGCCTTACCTGTCCTATGGTTACCACACTCCCGTAATACTTTGTGGCCACGAGCTGAATGCTCCTTAAAGCAAAGTCTGCCGTGCCCAGGAATGCATCCTGGCGGAGTTCGAGAGGAGTTGTGCCGCCGTGGTCTGCTTTGCCCAGGAAGGCACATCTGCGGTAGTGCTTGCCGGCAATCACGTCCACGATGCCTATCGGCTTGTCTTCTGTCTCCAGCAAGGCTCCCTGTTCTATGTGTAGCTCCAGATAGGCCTCGAGCTCGGGCCGCTGGCGGTGTGCTTTAAGGATTGATTCCAAAGAAAATTCGGTTCTTTCGAGGATTTCAGAGAATGGGACGCCTATGGAGGTGATTCCCTTTTCGAGCTCTTCTCTTTTTAAAAGTCCGACAAAGGCCCTGCTTCCCAGAAAGTCACCGACAAGATTTCCTTCCTCATCGGTAAAAGAGGCAACTTCAATCGGCCTGGAAACCTCCACTCCCTCTTCTTTTATCCTTCTCAGGCATTCAAGCCCGGCTAGTACACCTGTTGCGCCGTCAAACATGCCGCCGTTAACCACGGTATCGTGATGAGAACCAACCATGACTGTTTTTCCTTTTCCTTCAAGGCGCCCGAAAATGTTTCCCGCCCCGTCTTGCCTGAAGGAAAGGCCAGCCTCTTCTATTCTCTCTTTAAGCCAGGCTCTGGCCTCAAGGTCTGCCTGGCTGAAGGAAGGCCTGGTGATTCCTCCTTTCTTATCACGACCGAATTCAGAGAGAGCAAGCAAGTCTTTTTTTAGTCTCTCGAGGTTTATTCTTAAGCTCATCTCACCTTTCAATCAGGGCTATCATTTCTTTTACGGCCTTTTCCACACCCACAAGAGCAGATCTGGCCACAATCGAGAATCCGATACTCAGCTCTGTTATTTCCGGTATTTCAACCACAGGTTGCACGTTTCTGTAATCCAGCCCGTGACCGGCGTGTATTTCGAGGCCGAGCTTGTGACCGTATTCTGCTGCTTTTTTCACTTCTTCCAGTGCTCTACGGCGCGCTTTTCCGGGTTTTGATTCTGCATACTTTCCCGTGTTTATTTCGATAAGTGTTACACCTGCATCGTGGCAGGCCCGGATTTGTTTTAAGTCAGGATCGACAAAAATACTCACTCTTATTTTTGCCCGCTGCAGGTCCTGGATGAAAGGCGTGAGGTGTTTTTTATAGGTTATAACATCCAGCCCTCCTTCTGTAGTCAGCTCTTCAGGCTGTTCAGGGACGAGGGAGGAGACATCGGGCTTTACATTAAGAGCAATTTTTTTCATCTCAGCCGTAGCAGCCATCTCGAGGTTGAGCTTAGTCTTGACCGTTTCTCTGAGGATTTTTAGGTCGCGTTCCTTTATATGCCGCCTGTCTCCCCTGAGATGGACGACAATGCCCTCAGCCCCGGCCTGTTCTGCCAGGAGCGCGGCCAGCACTGGCTCTGGTTCTGTGCTTCTCCTTGCCTCTCTTATGGTGGCAAAATGGTCGATATTTAGGGCGAGTTTCATTTTCCCTCCTTTAATACATCTTCCCTTAATCCATAAAAATGCCAGCAATCCTAATGCCCGCAGCTATCCAAGGTGTTTCTTTATTGCCTCACAGAGTGTTTGAGAATAGTTCTCGATGATTTCCTTGCTTTTTCCTTCGACCATGATGCGGGCCATAGGTTCAGTGCCCGAGTATCTAACCTCTACTCGGCCATTGTCACCGAGGGCGTTTTTTACATGCTCGATGAGCTCCAGGATTTCAGGGAGCTGGCTGAATGCTTTTTTCTCCTTTACCTCGATGTTTCTGTGAACCTGAGGATATTCACGGTAGCCTTCGATCATCTTTGAAAGAGATATCCCGTATTCGATCATCGCCTCCAGCATTTTAAGGCTCGTCAGGATGCCGTCACCTGTCGGGCAGTCATCGAGGAAAATAGTGTGACCTGATTGTTCGCCTCCCAGGTTGGATCCACATCTTATCATTTCCTCGAGCACGTATTTATCTCCCACCTTTGTGCGCCGTAACTTTAAGCCTCTCTCATCGAGTGCTTTTTCCAGGGCGAGGTTGCTCATGGTAGTGGCGACGACAAACTTGGATTTAAGCCTCCCTTTTTCTTTCATGAACTGAGAGAGTACAAAAAGGGTGTGGTCCCCGTTGAGAATGTTTCCTTTTTCGTCCACCCAGATGGCGCGGTCAGCATCCCCGTCATAAGCAATTCCAATATCCGCTCTCTCCTCCACAACTCTCCGCGCCAGGTCACCTGGATGGAGGGAACCGCAGTTTTTATTTATGTTTTTGCCATCAGGGCAGTTGTTGAGAGCTATGATCTCAAACCCGAGCTCTTGAAAGACTTGTGGTGCGATGGAAAAACTTGCCCCGTTAGAGCAATCGATGACCATTTTAATCTTCCTTGGTCTTGCCGCCCGGGAGAGCTGCCCTTTCAGAAATTCTACGTAATCATTCCGAAAGGAAAAACGGGGGGAGATGTCTGTTGACAGAGGAAGAATTTTCCCCTTCATGGAGATGATTGCTTCTTCCAGTGTTTTTTCCCATTCTTCTGAAATTTTTACTCCCTCTGAGGAAAATATTTTAATTCCGTTATCGAGGTAAGGATTGTGAGAAGCAGAGATAACTACCCCGGCCGAAAATTCATGCAGTCTTGTCAGGTAGGAAATGGCCGAGGTAGGGATAACACCTGCAGACAGAGCCTTCCCTTTTGCTTTTTGTATTCCCTGGAAGAGAGCCTGTTCAATCCACATGCCAGACTCGCGGGTGTCCTTGCCGATGAGTATTTCCGGATCAAGGTCTTTTTCCCTGAGGAGGGAAACGAGTGCTTCACCCAGCCTGTAGACTGAGGCATAATCAAGAGGGTACTCACCTGCTATTGCTCTTATTCCATCTGTGCCAAACAGTTCTCCCATGTGCTAATTTCCCCTTTTTTTTCATCTTTTCCGTTTTTTCCCTCTTCGAGGATTGTGAGCTTTATTTTTACTTTTTGAGAGGAAGATGCCAATCTGAGGTCTGGGTTGGGGAGGATGAGGTCTCTCTCAAATTCTGTCGTCTGGGTGACCTCTGAGATGTCTATGGGAGTTGTTCTTACCTTTTCGTTTTCCCTGATCTTACTTTCTGCTCCCCTGACTTCAATCCTTGGAGGGGTTACTTCTATTTTCTCTAGTTTCAATCCCGGCTTGAGCTGCCCGATGATAGTGGGCTCGATATCAAGTACTGCTGCCTTTGTCCTCTCCAGCTTGAGCTGGACCTTATTCGGATAGACGTTCACCACCTCTGCTCCTGGCGGCAGGCTTATCATCTCTTTGTTGAGCGGGTACTCTTCCTGGTAGATGGTTGCCCCTTCGAGGTTAAGCTTGGCCAGAACATTTTCGGGTGAAATCTTGTCGATAAGTCGTTTTGGAGCCCGGATGACGACATCTATTGTGGATGGAGGCTTTTCTACCAGTTCAAGCTGGGGAGGTATGTTGTGGGCCTCCAGCGGCGCAGTCAGTGTTTTCTCGGAGAAAATTTTTTCTGGAGGAATAAGCACAAGCCAGAGAATAAAAGAGAGGATGAGGGAGAATAGTTTTAATCCCCAGTTTCTGAAAAGGAGGCTGCTTATGATATTTTTTATTTTTTTCATATGTTTTTCATATACTCGAGCAGATTGCTTTTGAGTTCTTCTCTTTTTAATTCTCTTTTAAGCACACCCTTCACAGCCAGGGATACAGAGCCGGTTTGTTCGGAAACAACGATCACAGCCGCGTCTGTCTCCTGGGAGAGGCCGAGGGCTGCAAGATGCCTGGTACGGGGCATGAATTCCTCACCCAGATTGTGGGAGGAGGGAAGAGGGAGAAGGCAGCCGGCAGCAATTATTTTATTTCCCTTGATGATTACAGCTCCGTCATGGAGAGGTGAGTCAGGGAAAAAAATGCTAACCAGCAGATCCTTGGATAACTCTCCCTCGATTCTCATCCCCCGGTCAGCATAACTTTTCAAAGATATCTCTTTCTCGATGGCTATCAGAGCGCCTATTTTCTTTGAAGCGAAATAATCCACTGCCAGGAAGAGGTCGTCAAGTTTTTCCTGGAAGGACCTGGTTAAATGGCGTTTTCTGAACGAACGAGAGCCGAGTTCGATGAAAAACCTCCTCAGCTCACCCTGGAAGAGGATGATAATGGCGATGATAGCATAGGTGGTGAAGGTTTTTATGAGCCAGTTGGAGACAAAGAGATTTCCCCACTGGGTAATAAGATAAATGATGCCCACAATCCCCAGGCCGATGGCCATCTGGTAGGCCTTGGTATCTTTTATCAGGAGAAGGAAAGAATAGAGGATGAAAGTCACGAGGAGAATGTCTACCAGGTCGCCTATGGTGAACCTGGAGATTGCTGTCAGCACGTCAGAAAACATAGCTCTCCTTTTTTTTCATTTCGTCTCTCGTGCTGTTATTTTCCCCCAGGATAGCATCAGCCACCAGCACTGCTTTTTTCACGGCAGAAACATCGTGGACGCGGATAATGTGAGCTCCCCTGATGATGGTTATTATGGCCGAGGCAATCGTTCCCTCAGTCCTCTCCTGAGGAGGGAGGTGGAGAATCTTACCGATGAATGATTTTCGCGAAGGACCGACAAGAATCGGCCGCTCAAGTTCGTTTAAAAAAGAGAGGCAGTTTATGAGGGTGAGGTTATGTTCGTGCTTTTTCCCAAATCCAATCCCGGGGTCGATGATTATTTTTTCTTTTTTTATTCCCGAGCTGAGGGCATAGTCTATCCTCTGCCCGAGAAAAGATTTTACTTCCTGGAGAAGGTCGCTGTAAGTGGGATTGTGCTGCATTGTGCGGGGTGTGCCTTTCATGTGCATGAGTATAACGGGCACATTTTTTTCCGCAGCAAGGGCGGCCATCCGGGAATCGAAGCGGAAAGCACTGATGTCGTTGATGATATCAGCCCCCATCTCAAGGGCTGCTTCGGCCACTTCGGACTTGGTGGTATCCACCGAAATGAGCGCCTCTGTTTTCTCCCTCAAGGCCGATATTACTGGCAAAACTCTTCTTGCTTCCTCTTCAGCTGAGACAGGTTCTGAACCCGGACGCGTGCTCTCACCCCCGACATCGATAATGTCTGCTCCCTCGGAGGCGAGTTCAAGTCCTCGTTTTACAGCCTTCTCTTTTTCAAGGTAAAAACCGCCATCCGAGAATGAATCAGGGGTTACGTTGAGCACACCCATTATCCAGGTTCTGCCTCCAAGATGATAATTCCTGCCTCTAACCTGGATGGTGTAGTCTTTTCTCACCTTTTATGCTTTATTTATGCTTTGGCAAAACCTGGGGTCTTGATTGATTTGACTTTTTTTGTTTCTTTTTTCGCTTTCTGGAGGCTTTTTTCCCTTCGCTTTTTTTCATCCCTGCGGGTAATCTTTTTTCCTTTTATGATGGCTTCTATTTCTTCAGAGGTGAGAACCTCTTTTTCAAGAAGCGCTTCTGCAATTTTGACCAATTTCTTACTGTTTTTTTCCAGCAGCTCGCGGGACCTCTCGAAATTGCGATTGATAATTTTTTTTACCTCAGCATCGATGAGCTCAGCTGTTTTTTCGCTGAAATTTTTATGCGTCGTCAAGTCTCTGCCGAGAAAGATGAGATCATCCCTTTCTCCGAATGTCAGGGGTCCCAGGTCAGACATACCCCACTGGCAGACCATCTTGCGAGCGATTTCAGTCGCCTTCTCAAAATCGCTGGCAGCTCCTGTTGTTGTTTTTTTGAGGAAAAGCTGCTCCGCAACTCGACCGGCGAGAAGGACCGAGAGCTGTGCTTCAAGGTAGTCTTTGGAATATGTGTAGCGGTCGTCCAGGGGAAGCTGCTGGGTTATTCCCAAGGCAAGGCCACGGGGAATAATCGTCACCTTGTGAATCGGGTCTGCTTCTGGAATAAGGGCAGCGGCAAGCGCATGACCGCCTTCGTGGTAAGCAGTGCTTTTTTTCTCTTCCTCGCTGATAATCATGCTCTTTCTCTCCACTCCCATGAGAACTTTATCCTTGGCGTATTCCATGTCCTCCATCGTAACCTTTGTCTGGCTATGCCGGGCAGCAATCAGGGCTGCTTCATTCACAAGGTTTGCCAGGTCAGCTCCTGAGAAACCGGGTGTGGAGCGGGCGATGAGTGAAAGGTCAACATCTCTGGCCAAGGGAATGTTTTTTACGTGCACTTTTAGAATTTCTTCCCTCCCCTTTACGTCGGGCATGTTGACCACAATTCTTCTGTCAAACCTGCCCGGTCTGAGAAGGGCGGAGTCGAGAATGTCAGGCCTGTTGGTGGCTGCGATGAGGATGATTCCTTCGTTGGAGTCAAACCCGTCCATCTCGACCAGAAGCTGGTTTAGAGTTTGTTCCCGCTCGTCATGACCTCCTCCCAGTCCAGCTCCTCTCTGCCTTCCCACGGCATCAATCTCGTCGATAAAAATCAGGCAGGGCGCATTTTTTTTGCCCTGCTCGAAGAGGTCTCTTACCCTTGATGCTCCGACACCGACAAACATCTCCACAAAGTCGGAGCCGCTTATGGAAAAGAAGGGTACATCTGCCTCACCGGCGACAGCCCGGGCAAGAAGGGTTTTTCCTGTTCCCGGCGCTCCAACGAGTATTACTCCCTTGGGAATTCTTCCCCCCAGTTTCTGGAATTTTTGAGGGTCTTTCAGGAAGCCTATGATTTCATGAAGTTCTTCTTTTGCTTCCTCAACTCCTGCTACATCTTTGAAAGTTATTTTTTTCTGAGTGCTGGAGAAGAGCTTGGCGCGGCTTTTTCCGAAAGATAAGGCTTTATTACCACCAGCCTGCATCTGCCGCATGAAGAAAACCCAGAACATGATTAATATGATGATTGGAAACCAGGTGAAAAGATAGGAAAACCAGGGACTTCTGGAGGTGTCTTTGACCTCGATAGTGATTTCATGCTCTCTCAATATTTTCACCAGGTCGTCAAACTGGGAGGGAGCAACGGTTCTGAAAGGAGTGTCATCCAGGTATTTTCCTTTTATTTGATTGCCTGCAATCACAACTTCTTTAACCCTGTTGGCTTCCACGTCAGCCATAAATTGACTGAAGTTAACGGATTTTCTTGCTGAGGCAGGGGGCTGAAAGAGACTCCAGAGGGCAATGATGATGATGCCAGCGGCAATCCAGAATAATATGTTTTTGATTGACTTGTTGGGTTTTTTAGGCATTTCTATTTCCTTTTCTTAACGTATTTTACCACATTTTATCCTTTCTTGGTAATCAAAGTGGCCGAAAAATATGCATAAGTTCTTTCAATGTACCTGAATTATTAATAAACATCACTCTTCTAAGCCTAGACATATGACTGTTGGCTTTGAAATCAGGGATATATACAGATTTTCTGGAATCTGTAACGTGCCCCTGATTTCTTATTTTTTGCAGTTCTTGACGCTTGAAGCACATTTTTGTAAGATGAATTACCTCATCTGTGGGGCTGTAGTTCAGTGGGAGAACGCTTGACTGGCAGTCAAGAGGTCACGGGTTCAAATCCCGTCAGCTCCACCATTTTTACCCTGTAAGTCCTTTCCTTTTTCTTCCTTTCTTTTCTTCCTTTCTTTCTTCCTTTCTAGTTTGGCTGGCGTATCTATCTGAAAATAAGGAAGATAGCTTAATTTTTTCCTGGAAAAGAACTCTTAAACAGGCCTTTTTTGCCCCAAAAAGCGCCATCTAAGCAAAAATCTCATTCCTCTTAAAAATGCTGTCTATTAAACTGAAGATTAATTTCAAAAGCAAATATCGACACAAAAGTTGATGCGGCCATTTTCTTCCTTGGAATATTTATCACCTTTGAATCTTAACAAGCCTTTTACAAATTCTTAACAAAATTTTGACAACTTTTGGCAAGAATAGAGTTACATAAGTATTATTTATCATAAAGAAGGGTTGAAGAATGAAATCAATTACACTTGATATCATTTGCTGCCCAACCTGCAAGGGCTGTTTGACCTTCGACGGACAACCTGATGGTGACATAATATCAGGAGGGATATTGTCATGTGAGAACTGCCAGAGAAATTTCCCTGTGGAAGAAGGGATTGTCCGTTTTCTTCACGGAGAAAAATTGGTGAGTCATGGAAAGCGTTTCGATGCTATCAGGGAAATTTATTCGAGTTTTTATACACCACTCACAAATCTCTTTTTCATCGCTTGCGGAGGGGCGAAAAGAGCACGACACGAGGTTTTGGACCGATTAGAAATTTCCTCTGGCGCTAAAATACTGGAGACAGGCATCGGCACGGGGGATAATCTTCCTTTCCTGAGGGAATACCTTAATGGCGGATCCTTCTACGGCGTAGATATTAATCAGAAGATGTTGCGTTTATGCGTACGGAACCTTAAGAAATGGGGTCTCCAGGCAGATCTATTCTGGGCCGATGCCGAACGCTTGCCATACAAAGATGAGACTTTTGATGTAGTCTTCCATCTGGGCGCTATAAATCTCTTCTTCAACAAGAAGCAAGCGATTGAAGAGATGATCAGAGTAGCTCGACCCGGGACTAAAATTGTCATTGCCGATGAAAGTGAAAAAGGGAACAGGTTCTTTAAATTATTTGTTGGGAAGCAAGAAAAAGTCATCCCTCCCGTTGATTTAGTTCCGGGGACGATGTTAAATGTCCGGCTCGATACCATCTGGAAAGGATATGGGTATCTTATCGAATTCCGAACTCCGCCGTCTGGGAAGCGATGAATATGAAAAATATTCACAGCGCTTCTCAGTAGCCATCAAAAATTTCTGAAAGAGAATCCGAAGCGGAGGAAGTTTGTCTGCGACAAAGGTCAGCTTCAGCCCCTGAAAAGACGGGAAAGAGTCGCTCTACAGGAGGCCGAATCAAGTCGAAATACCGTAAGTCGTTGACTTTTATGTAAAAAAATTCAGTACATGTTCCTTGCCTTCATATCCCCTGTTTTCTGTTTGACATCAGGTTCAGTAAGGTAGTATATTGAATCGGAGCAATAGGGAAAAAAGGAATGAAAAAATCCCTATTTTACCTTTCCTTGGGAGTAGGTCTTGTTGTTATAATCATCTGCATACATGGGTTCCATCTCCTCCGTGAACGTCCAGGTCTTCCTCCTACTATTGATAAGCAAAACATAATTAAGATTGATTCCTTAGAAATTAAAAATGAAAGATATCTACAATTTATCTTCAGTAAGAAATCTATCGGCGATGAAGTAACTATCTTTCTTAGGACTCCTGGAAAAACTGAGAGACTGGAGGTTCGCCTGATTCCCTTTTACCCTAAGGCACTTATTCCTCTGATGTATCTATCTATCGGTCTCTTTATCTTTGCATTAAGCATTCTTGTTTTCCTTCTCTGCAAAGAAGAAACGAGAGCACATATTTTCTACTGGACTGGTTTAGCTTTTGGCTCAGCTATCATAATAGCCGGCGCGTTTTATTTAGTGCATAAGGGCTGGTCGTCTTATCTCCCAGGGAGTTTATTCTATATTTCTTTTGCGATGGCGCCTGCTCTTCTTCTCCATTTTTCTTTTACTTTCTCAAAGAGTAAAGTAAGGATAAGCAGGCTCATTATCTATTTACCAGCTCTCATCTTTGCAGGAGCTTTAGTCGCGTCTTATCTGCTGGCGAGTTTAAAATCGTCCATAGAAATCTTCAGAACCTTATTGTTCATATCATCCATTTTTCGCATCTATGTTCTCCTCTTTGTCTTATTGGCAATTTTACACATCATTATGTGCTACAAGAAGTCTCATTTTTACGAGGAAAAAGCACAGATAAAATGGATTTTTTTCGGTCTCTTTGTGGGACTGGGACCGTATATTTTGTTTAATCAACTACCACTGATTCTCAAAATGGATTCTATCATTTCAGAAGAAGTATCCAATGTATTTTTTATTCTTATTCCACTCGCCTTTATCTTTTCCATCGTCAGGTTCAAGTTCATGAACATAGAATTTGTTATTAATCGCAGTTTAGTCTATTCACTCCTGACAATATTTACAATCAGTCTATATCTCCTCTCAATCCGGCTTTTCTACACTCTTTTTTCAAGAATGTTTGCTGTTCAGGAAAGTGTCATTTCTGTGGCAGGTGCTCTCGTGGCAGCAGGAGCTTTTTATCCTGCAAGGAGAAAAATTCAAGAGCTTGTCGATAAAGCTTTTTTCAGACAGAGTTATGATTACCGCAAAAGTACACTCAGCTTCAACGAAAGAGCGGTTAAAATTGCTAACCTTGGGCACCTCATCGATTATTTCATGATTAAAGTGAGAAATACATTACCTCTTGAATACATGGGCATATTTATTTACTCCACAGATTCTGGAAAGCGCAGGTTGTTGATAAAAAGAGATGGGGAAAGCGAACGCAGTTCTCTCGACTCTTTAAGACTTGACCCGGATAAAATTCTAGCAAGAGAAAGGGCAGTTAAGACAACAGAAAATATCGACTTTTCTGAAGAGATCTTTCTTCAAGAGAAAAATGTGGAAGTAATCATCCCCATTTCTTTTAAAATGACCGCCTTAGATGGTCTATTATCTGTCGGAAAGAAAAAGTCTGGTGAAAGGTTTTCCAGGGATGATATAGAGCTCTTACTCACCATGTCCCGGGAGTTAACGGTAAACCTGGAGAGAATCAGGCTTCAAGAAGAAGTAATCTATGAGAAGGCCGAAAGAGAAAAATTAGATGAGCTCAGCCGCTTAAAAACAGAGTTTATTTCTACTGTATCACATGAGCTGCGAACTCCTATGAGCTCTATCCAGGGAATAACTGAAATGCTCCAGGAAGAGAAAATAAAAGATAGAGTAAAAAGGAGTGAACTTCTGAAACTTATTGCAGGCGAAAGCAGCCGCCTCTCCCGATTCATCCATAATATTCTTGACTTTGGAAAAATTGAACAGCAGGTGAAAACTTACAATTTTCAAAAAAAGGAAATCCAGCTTGTAATAGAAGAAGTAGTAAGACTATTCCGCTACCAATTAGATAAAAAGGGATTCATCCTCTCAACTGATCTTCCTGAAAATCCTGTAATCTTAGAGATAGACGAGGATGCTGTAAAACAGGCTTTGACTAATCTTGTCGATAATGCTATTAAATACTCATCCGAGCAAAAGGAGATAGATATCAAACTGATTGAGAGAAAAAATCATATTGAAATCAGTGTTAAGGATAAAGGAATTGGT
>JBHIDX010000028.1:0-26735 GCA_046760305.1 Candidatus Aminicenantales bacterium
CTCTTGAATTCGGTATCGTGTCCCCAATTTCCTGTCCACAAACATTGTTTCTAACAAATTCATCATGTCCAGGCACACCCACGAACGATGAAAATGACGTTCGCCCTGTCATTGTGAGGCACGAAGTGCCGTGGCAATCCTCCGTTGCGAGCGAAGCGTGGCAACCCCAAGCACCGGCGGCCTCTCGTCATTGCGAGCCCTGAAAGGGCGAAGCAATCTCCTACACTGGCGGATATGATGAGATTGCTTCGCTCCGCTCGCAATGACAATAGGCATTTTCGAACTAATTCATGAATAATCCAGGTTAGGTCTGTTCTGTTTGAAACATGTCCGTAGACATTTTTTCGCTAATCCTCAATAATAATTGAAAATGATTTCTAAAGAGAGGAGGAGCGATGAGAATAAGAATTTTTAAGATTTCCGCCCTTCTAGTCGTCGTTTTATTTTTTGTGGCCCTCATAGACCTCATTCCCTGCACTGTAGCTGTTGTCTCGGGAAAAGCCACTCCAGATGGCAGGCCACTGATGTGGAAAAACAGAGATACTTCTTCTCTGAGCAATAAAATGATGTACTTTAGAGGAGAAAAGTACGGCTTTATCGGTCTCGTTGATGCCAAGGACAAGAAAGGACGGAATGTATGGGCTGGCATAAACACTGAAGGCTTTGCCATCATGAACTCTGCCTCTGGTGACCTGGCTGATCGAGAAGAAGAGAGAATGATGGGCAATGGGGCATTTATGAAGAAAGCTCTTGGAGAATGTGCCACAGTTAGGGACTTTGAAAGACTCCTGAAAAGTACACAAGGAAAAAGGAGTGTGGGAGCCAATTTTGGTGTCATAGACGCAGAGGGAGATGCCTGCTTTTACGAGACAGGCAGTGCATCTCACCAGAAGTTTGATGCCAACGATTCCAGAGTTGCTCCTTTTGGCTACCTTATAAGGACAAACTATGCTTTCACCGCTCCCCAAATGTACCGTGGAGGCGGCTACATCAGGTTTGAAAGGGCCTCGCATCTTTTTGAAACTGCGTGTGCTGAGGGAAGGATAAGCCTAGAATTTATAATCAGGGAAGCAGCGCGAGACCTGGTCAATGAAAAGCTGCGGTCATATCCCTTCTCAGATCCCCGCTCGAACAACCCTCGCCTGCCGCTCTACATCAACACTAATGACACTATAAACCGGAATTCCACCGCTTCGGCTGTTGTGTTTCATGGAGCCCCTGGCCGCGAAAAAGCATACCTGGCCACGATGTGGATTCTGCTCGGGCAGCCTGTTTGCATTGCGGCAGTTCCGCTCTGGGCTTCTGTCTCTGATATTCCTTATGAACTTGGGGGAGGGGAGACTGCCCCTCTCAATGATTTTTCCCGGGCCCTGGCTTCATATCTGTATCCTGATAAGCGTGGACATATGCGGCAGTACCTGAGCATGACCAGAATGAAGCACTACCAGGGAGAAGGTGTTCTCTCCAGACTTTATCGAATTGATAATCAAGTCATTACCAGAACAAGAAGAATGCTTGAAGAATGGGAATCTGTCAGGCCTTCGGAAAAAGATATGAGTGATTTTGAGAAGGAGATAGCAAGCTGGGTCTTTAAATCCATGCAGAAAGCATTTCCCAACATTGAAATTGCTGAAAAAAGACAATAAAAAGGAATAAAGTCTATCTCTTCTTTATTCGCCTCAGGCGGTGGATTATTCCCAGCATTAAATAAAGGGGTGCGTACCACGCTGCAGCTCCTGCCGCAAAACCGATATTTCTACCCTTCAGCATCTCAATTCCCCAACCAAAATGCTCCTCATTCGAGTGTTTTCCGAATCTCCAAGTTCTGGGCTTCGATGATGCGCTGGGCTGACAGCAAAGACTAAATTAGTGTTGGCAGTTTTTTTAAAAATGATTAAAATTAGGAAGGAATGAATCTGGAAGACCTTTTTGAATACCTTCCCTATATCATAGCCTTTCTCAGTTTTTTTCTTTTCCCTCTCTTTTTCTCCAAAAAGAAAAAGGCAAAGAAGACAGTTAGTGATTTCCTCGCTCATCTCCAGGGGATTGGAGTAGAAGTGAGTGAACTTAAGGCAGAGTCAGAGCTCTGGAAGCTGGGGAAGAAGATATCCCGCGGAAATAAGCCTGAGGGAATATTCGAGGTTAAGAACAGGAGTTTCGATTACATCATGATCACCAGTAATTCCTCCCAGTACGGTATCAATTATTATGTCGAGTATCTGGTCAGGAGCTCTTTTTCATTAAGAGAGAGGCCTCTGCAGAAGACAAGAATGAAGAGGAAGAAAGAATCTTTTTTTACAGGAAAAGTGACGGATGTTGTCTGGAAGGGTGATCCTAATCTGGCCCAGAAATTAAACATGGATTATGGTCTCAGGCACAGGCTCGTCCACGGTGGCCTTGAAAAATTCAAAGGAGAAATAAAGATTATTCCTGACCAGAAACATGGATACATGAGGATTAAGACTGGATACAGTTTTCCTTCTCTTGAAATTTTTCTGGCGATTGATACAATTGCTCATCACCTGAAGTCTGGTATATGATACCGGGCTTTTTTTTCATAGAGAATTGTCATATGAGGAGACTGCAATGAAACCTAGTCTAAAACCAAAAAACCAATGTTTTTCTTCTGGGCCGTGTGCCAAGCATCCTGGCTTTTCCCTGGAAAAGCTAAAGGATGCTCCTCTTGGCCGCTCTCACCGCAGCAGCCTGGGCAAGGGGAAGCTAAAAGAATCAATAGAGAAAACAAAGAAGATTCTGGGCCTCCCCCCTAATTATAGAGTTGGAATCGTGCCCGCCTCTGATACAGGAGCATTCGAGATGGCTATGTGGTCCCTCCTAGGGCCGAGAGGAGTCGATGTCTTTGTCTGGGAATCTTTCAGCAAAGGCTGGGCAACTGACATTACCAAACAGCTGAAGCTGGAAAAAGTCCGAGTTTTTGAGGCTGAGTACGGAAAGCTTCCTGACCTTTCTCAGGCGGATTTTAGCCATGATGTGGTATTTGTCTGGAATGGAACGACCAGCGGGGTAAAGGTTCCAGATGGGGAGTGGATTGCTGATGACAGGGCTGGCCTTACCCTGTGCGATGCAACCTCAGCCATTTTTGCCATGGAAATTCCCTTTCACAAGCTTGATGTCATCACCTATTCCTGGCAGAAAGTGCTCGGCGGGGAGGCAGCTCATGGAATGCTTATTCTTTCGCCCAGGGCAGTGGAGAGGCTTGAATCCTACACTCCTCCCTGGCCTATGCCCAAGATTTTCCGCCTTACCAAAGGTGGGAAGCTTAATGAGGCAATCTTTGAGGGTTCTACCATAAACACCCCTTCCATGCTGGCCAACGAAGACTATCTCGCCGCCCTTAACTGGGCTGAGTCTGTGGGTGGGCTTCCTGCCCTCATCGAGCGCAGCAATGAGAACCTGGCTGTCTGGGAGCGATTCGTGGCTGAACACGATTGGATTGATTTTCTGGCAGAAAGCAAGGAAATACGCTCTAACACGAGTGTCTGCTTCAAAGTTGACCTTCCTGAAGAGAAAATCAAAAAATTGGTGAAGCTTCTGGCTGATGAGGGTGTTGCCTATGACTGCGGCTCTTATCGGGATGCTCCTCCAGGCCTTCGTTTCTGGAGTGGAGCCACAGTTGAGAAGTCTGACCTGGAGATAATCTGCCAGTGGCTTGAATGGGCTTACAACGAGGTAAAACAAGCAGGTTAAAAATAGGGACACAATACTTATTTCCTCATTTTTTGGCTCTTAAAATATTATTTTCATTTCTCATTCGATTTAAACTATAATCAGAATCTAAAAGATGCTATTTTATGTTTATTGCTTGGAGGTATTTAATTGAGTGAGAGGATAACAAGGAGAAGTTTTTTCGGAAGGAGTCTGGGCTTCTGTCTCGGGACGGTTTTTTTCAGAGGCTTTGGGCTTGCGCGGTCTGAAACCCCGGACAAAATTCCCCTCATAGTCACCAGCCACACGAATGAGACAGGGAAGAAAGCCATGGAAGTCGGGTGGGAGATTCTGGCCCGAGGTGGTTCTGCGCTGGATGCGGTTGAGAAAGCAGCGAACATCATAGAACTTGATCCCGAAGACATGAGTGTTGGTTTTGGTGGCCTTCCTAACGAAGAAGGAGTGATACAGCTTGATGCTTCGATCATGGACGGAAAAACGTACAGCGCTGGCTCTGTTGCCTGCCTGGAGAATATCAAAACGCCCAGCTCAGTGGCTCGAATTATAATGGAGCATACCGACCATGTGATGCTTGTCGGTGATGATGCACTGAAGTTCGCCAAGAAGTGGGGTTTCAAGGAAGAGAACCTCCTGACTGAGAAAGCCCGCCGCGTCTGGCTTGAGTGGAAGCAGAGGATTAGTGATAGGGATGATTGGGGACCACCCGACCACCTCAAAAGGCTGAAAAAGAAAGCACCAGAAACTGATGAAGAAGCACTCGAGTACTTAACAGGAACGACTAATGTGCTGGCCATTGACTCGAGAGGCGACATTGCCGGGGTTACCACCACAAGCGGATTAAGCTTTAAAATTCCAGGGCGGGTCGGCGATTCGCCTATCATCGGCGCCGGACTCTACGTGGATAATGAAGTCGGTGCAGCCGGTGCCACAGGGAGGGGAGAAGACGTGATAAAATCCTGCGCCACCTACTACATTGTGCTCCGCATGAAAGAAGGACTCTCTCCCCAGGAAGCATGCGAAGAGGCATGCAGGATGATTGCCGAAAAATACAAAAAGGTAAACCCTGAATTCATGCCAGGCGAGAAGTTTGTGGCCATCAACAAAAAAGGAGAGATTGGCTGCACGAGGACTCTGGGAAGAAGACCAGCGCGTATGTCTGTCATGAATGAAGGGGGTTTTACCATCCAAAAGGGTTCAGTTACTTTTCCTAGAGGCTGATATTCAAGCGAGGCAGGTTCAGCACTATGAGCTTAATAATGCATGATGTCGTTGCCAGCCCTGAAAGGGCGTGGCAATCCCATGTACATGCCGAGATCATTGCGGGGAACGAAGTGACGAAGCAATCCCATACATTGGCGGATATGATGAGACTGCCACGCTCCGCTCGCAGCGGAGGATTGCTTCGCTCCGCTCGCAATGACATGGTGCATTTTCGAACTAAGTAAGGGTGAGATTTCTGAGACCTAAGTAAAGAACAAAGGAGGAACGATGAGAAAATTCCTTCCTTTATCACTTTTCTTTCTATTGATTTTTCAGGGGTGTATGCCCCAGATTCATCTTGATATTCTGGGGACAGAGAAGCTTAAAGAGGTGGTTTTGGTAAAGAGTAAGGCCAGGGAGAAAATTCTGATGGTTGATGTTGAAGGCATTATCAGTACAAATACAGCTCAAGGAGTTTTCGAAAGAGAAGGTGACATCCTCTCGCGTGTTTACACCAGGCTTGAGAAGGCTGCTGATGATGAAAATGTAAAAGGTTTAATCCTCCGTCTTAACACTCCTGGCGGAGAGGTGACGGCGAGTGATATCATCTACAATGAAATACTCAAATTTAAAGAAAAGACAGGAATTCCTATCCTCGGGCTGATGATGGGCCTGGCTGCTTCTGGAGGCTACTATGTTGCTTCTGCCTGCGATTATATCATCGCCCATCCCTCAACTCTAACCGGAAGCATCGGAGTAATCTCTGTCTTTCCCAACCTGGAAGAACTGTTTGGGAAAATAGGGGTAAAAGTAAGCATCGTAAAATCAGGAAGGATGAAAGACTCAGGAAGTGTGTTCAGAGAAATGACAGAGGAGGAGAAGAGAATATTTCAAAATATCATAGAAGATTATTATAAGAAATTTATAGATAGGGTTTATGATAGCAGAAAAAAGTACATCTCAATGGATAAGCTCAAGGAAATTGCTGACGGCCGCATCTTTACTGCCTCTCAGGCACTGGAGCTCAAGCTTATCGATGAGGTGGGATACTTTGATTCAGCATTGGAGAAAGTGCTTGATATGGCCAGGTTAAAAGAGGCGAAGGTCATTGCTTACACTTATTACCCCAAGAGAAAGACAAACATTTACGCCTCTGCAGCGAGTGTTATTCCTCTTTATGAAAAGAAAGGCATCAGCTATGAAAAGCTTTTTCCCTACCTTAAGAGCGGCTTTTACTATCTCTGGCTTCCTGAACTGGAGGAGTGATAAAAACCAGCAAGGGAAGCAATTTGACCAAGCGATAAGATATAAAAAATAGATTAAGGTGTTAACCCGAATTATTCACAAATCAGGGACACGTCACCGATTTCAGAAAATCGGTACATGTCCCTGATTTCAAAGTCAATAGCCATATGTCGTGGCTTAGAAGAGCCATGTTTATGAATAATTCAGGTTAAGGAGGTAGGAATGAGAAGAAAATTCTTGGCCTTGTTTCTGCTTGTCTTTTTAGTATCTTTGCCAGCATGTCAGAAGCAGCCTCAACAGCTTATCTACCCGGAGACAAAGAAAGTTGACCAGGTGGATGATTATTTTGGCACCAGGGTCGAGGACCCTTACCGCTGGCTCGAAGATGATACTTCGCCTGAAGTGAAGAGATGGGTTGAGGAACAGAATAAAGTTACTTTTTCCTATCTGGAAAAGATACCTTTCAGGGAAAAAATTCATCAGCGGGTTAAAGAGCTCTATAATTACGAGCGTTATTCATCGCCCATGAGGGCAGGGGAGTACTACTTCTTCTACAAAAACGATGGCCTTCAAAACCAGTCTGTTATCTACATCCAGAAAGGACTTGAAGGCGAGCCAGAGGTTTTCATCGACCCTAATAAGCTCTCCCCGGACGGAACAGTACGGATTGGACTTGCCGGGTTTTCCAGTGACAACCGCTATGTGGCTATTTCTCGTTCTGAAGCTGGCTCTGACTGGAGCGAGATGGGGGTGATGGAAATCGGAACCAGAAAAAAACTGCCTGACCGCCTGAGATGGATAAAATTTTCCGGCGCTTCCTGGTACAAAGATGGTTTTTTCTACAGCGGTTATGATAAACCCAGGGAAGGAGGGGAGCTTACTGCCAGGAATAAATTTCAGAAGGTTTTTTACCACCGGCTTGGCGAGCCCCAGGAAAAGGATACACTCGTCTATGAAGATAGAGAACACCCCTTCCGGTATTTCTGGACAGATGTGAGTGAAGATGAAAAATACCTCTTTCTATCCGTCTCCGAAGGGACACATGGAAATGAACTCTACTACAAAGAACTTTCCAGAAAAGACGCAAAATTAAAACCTCTCATCACCGGCTTTAAGTATGATAGCTACATTATCGATAATCTAAGCCATAATTTTCTGTTGATGACGAATGCCAAAGCTCCGAATTACAGGGTGGTGCTTGTTGACCCAGCTAAGCCTGCGATTGAGAACTGGAAGGATGTTGTTCCTGAAAAATCAGAAGTTCTGGTCAGCTCTTCCTCGGCTGGAGGCTATCTATTCTGCGCATACCTCAAGGATGCAAACTCAAGGATTTACCAGTATGAGCCACATGGAAAGCTGGTTCGCGAAATCAAGCTCCCGGCTCTCGGCACTGGTGGAGGCTTTTACGGAAAAAAGGAAGACAAGGTGCTGTTCTACACTTTTACCTCCTTTACCTTTCCGCCCCTGATTTATAAATACGATGTCGAGAGCGGAAAATCGGAAGTATTTCGGAAAACTGAGGTAAAGTTTAATCCACAAGATTATGAGGTGAAGCAGGTCTTCTACCCGAGCAGAGATGGGACAAAGGTGCCCATGTTTATCGTCCACAAAAAAGGATTGAAACTCGACGGTAAAAGGCCGACATATCTTTACGGCTATGGAGGTTTCAACATCAGCCTCACCCCGCGCTTTGATCCGACAATGATTGTTATCCTTGAGAACGATGGCGTCTATGCCATGGCCAATCTACGTGGAGGAGGTGAGTACGGAGAGGAGTGGCATCGAGCAGGAATGCTTCTCAACAAGCAGAATGTTTTTGATGATTTTATCGCCGCAGCAGAATATCTCATCAGAGAAGGGTATACATCATCCAAAAGGCTGGCCATTGCTGGCGGCTCGAATGGAGGACTTCTGGTTGGTGCCTGTATGACCCAGCGTCCTGAGCTCTTCAAGGTTGCTCTGCCTGCAGTGGGAGTGATGGATATGCTCCGCTACCATAAATTCACAGTCGGCTGGGGATGGGTGGTTGAGTATGGGTCAAGTGATGATGAAGAACACTTTAAGAATCTTTATTCTTATTCACCCCTGCATAACATAAAAGAAGGAGTCTCTTATCCAGCAACACTGGTCACCACTGCTGACCATGATGACAGAGTTGTACCCGCTCATTCTTTCAAGTTTATCGCCACTCTGCAGGAAAAGCACAGGGGAAAGAATCCGGTACTGATCAGAATCGAGACACGTTCAGGCCATGGTGCTTCGAGCACGACCAAGAGGATAGAGGAGATAAGCGACAAGTTCGCCTTCATGTTCTACAACATGGGAGTCAAAATCAGGTACTGAAACTGCCAGAATAAGAACTCTGAAAGGACAAGCTATTCTTCGTAGATTCCGAGTTTGTCGAGAAACCATGATTCGTACTTCTTGTAACGTGCTTTATTCTTCACCAGGCCTCCCAGGCCGTGTCCGCCTTCAGGGTCAAGAAAAAGGTCCACGAGCGTTTCTTTTCCTGCTTCAAGCAGGGACATGTAGACATGGACTGTGTCCTGATAGAGGACGTTTGAGTCCATCATGCCGTGAACGAGCAGAAGAGGCTTTTTCAGGTTATATGCCAGCGGAAGGAGCGAGTACTTACGAAGAGTTGGCTTTCCTCTAACAGAGCTGGCCACGGTTGAGCCTGAATACCAGGAGTTATAGTTTTCCCACTCTGTGGGTCCTGCTCCAGCAATCCCGCAGGCAAATGTATCAGGAGAGGTGAAAAGGGTCATCATTGTCTGAAAGCCGCCAAAGCTCCAACCGTAGAGGCCGAGTCTTGAAGTGTCGACACCAAATCCACTCTCTATGTGTTTGACCAAGTCTTCAAGGTCTTCAACCTGGGGGCGCCCGATGTGGTTGAAATTAGCTTGGGAGAAGTATTTTCCGTAACCGGATTGGCCGCGGGGGTCAATGTTGATAGCTACATAGCCATGCTTGGCAGCCATAATCATCTGGAACATGTAAGACATGGTACTGTAATTATCTGCCTCAACGGTGTGTCTTGAGCCAAGAGGTCCTCCATAGACATAAATGATTCCCGGCCTCCTGTCACTCGGTTTCCATCCTTCTGGTTTGAAAATCATGGCTGAGAGGGTATCGCCATAGCGGTTTTTAAACTTGAAGATTTCAGGCTTAATAAAGTTGTATTTATACCATTCTTGGCGGTGGCTGTCGGTGAGGGGCTTTGCTGTGTTTTTTTCAAGGTTTACAACGTATAACTCGGGTAATTTTTCCCAGTTGCCGAAACGTGTGGCCAGCCATTTTGCGTTATGAGAAGCGACTACTCCCCGGTTCATACCCCCGGTTTTGCCTATGGGAGTCATTTCGCCCGTTTCAAGAGACACCCTGTAGACAGAGTGGAAGGCCGGGTCTTCTTTATCCGAGAGAATGAACATCTGCTTACTGTCCCTGGTAAAGCCAATGATGGGGAATGATTCGAACTTACCCCTGATGAGCTCTCTTTTCTCTTTTGTTTCAAGGTCAAACAGGAAAGGCTGTCTGAAACCGTGTTCATTATTCAAAACGGCCACAAATTTTTTGCTGTCAGGGGTGAAAGCCGCATTGTTGAAAGGGAAACTCCAGAGACCGAGGTCTTCTTTCATTTCAAAAAGAAGCTCGGGTTTCTTCCCTTCACCGGGAGTGCCCAGCCAGATTTTGAAATCCCCTTTTTCTCTCTCCCAGGTCATGAAAGCATACTTTGAGCTGTCCTTACTCCAGATGACAGGACTGAATTCGTACCATACATCCCCTCCTGGAATCTCAAAAATATGCTCTGGCTCCCGGCCGTAATTGAGCTCCCGGATTCTCCGCAGGTAAAATCTGTAGCTTGGCTCATTTCTCTTGTCTTCTGTCACCTGACGCTTTGTTTTTGTCGCTTTTGCCCATCGCTCTTTATAGCTGACAATCGTTACCTCTCGAAAGGCAGGCTTTCCTTTCCTTTTTTCAGCCACGATAAACATCCATCTTCCATCCGGAGATAGATAAACGCGTGAGGTTTTAAACTTGTTCTTTTCCTGCAGTTTATGGTTCAGCTGGTGGAGATATGATGAGCCGAACATCACCCGGTAAACGTTGTTTCCACGTCGGTAATAATAGCCTTTTCCATCCGGAGTGTAAGAAATGATGCTTTCTGCTTCATCTGTCATGGTCAGCCTTTGAATCCTGTCATTGGATGGGAAATAGCGGAAGAGGTCGCCCCTGTACTGGAAGATGAGTTCTTCGCCTTTTTTTGACCACAGGAAACGGCTTATCCCAGGATAGAGGTCTTTGGGTTTTACCTTCTCCTCCTCTTTTTTCTTCTTCAACTTGTCACGAAGCTCCCAGAGCTCGAGCTCTTTTTTCTTTTTTTCTTTCTCTTTTTCTTTTTCCTCTTTAACTTTTTCAGCCTCTTTTGATTCTTGCTCTTTCTTTTTCTTCTCCTCTTCTTTTTTCTTCAATTCTTGCTTCAGCTTTTCAAGCTCCTCTTTCTCAAATAGGGAAAGATCAACTTCCTTTCCTTCAAGATAATCCCGCTGGGCATAATATTTTTCCTGGGTTTTCCTTTCCTCTTCTTTTTTCTGTTTGAGCTTTTGCATGAATTTTTCGTAGTCTTCAGGTGGGTCGTATTCTCTCATCCTCTCCTGAGATGTGACTCTTTTTAGCGTTCCTTCAGCCAGGTTGTAGAGGTAGAGATCGTATCCCTGTTGGTCGTATGGGTTCCAGAGAAAGGCGAGGTAGCGGTCATGTTCTGAGAAATTTACGTATCTTGCTGATTTCCCGAAAAAAGATTTCACCTGGTAAAACTCCTCGAGTGTGAGTTTTTTCGGGTCCACCTTTTCCTGAGCTTGCTGAGCCTGAAGAACCAGTACGCTCAGGAGAAGAAAGATGAAAAAAGTGCGAAGATGTCTCATGAGTAACTCCTTTTTTGGTTATTTCTCCATGACAGATTTTCAGGATTTTATAATATCTCCAAAAAAGAGACAACTTGAAATTGGGGTTGAGTGAAGTTGACAGGCAAAAAAAAACTTTTTATGATGGGGGCATTGTGGAAAATTCACTTTATCATAGGCGCCTCCGTGGGCTTGCTTGCCTGATTGGTAACACTCCTCTTCTTGAAATTCACTATGCTTTTGCGGGCAAAAAACGGGTGCTTTATGCTAAGGCAGAAAACCTGAATATGACCGGTAGTATCAAGGATCGTATGGCCTTTTATATTCTCAAGCACGCATATCTTAAAGGCGATTTAAAGCCCGGAGATACAATTGCTGAAGCTACAAGCGGAAACACCGGCATTTCCTTTGCCGCCCTGGGGAGGGCCCTCGGTCATAAAGTCACTATTTTCATGCCTGACTGGATGAGCGAAGAGAGGATGAACTTAATCAGGAGCCTGGGAGCTGATATTCATACTGTTTCGCGGGAAGAGGGGGGGTTTTTAGAAAGCATCCAGAAAGCTAGGAATATGGCTGCCGAAAACCCTGGTGTCTTTCTTCCTTCTCAGTTTCAAAATAACCATAATATTTCCGCTCACCGCCAGACAACAGGACCGGAAATATGGTGGCAGCTCCGTTTTCATGGCCGGACTCCTGATGCTTTCTTGGCCGGAGTGGGTACAGGTGGAACGGTGATGGGAGTTGGTCAATTTCTGCGCCAAAAAAAGCCTGAGGTTAAAATTCATCCTCTTGAGCCAAAAAACTCTCCCACGCTTTCTACGGGTTGTAAAGTAGGAAAACACCGAATTCAAGGGATTTCTGATGAATTCATTCCTCCTATTCTAAATCTGCCCGACCTGGATGAGATAATTGCTGCAGATGATGGGGATGCCATCAAAATGGCGCAGATGTTCGCAAGAGATCTGGGACTCGGGGTTGGAATTTCCTCTGGGGCAAATTTTATCGGTGCTGTTGAAGTTCAGAACCGGATGGGAGATGAGGCGGTGGTGGTGACTGTTTTTCCAGATGATAATAAAAAATATTTAACAACCGATCTTTTAAAGGAAGAACCTGAAAAAAGGAGTTTTCTGAGCACTCATATCCGTCTCTTATCCTATCGGGGACTAAAGCGGGTATGCTATACCTGCTGCGATCCAGAAGAGTGCCTTGAAGATTCTTTGCATCCCCAACAATTTGATATTCCCCTCCCTCCTTGTCCCCGGCGATCATGAATAAAATAAAGAAAAAGAAGTTTTTTGCCTATGATAAGTTGAGGAATCATCATAGCCTCTTGATTGTATTTAAGTTAAGTGGGATTGCCGGCATTTTTATGAATAGTTCAGGGTAATTAATAGAGGATATTATTTTTAAATTTAGATAAATTTAAAGAGGGATGTTGTGGGTGAAAAAACTTTGATTTTTCTCCATATGCCAAAGACAGGGGGTACAACCATTCGCTCCATTTTGTACAAAAATTATGCGCCCGGAGAGAGAATATGGATTAAAGACTATCTAAAGAGTTATTACTTTGCCAGATTGGCTGTAGAGACCAAATTCCGTACTTATCGCTGTGTGATGGGGCATTTGAATTACGGAGTCCACAGGTATATTCACAACGACTGTCATTACTTCACCATGCTTCGGGATCCGGTTGAGCGTGTCGTCTCTTCTTACTATTTTTTTCGTGGTAAAAATGCCCACGGGAGAAAAGGGCGTCGTCTCCATCGAATCATCAACTCAAAGGGGATGAGTTTAGTGGAATATGTGGAGAGTGGCCTCAATCCTAATATCTATAACCTCCAGACCTGGATGTTGGCCAGAAGTAAGGGCTTCAAGCGAGGAAACATTCAGCATTTTGTCGGACAAGCAGACTTCGAGAAAGCTAAGGATGTTTTGGCTGAAAAAATCAGTGCTGTTGGGCTCACAGAAAAATTTGATGAGTCTCTTGTACTTTTCAAGCAGGTTTTCGGGTGGAGCGATATCAGCTATGAGCGCAAAAACGTATCTGGAAAAAGGGATGTGAATGTGCCTGAGAAGGTGATCGAGCGCATCAGGGAGTTCAATCTCTATGATGTTCAACTTTATGATTATGCAAAAAAATTGATGGATAAACAGATAAAAAACATTTTTCCACAGAATTTTCCACAGGTGTTATAATGCAAGACCTGACCCCATAAAGGAGGTGATGGATGAGAAAGAAGTTTTTAGGGGTAGCTGTATTTTTTATCTTTATTCTTATTTTAGCGTTTACAACTTCCTGCCAGAAAAAATTGCCAGCAGACTTAGTGCTCCTCAACGGTAAGATTGTTACCGTGGATGAGGCAAAGCCAGAAGTTGAAGCACTGGCAGTAAAAGATGGTCTAATTCTGGCTGTGGGGAAAACGAGCACAATTAAAAAGTACATGTCTGAGAATACCGAAGTAATTGACCTTGAGGGAAAGCTTGCGGTACCGGGTTTTATCGATGCCCACGGCCATTTCATGAGCCTCGGGCAGTCCAAGATGCGTCTCGACCTGACGCGGGCTAAAAATTGGGATGAGATTGTTCAACTGGTTGCAGAAGCGGTCAAGAAGGCTTCGCCCGGAGAATGGATTCTGGGAAGAGGCTGGCATCAGGAAAAATGGGACACAACGCCTGAGCCGAATGTGGACGGGCTTCCCTATCACCACAACCTGAGCAGGGTTTCACCAGAAAATCCTGTGCTTCTCACCCATGCAAGCGGGCATTCCTCGATTGCCAACGCCAAGGCGATGGAGCTGGCCGGGGTGACGAGGGGAACCCATGATCCTCCTGGAGGAGAGATTGTCAGAGACCCAAAGGGCAACCCTATCGGAGTTTTCAGGGAGACAGCCCAGGGATTGGTGAGGATAGCACTTTCCACCTATCTTGCCAGCCGTCCTCCAGAAGCTGCCAGGAATGAGGAGCGCAGGGCTGTGGAACTTGCTGCTGAAGAATGTTTAGAGAAGGGAGTGACAGGCTTCCACGATGCCGGCGTTTCTTTCAAGACCATTGACCTCTACAGGGAGCTTGTAGAAGCGGGTAAGCTTGGAATCCGCCTTTATGTGATGATCGGAGAGGGAAATGAGAGCTTGAAAAAGAGCATCAGCGACTACAGAATCATCAGAGCAGGGGATAATCACCTTACTGTGCGCTCGATAAAGAGAGTTGCTGACGGAGCCCTGGGTGCCCATGGAGCGTGGCTGTTCGAGCCTTATACTGACCTCCCCACAAGCGTAGGCTTAAATACCTACCCCATCGACGCCCTTAGGGAAACGGCAGAGATTGCCATCGAGAATGACTTTCAACTCTGTGTCCACGCCATAGGCGACAGGGCAAACCGTGAAGTTCTTAATGTGTATGAGGAAGCCTTTAAGCACCATCCCCAAAAGAAAAACCTGCGCTGGCGGATTGAGCACGCCCAGCATCTCCATCCTGAAGATATCCCCCGCTTCGGAGACCTTGGAGTGATAGCTTCCATGCAGGGCATTCACTGTACCTCTGATGGTCCCTGGGTTATCAAGCGGCTGGGTGAGAAGAGAGCAGAGGAGGGGGCCTATGTCTGGCAGAAGCTGATGAAATCAGGAGCAGTAATATGCAACGGAACGGATACTCCGGTGGAGGATGTTGATCCTCTTGCCTGCTTTTACGCCACAGTAACTCGGAGGATGAAAAATGGTAAGTCTTTCTTCCCAGAGCAAAAAATGAGCAGGGAAGAGGCGCTCCGCTCCTACACCCTGAACTGTGCTTATGCTTCATTCCAAGAAGACATCCTCGGTTCACTCACACCCGGAAAGCTGGCAGATATTACAGTGCTTTCTAAAGATATCATGACTGTCCCCGAAGACGAGATTCTGGAAGCAGAGGTTCTCTACACAATTGTTGGAGGCAAGGTGCTTTACAGAAAACAAATGTAATAGTTTCTTACATTATTATCTTTTTTCTCCAGGGACATACATAATGTCTCTTATTTTAAAAGAAAGTGCACATCTAACCTGGATTGTTCGTATATCAGTATTGTTATTACGAAAATGCATGTGGTCATTGCGGGCGCAGCGAAGCGATCCGTCGTTGCGAGCCCTGAGAGGGCGTGGCAATCTCATCATATTCGGGAGTGCTTGGGGTTGCCACGCTTCGCTCGCAACGGAGGATTGCTTCGGCACTTCGTGCCTCGCAAAGACAGGGCCGACGTTATTTTCATGATTGCGGGTGTGCCTGGTGATGATAAATTCATGTCAATAGATTAGGATTAAAAAAGGAGGTAGGTGATGTTTAAATCAATCAGGAAAGAGAAAAGAGGAATTTTACGCTTCTGGCTTTATGGTGGAGCAATTTTTGCTGTGGTTGTTTTCCTTGCCGTCCAGGGAGCAGGGGCGGGGAAGTATGCTGAAAAAAGGCCCCTGATGAGGTTCCCTGATATACACGGCAAGACTGTAGTTTTTGTCCACGGAGAGGACATCTGGTCCGTGCCAGCTGAAGGCGGCGTTGCCACCCGCCTTACCATCCATGATGGCGAGGAGAGATTCCCAAAATTTTCTCCTGACGGAAAGCTGATAGCCTTTACGGGTGAGTATGACGGGAATGGCGATGTTTATGTCATGAACTCTTATGGAGGGAAGATTACCAGAGTTACCTATCACCCGGGCTATGACGAAGTGGTGGGCTGGCATCCCCTCAAGAATAAAATCCTTTTCCGCTCCAACAGGCACAGCTACAGCCGTTTCAACCGCCTTTATCTTATTTCTCCCGACGGTACCGGGCTTGAAGAGCTTATACTCCATGAGGCTGCCCAGGGAAGTTTTTCTCCAGACGGAAAAAAAATTGCTTACAACAAGACTTCACGTGAGTTCAGGACGTGGAAGAGATACAAGGGCGGTCGTGCTCAGGAGGTCTATGTCTACGATTTCAATAAGAACGAAGAGACAAACATCACCAATTTTGCCGGGACTGACCGGATTCCGATGTGGATCGGGGATAAAATCTATTTCAGCTCAGACCGGGATGGAGTGCTGAATATTTACGCTTACGATACTAAGAGAGAAAAGATAGGACAGATTACCCTTCACAAGGAATACGATGTCCGGCGGCCGAGCATGGGCGGAGATAAGATTGTTTACGAGCTTGGAGGAACACTCTGGCTTCTGGACACAAAGAGTAAAAAAACGAAAAAGATTCCGGTTGAAATCCAGCAGGATGCTCCTGAAGTCAGACCTTACCTTAAAGATGTGAAAGATTTCATCACTGACTTTGACATTTCTCCCTCTGGGAAGAGAGCGCTCATCGTGGCCAGAGGAGAAGTGTTCTCTGTTCCCCGCGAAGAAGGTCCGACGCGCAACCTGACAGAAAGCTCAGGTTCAAGAGAAAAAGATGCTGTATGGTCTCCTAACGGGAAATCGATTGCCTATCTCTCTGACAGGAGCGGAGAATATGAAATTTACCTCACACACCCTCTCGGGAAAGAAGAACCTCTGCGGCTTACATCCCATAAAGATGGCTACCGCCATACACTCCGCTGGTCTCCTGACAGCAAAAAGATTGCTTTTGCAGACCAGACACTCCGCTGCTACATTCTTGATCTGACAACTAGAAAAATAAAAGAGGTAGACAAAGCTCATTATGAGAACGTTGACGTTTCTCTCGACCTTAAGCCAATCTACGACTTCGCCTGGTCACCTGACAGCCGGTATTTAGCCTATTCCAAGATGGATAAAGACCTGGTGTACAAGGTTTATATCTATTCTCTTGAGACAGGAAAAACCAACTGCGTCAGCAACGGTACTTTCAACGACTTCAATCCCGTATTCTCAAGAGATGGAGAGCACCTTTTTTTCATCTCCAACCGCCGCTTTGATCCTACATTCTGCGATTTTGAGTGGGAGATGGTTTATAAAAAGGTGGCAGGGATTTATTGCCTCACTCTGAGGAAAGATGGCCAACCACTCCTTCCTTTCAAGAGCGATGAAGAAGGTGCTGAGGAAGAAGAAAAAGTCATCAAGGAGAAGAAAGAAGTTCGGGTTACCATAGATTTTGAGGGCCTAGCCGGGAGAATTGAAGCCCTTCCTCTCCCGAGAGGTAATTACCGCAGCCTGGCTGTTTCAAAGGACGCCATCTTCTATCTGAATGCTGAGGAGGGAGATTATAACAGATTTGAGTTCAGAGCAAGGGGAGCGCAGAATCTTTATGCTTTCTCCTTCAGTTCGCGCAAATCCCACCCTGTTATTGAGGGAATAGACTCTTATAAGCTCTCAGCCGACGGTTCGCACGTCATTTACAGGAAGAGAAAAATGATAGGTATTATTCCTTCGAGCGCAGTTAATTCAAAAGGGAAGAGCCTCAACCTTTCAGGGCTGAAAATGTGGCTTGATCCTCTGGCAGAGTGGAGACAGATCTTCAACGAAGCATGGCGCATGGAGCGTGATTTCTATTACGAGCCGGGCATGCACGGTATAGACTGGAAAGCCATGAAAAAAAAGTACGGGAAACTCCTCCCTTATGCTTCATGCAGGCAGGATATTCGTTTCATCGTCGGTGAGCTCATCGGTGAGCTGGGTACCTCTCATACTTATGTCTACGGCGGAGACAGGCGGAGGAAAGCTGAACGCGTTAATGTGGGCATGCTCGGCGCAGACTGGGAGATTGACGCCAAAAACAACCGTTACCGATTTAAAAAAATATACCATGTTCCTGATTGGACGCGGGAAATCATTCCTCCTCTTGCCCGTCCAGGAATAAGTGTTAAGGAAGGTGATTACCTGCTAGAGGTAGACGGCAGGGAAGTCAAGGCTGAGAGAAACATATACAGCTATTTTCTCAACCTGGCTGGAAAGCAGGTGACGATTCTTGTAAACAGTGAACCCACAAAGGAAGGTGCGAGGGAGTATGTGGTTAAGCCCATCGGGAATGAGTATATTCTCCGCTATCTCGATTGGGTGGAGCATAACCGACAGGTTGCCGAGCGTGAATCCGGGGGCCAGATTGGCTACATCCATTTACCTGACACTTATCTTGGCTCGTGTGCAGAGTTTCCCAAGTATTTCTACTCTCAAATAAGGAAGAAAGGCCTGATTATCGACGGCCGCTACAACGGCGGAGGTCTGGACCCGGACATATTCCTCAGGCGTCTGGCCAAGCCTCTCCATGGTTACTGGACTCGCCGCTACTCGCATGATCAGACAATTCCTGATTTTGTCACCAGGGCGCATATGGTCTGCATTACCAATCGCCAAGCAGGAAGCGGAGGGGATATGCTTCCCTGGGAGTTCAGGCAGCGAGGCCTAGGACCTATCATCGGCACCCGTTCCTGGGGAGGGCTGGTCGGTGTCTCGATGTTTATAAGCCTGGTTGATGGGGGAGGTCTCACTGCTCCAGATTATCGGATCTACGATAAGGAGGGTAACTGGATTATAGAGAACGTGGGAGTAGAACCAGACATTGCCGTTGACAACCATCCAGCAGAGATGAGACGTGGATACGATGCCCAGTTGATGAAAGCAATTGAAATTCTGAAGAAGAAGATAGAAGAAGACCCCAGGCCGTGGCCTGAGCACAAGCACTACCCTGTGCAGAAATTGAAAAAATAACCGCCTTCGCCCTGAGCTAAAAAGGTTGATATTTATGAATAATTCAGGTTAAAAAAGAATAATTAGAGGATAAATAATAAAAAGGATAAAAGAGCGCAAGAAAAGAAGGCTCAAGAGGGTTTCAGTAAGTGAGTGACGGAAGAAAGCAATTAATTCTTCCAGCTTTCTGCATGATGGTTCTTTTCTCTTTCTCATGCAGAGCCAATCGTGAACCAAGCCCCCCTGTTATCAGGAGCCATTCTCTCTCTGTCGAGCTTTTCCCCAAAAATCACACTTTGGCAGCTGCTGATGAGATGCATATTCTGTATGCTGGCAAGAAGCTTTCGCTTCTCCTTAACAGAGACTTCAAAATAGATTCGATAATTGTCGATGGCAGGAGAGCTGACTTCAGATTTATCGACATTCCCGAGAATGAGCAGGAAGAGAAGTCCGGAGACGAAGAGTCAACCTCAAACTTGGAAAAGGCTGGAAGGGTTGAAATTCAGGTAAAACGCGCAAAAGAACATACTGTGCTCATAAAATACAAGGGAGAAGTTTTCGAGGAGCCGAAAGCTCCCCAGTTTTCGAGGGAATACCTGGCCAGTCAGACCACGGGAATTGTGAGCGAGCAGGGTACTTTTCTCTCCCCTGAATCCTTCTGGTACCCGAGAGCAGATGAACGGATGAGTACTTTTTCAGTCCAGACCAAAACTCCTCCAGGTTACGAAAGCGTGACCCAGGGGGAAAGATTGAGCAGGGAAATAAAGCAGGGTCATCTCTTTGTCCATTGGGAAAACAAACATCCTTCAGACGGTCTTTACCTTCAGGCAGGTCCTTATGTGATAAATGAGGCTCAGGTTGAAGGCATAAAAATATACACCTATTTTTTTCCCGGAAGCGAGAAACTTTCTTCTCTTTATTTGAAAAAATGCAAGCAATACATTGCCATGTACAACAGACTGCTGGGAAGGTATCCCTACCAGAAATTTGCGGTGGTGGAGAACTTTTTTGAGACAGGCTACGGCATGCCTTCATGGACTCTGCTGGGAAAGACTGTTATTCGCCTCCCTTTTATCCCTGATACATCTCTTCCCCATGAGATATGCCATAACTGGTGGGGCAATGGCGTTTTTGTAGACCATGAAAAAGGTAACTGGTGTGAGGGGCTGACGGTCTACTGTGCTGATTATCTGCTGAAAAAAATGTCCACACCAGGCGGGGATGTTGATTACAGAAGGCAGATAAACCGTGATTATGCCAGTTATGTAAGAAAGAATAATGATTTTGCTCTCACTGAGTTTCGCTCCCGGCATAATCCTTCCCAGCGTGCAGTCGGATACGGAAAAGCGATGATGGTCTTTCATGACCTTGCAAGGAGAGTGGGGGAGGAGAGATTTTTTGAGAGTCTGCGGCAGTTGATGGCTGAATATGCCTTTAAGGTAGCTGATTGGTCTGATGTGCTTGGTGTATTTGAGAAAGTGTGCGAGGTAAAACTCGATGATTTTTACAGGCAGTGGATTGAACGCGCGGGAGCGCCTTTTCTCTGGCTTACCAGAGTGAGGTCAGTGAGGAGCGAAGAGGGGTTTGTTGTTTCCTTTACTCTTATCCAGGAAGGGGAGCCGTATGAAATTGATGTTCCTGTTCTGGTTACCACTATTGACAGCGAGGAGTCAAGGAGTGTCAACCTGAGCAAGAGCGCTGAAGCGTTCAGTATGGTTTTCGCTTCAAAGCCTTTTCGTCTGGAAATAGACCCTGACCATCACCTCTTCAGGAAGCTTCATCTTCAGGAAATACCTCCCTCGCTGGCCGGGGTGTTTGGCTCTGAGAGACAGCTAATCGTGCTCGGCAGCAGTGAGAGTGAGGAGAAGCAGCGGGAATATCAGCAAGCGGCAGAGATGATAAACAAGACAGGTACCGCTGTCATAGAATCTGATAAGAGTGCGACCAAGGAGGAGCTTGATAAAGAAACAGTCATTATCATGGGCAAGGTCCTGGAAAACACCCCGGCTGCTGAGCTTTTAAGCAAAGCAGAAAGGAGGGTCCCCTGGGACCAGGAATTGACCTTGAAAGAAAGCGCGACTCAGGTAAAGGTCTTCAGACATCCTGAAAATAGTGAACTGGAAGTGATGGTCATCAGCGGGAATGAAAAAAGCGACATAATTTCTGTGGCCAGGAAGCTCCCTCACTACGGAAAATACAGTTATCTTCTCTTTCACGGAGAAGAGAATGTGGCAAAAGGTATCTGGGGGGTAGAAAAAAGCCCCTTGATTTATATTTTTTGACCTTATAAAGGAGGTTTTAATGAAAAAATCAATTTCATGGATTCTGGTTTCCTTTGTGGTTCTGTTCATTCTGGGCAGTGAAGCGCTAGCCGGTGAAAAGAATTATAAGCTCCTCACCAAAGAGACTTTCATGGAAATGGAATCTGTGGGCAGCCCGATAATCTCTCCTGATGGTAAGCTCATCATTTTCACCAGGACATGGGTTGATAAGAAAGAGGACCGCTATCGGAGTAATCTCTGGCTGGTGGATGTTGAAGGGAAGAGAGTTCGCGAACTAACTCATGGAAACTGGAGAGATTTTTCCCCTGTCTGGTCTGCGGACGGGAAGAAGATTGCTTTTCTCTCCGATAGGGATGGGACAACCCAGATTCATGTCATGTGGCTTGACACGAGAGAAGTTGCCCAGCTCACCCACCTTGATAACACTCCCCGGAGCCTGCGCTGGTCGCCTAATGGGAAAATGCTGGCTTTCACCATGTTCATCGAAGATAGAAGAACAGTGCTGCCCGTGAAACTACCTCCCAGGCCCAAAGGTGCAAAATGGGCAAAGCCGGCCATCATCATCGACAGATTGAGCTGGAGGAGGGACGGAAGAGGGCCTGTGCCCAAGGGATACTCACACATCTATGTGCTCGACGCTGAACTCGGCGGGACTCCCCGTCAGCTCACCTCGGGCGCCTACTCTCACAACGACCCCCAGTGGTCTGCAGACAGCAGGAAAATCTATTTTTCAGCCATAAGAAAACCAGAGCCAGAATACCAGAGGAATGACACAGAGATATACTCAGTAGACCTGAAAACCCTGGAGATTAAGGCTCTTACTGACAGAAAAGGACCCGATTACAGCCCCCGCATTTCCCCCCAGGGAAACCTGATTGCTTATCTAGGCTATGATGACCGCAACTACACCTATCATCTCTCGAATGTTTATCTCATGGATGCTGAAGGAGGAAAGAAACGCCTCCTTGCCGGCAATTTTCCCAATACACCATCGAATATTACCTGGGCAGAAGATGGTTCCGGACTTTACTGCCTCATGAGAGAGAAGGGAGTATCAAATATCTATTTTATGTCCGCCAAGGGAAGAATCGAAAAAATCACTGATGGCGTCCACTATCTTTCTGGTCTATCGATGGCAAAAAACGGACAGGCAGCCACGGTTTTATCTGACTTTTACCATCCCGGTTACCTGGTAACTTTTAACGTTAAGAACGGCGGTAAGATAGCCAAGCTGGTGGATGTCAACGAGGATGTCCTCTCTGGAGTAAAACTGGGAAAAGTAGAGGAGCTATGGTTTAAATCTCCTGATGGGCTCGACCTTCAGGGATGGCTCATAAAGCCGGCTGAGTTTGAGAAAGGTAAGAAATATCCGATGCTCCTCTGGATTCATGGCGGTCCCTGGGCAATGTACTCTGTCCGCTTTAACTGGACATGGCAGAATTTTGCCTCTCAAGGCTATGCAGTCCTCTACATGAATCCAAGAGGAAGCACCGGATACGGACAGGAATTCGTGAATGGTATTCAGTACTCCTATCCAGGAAAAGATTATGACGACCTGATGGCTGGCGTGGATGCAGCCATTGCCAGAGGTTTCATCGAGGAAGATAATCTTTTTGTCTGCGGGGGGAGTGGAGGTGGAGTGCTTACTGCCTGGATTGTGGGCCATACAGACCGCTTCAGGGCTGCAGTTTCCATGCGGCCAGTGATTAACTGGCATTCCTTTGTGGGTACAACTGACGGTGCGAGCTGGTATCGGCAGTTCAAGAAATATCCCTGGGAAGACCCGATGGAATATGCCCTGCGTTCCCCTCTCCATTATGTAAATAAAGTAACCACTCCGACGATGATTATGACCGGGGAGGCGGACCTGAGGACTCCCATAAGTCAGAGCGAAGAGTATTACCGCGCTCTTAAAATGCTCAAGAAAGATACGCTCCTGGTGCGCATGCCTGAAGAATTCCACGGCTGGAGACGTCCTTCGCACAGACTTCTTCAGCAGCTCTACCTTATGGCCTGGTTCGAGAAGTACATGAAGAAGCCCGAATCCAAACCTTAAATAGCCTCCTAGGTCTTTTTTAAAGAGGACAAGATGAAGTGGTTAAAAGCATCTCTCTCTCTGTTTGCAGCCGCGGCTGTATTCTGGGTTCTTAATTTTTCTCACGGTCTTATTCCTCCTCTGGGTAAGTTCTGTAATCCGTTTGCAGGATTCTGGCAGAATAATAACCGCAGCCATAGGATTGTCGAAGACATGGTGCTGCCCGGGCTGGAGAAAGAAGTGGAGGTTGTCTGGGATTCAAGATGCGTTCCCCATATCTTTGCTGCCAACGACCATGACCTCTACTTTGCTCAGGGATACATAACTGCCAGGGACAGGCTGTGGCAGATGGAATTTCAGACCCTGGCTTTAGCAGGGCGGCTGTCTGAAATTCTCGGCAGTTCAACACTCGAGTACGACCGTTACATGCGTCGTATCGGGATGGTCTATGCTGCTGAGAATGCTGTGAAAGGTTTAACTTCAGACCCTGAGAGCCTGGCAGTTATTCAGGCCTACACAGATGGAGTGAATGCCTACATCAAAAAACTGAAGAGAAAAAAGCTCCCTCTGGAATACAAGTTACTGGATTACAGGCCTGAACCTTGGACCTTCCTCAAATCAGCTCTGCTGGTGAAATACATGGCCTGGAATTTAACAGGTTTTAGTTCTGACTACCCGATGACTTTACTGCTCCAGAAAATAGGCGAAAAGAGCATGGATGAGCTTTTTCCCTATCATCCTCCTTTTCTGGAGCCGATTATTCCAAGGGAGGTGAAATGGAACTTTAGACCTCAGCCGCTCCCCAAACCTGAGGTTGAACTCATTCCTCCCCTTAAAATTTCTGCCACTCGGGCATTATCTAAAGCCGGTTTGAGGCCTGGAATCGGGAGCAACAACTGGGCTGTCTCAGCAGAGCTCACAGCGAGTGGCTACCCTCTTCTCTGTAACGACCCTCATCTTGATTTAAATCTTCCCTCACTCTGGTATGAAGTGCAGCTTGTTGCTCCTGGAGTTAATGTCTACGGCGTTAGTCTTCCTGGAGCACCGACGGTCATTATCGGCTTTAACCAGGACATTGCTTGGGGAGTGACTAACGCCGGATCAGATGTTCTGGACTGGTATCTGATTAAGTTTAGGGATTCAAGCCCGAAAGAATATTTATACCATGGTCAGTGGCGGAAAACCGGGATAAGAAAAGAGGAGATTAAAGTCAGAGGAGGAAAGACTGTTGTTGAAACTGTCTATTATACCCATCACGGCCCAGTGGTTTATGTCGAGGGCGAGAAGAAGTTTAATGAGAGAGTACCTTATAATGCAGCCATGCGCTGGACAGGTCATGACCCTTCGAATGAAATAGCGTCCTTTTACAGGCTTAACAGGGCGGAAAGTTATGAGGATTATATCGAGGCAATCCGCACTTTTGACTGTCCAGCTCAGAATTTTATCTATGCGGACAGGAGCGGAAATATCGCTCTCTGGCACATGGGCAAGCTGCCCCTCCGCTGGAAGGGACAGGGTCGATACGTTCTTGATGGAAGTCTGCCTGAGGCTGAATGGCAGGGATGGATACCCAGAGAGAATCTGCCTCATGTAAAAAACCCGAAAAGAGGCTTTGTGAGTTCCGCAAACCAGATGCCCGTTGATTCTTCTTATCCATATTACCTTGGCTGGGACTATGTATCATTTGAAAGAGGAGTAAGGGTAAACGAACTTCTATCCAGGATGAAAAATATAACACCCGAAGATATGATTCGCATGCAGCTCGATGTGGTTGACCTCCGCGCCAGGAAAGTAGTGTCCTCTTTTTTAAAATATCTGAAAGAAGCAGAGCTTACTGCTGAAGAAGAAGGTCTGGTGAGAGAGCTTGAGAGCTGGAATTTCGAGTACAAACCCGAGCTTATAGCTCCCACCATTTTCGAGCAGTTCTGGAGAGAGATTTACAGGAAAATCTGGGAAGATGAGTTCGAGGAAAGTATCTTTAATCTGATAGGACCGGGAGGTGATGTTACTCTTCGGCTCATTCTTACTCAACCAGAAAGTCCTTATTTTGACGACAAAAAGACAGAAGCAAAAGAAAGACTGGCCGATATCGTTCAGGAGGCATTCAAGACTGCAGCAGAAAAGCTTGTGGAAAAATACGGCAGGATGAGCGGAGCATGGGCCTGGGGAAAAACTCGGAGAACAGACATAGTTCACCTGGCTAAAATTCCTGCCCTGAGCTGGAGAAACCTCGCCACAGGCGGCAGCTCGCGCACGATTAATGCCATAAGCAAGAGCTTTGGCCCTTCATGGAGGATGGTCGTTGCCTTAGGTCCAGAGGTCAGAGCCTGGGGAATTTATCCTGGAGGAGAGTCAGGAAATCCCGGCTCAAAATATTACGATAATTTCATAGAAGACTGGGCAAAAGGGAAAGTGTATGAGCTTCTCTACCTCAAATCTCCGGATGAGAAGAATCCAGCACTCCTGGGTAAAACCAGAATGAGAGGTGCAGAATGATTGAAATAGTTGCATTTATCATTATTTTCATTCTTCAGCTTTTAACTCCTTTCTGGTGGTGGATTATGGTGGTTCCCTTTCTCTGCTGCTTTTTCATGGCGCGTTCTGGATGGCATGGCTTCAGGGTGGGGATGTTCAGTGCCGGAGGGGTGTGGCTTGTCGTCAGCTTATACCTCTATTTTACCGGGAGTGGAATCATTGCCGGGAGGGTAGCAGAAATGTTCAATCTGGGTCTTTCCTGGTTTGCGATTCTGCTCGCAGTTTTTCTTGCCGCTCTTGCAGGAGGTATTTCAGGACTGGCCGGCTTTTCTCTTAAGGCTCTGCTCACAGGAGCGCCGGCAAGAGTTTTCGCCATTATTCCTTAGAATCAAGAATGCTTTAGAGATTGACGTAAGGAATCATCGGATTTTAAATTCCTCTGTAATTCCCACCTTTACAAGTACTCATTTTTTGCGGTGAACCATTTTTCTATCAAAAAAAATTTTTTAGCAGTACTTTTATGTGTTCCGCGGCCTGGAAAAGGTCCTCGGCGATAAAATCGACGAAATGAAAATCCTGCTCTTTTGTGTATTCAGAAGGCACAGCAATGACATAGCAACCAGCCCGCTTCCCTGCCAGAGCGCCGTTAGATGAATCTTCAACAACCACGCAATCCTTGGGGCTCAGCTTTAACCTGGAGCATGTTTTGAGGTAGATTTCAGGATGGGGTTTGCCTTTAGTTACCTCTTCAGAGGATTGCAGGACATCGAATCGGTTTCTGATACCCAGCTTCCTCACCACAATTTCCAGAAACTCCTTCTGGGCACCGGTGCAGACAGCCATCTTGAGCTTACCAGAAAATGTGTCAATGATATGATGAAGGCCAGGCATCGGTTTCAGCTCTGTGAGCAGTTTTTTGCGCATGATACGGTTTCTTATCTCAAGAGCTTCTTCTGCACTTATCGGCAGCCCGAGTTCCCAGACAAAGATTTCCATGCTTTCGAGAGGGCTTCGGCCCATCATTTCCCAGAGTGTTTTGTCTTCTACATTCTTGTGGAATTTCCGGGCCATTTCTCTTTCGGTCTGGAAATAAAGACGCTCACTGTCAACCATCAATCCGTCCATATCGAGAATGAGAGCTCTGATCATTCGATGCCTCTGAACAAAGTTAATACTTTAGGCTCTCTTCCACAATAAAAGCCTTCATATCAACAGAGAGCATTTTCTACCAGTTGTGTGCCATGGTGCGCAGTTTCGAGGCCGCCGAAGAGGACAGTGAGTTAAAGGGGTCAGGTCTTACATTATAACATTT
>JBHIDX010000029.1:0-25858 GCA_046760305.1 Candidatus Aminicenantales bacterium
ATCTTTTTTTCCATGATAATTATAAGAGGGTTATAAAAGTACGGTTATAATATTATGATAAAAGGTATGATAAAAGGGATAAAAGGATAAAATGATAAAAGGGGACGGGCCTCACTAATTTCAGTATTATCAGTAAGATAGATGCAAATAAGAAGCCGATTTTATGGCTTAGAGTTCATTTTTGGGGTCAAAAATGGGCTTTAAGGATTTTCTTAAAATCACTTCAAGTTTAAAATTGATTTTTGCCCTCAAAAATCGCGTTTAAGGCCTTTTTTTAGGGGTAAAATATTACGTAATTTATTGATTATAAATAAATTGCTGCGGCCCGTCCCCTTTTTTTCTTTTTTTTTATTTTATTCTTTTCCTTTTTTATTCTTTTATTTTTCTTTGATATTATGCTTGATTATCACGGAAAAAAAGATGCTTACTCCTCAATCAAGCTCGTTGCAATTGAATAAAACATTGATTATTATAAGAAATGGGAAATGACAAGCGTGAGAAGAACAACCATTATCTGCGTGCGCCATAAGGGCAAAATTGCCATGGCTGGTGACGGCCAGGTAACCCTCGGCGAAACGATTCTTAAACAGAGAGCAAAAAAGATAAGAAGGCTCTATAAGGGAAAAATATTAGCCGGTTTTGCTGGCGCAACCTCTGATGCCTTTGCCCTTTTTTCAAGGTTTGAAGCTAAGCTGGAGGAGTATCATGGTAACCTCTCGAGAGCAGCCATCGAACTCGCCAAGGATTGGCGGATGGATAAAGCGCTTCGTAGACTGGAGGCACTCCTCGTTGTGGCTGATGAAGAAAGTACTTTTCTCCTCTCAGGAAATGGTGATGTGGTCGAGCCTGATGACGGCATTATCGCCATCGGTTCAGGAGGACCTTACGCTCTGGCTGCAGCACGGGCTCTCATTTCACATACTGGCCTTTCTGCCAGGGAAATTGCTCTTGAAGCTATGAAAATAAGCTCGGATATATGTGTTTATACAAACAGCCAAATATTGGTTGAGGAGTTGTAAATGGCAGTCGTACTTCCCCGCCATTCCGAAGAAGAGGGAAAAGAGAAAAAATTGAGTGAATTAGAACTAACTCCCCAGGCTATTGTGGCTGAGCTGGACAAGTACATCATCGGCCAGAAAGCCGCCAAGAGAGCCGTGGCCATTGCTCTCCGGAACAGGTACCGGAGGCTAAAGCTTCCCCCTGATCTTGCTGATGAAATTGCTCCTAAAAACATATTGATGATCGGACCAACGGGTGTGGGTAAGACAGAAATTTCCCGTCGGCTGGCCAAACTAACCTCCTCTCCTTTTCTTAAAATTGAAGCCAGTAAATTTACTGAAGTGGGCTATGTCGGCAGAGATGTCGAGTCCATGATCAGAGACCTGGTGAGGATTTCGGTCGATATGGTCAAACAGGAGAAAATCGAGGAAGTCAGGGAAAAGGCTAAACATAATGCAGAGGAGAAAATTCTCGATATCCTTCTTCCTCCTGCGCGGAGAAGAAATGCCACTTTTAACGAGGAAGATCGCCTTAGGTTCCAGGAGACAAGGGAGAAACTGAGAAAACATCTCAGAGAAGGACAGCTCGATGAGAGAATGGTTGAGATTGAGGTCAAAGAGATGCTTTCTTCTCCGTTTGAAATATTTTCCTCCAGTGGTGTTGAGGAAATAGGGATTCATATCCAGGAAATTCTTCCCGGCTTCATGGGAGGAAAGACAAAGCGGCGGAAGATGAAAGTATCGGAAGCAATGGAATATCTTCTGGAGGATGAGCAGAAGCGCCTCATTGATATGGACCAGGTAGCCCGCCTGGCTGTAGAAAGGGTTGAACATTCGGGAATAATTTTTCTCGACGAGGTGGATAAGGTTTCAGGACGTGAGAGCGGTCACGGCCCGGAGGTGAGTCGCGAGGGTGTGCAGAGAGATTTGCTACCTATTATCGAAGGAACAACGGTCAATACCCGATACGGACTTGTCCGCACTGACCACATTCTTTTTATCGGTGCCGGAGCCTTCCATGTTTCCAAGCCCTCTGACCTGATTCCAGAACTCCAAGGAAGATTCCCCATAAGAGTAGAGCTTACTTCTTTGAACAAAGATGATTTTATCAAGATTCTCGTCGAGCCCGAGAATGCCTTGATCAGACAGTACAAGGCACTTCTTGCCACCGAAGGAGTGAAGGTGGAATTTACCCAGGATGCCATCGAGGAAATCGCCGAGATTGCTGAGAAGGTGAATGAGGATGCTGAGAATATCGGAGCACGGAGGCTGCATACCGTTATGGAGAAGGTGATGGAGGAGATTTCATTTCTTGCACCCAATATCGAAGAAAAAAATATCGTCATAGACCGTGAGTATGTCCAGAAGCAGCTAAAGGATATCATCGAAGACCAAGATTTGAGCCGTTTTATCCTTTGATGAAGAGATTTTTGCCCCTCTTTTTTTTTCTTACTCTACTTTTTCTTCTCTCTTGTGGGAGAAAAGGACCTCTCCTCCTTCCTCTGCGGATTGTTCCTCAGGCAGTTGAGAAGGCCGGAGTCACCCAGCGCGGAAATTACCTTATCCTCAGCTGGGAGGATCCCAGCGTTTATTCTGACGGGACTCGGCTTTCCTCTGTAGGAAGAGTGGAGATATGGGTGACGAAAAAGGAGGCCGGAGCCGCAGGAGAAGTCGAATCCCAAAACTTCCTCAAAAGTGCAGAACTTGAAACATCTCTTGATGAAGTTGAACTTTCCAGGCTGAAAAAGGATGAGAGGGGTAAATCCTACGAATACACCTTTCCTCTTTCTTCAGAAAGCTTTTCCGGGTACTGCTTTTATTTTTCCCTAAGAGTTGCCGATAGGAAAGGTAGATATTCAGATTTTTCCCGGCCATTGGCTTTTAGGCCTGTGGCTGTCTCCCTCCCTCCGTCCCAGGTGGAGTATGAAGTCCACCAGGAGAGGATTGATCTCAGGTGGGAAGCACCGAGGACGAACATCGACAGTTCTTCTCCACCCGCGGTTAAAGGCTACAACGTTTACAGAAGAGAGGAGGGGGAAGTTTTTAAGCTGCTGAACTCAACCCTTATTAAGGAGAGACATTATTCAGACACAAACTTTTCTTTCGGCACCCTCTATTTCTATGCTGTCAGAGCTTCCGCCACAGAATCAGCTCCATACGCTGAGAGCGACAATTCAGTTGTGCTCAAAGTGTTGCCTCAAGATGTGTTTGCTCCTTCTCCACCCTCTAGAGTTGTGCTCGTGGCTGGGGAAGGATTTATAACTCTGAGCTGGGATGAAAATAAAGAAGAGGATCTGGCAGGCTACAGAGTGTGGAGGAGGGAAGAGAATGATGAAGAATTTGTTCTCCTCACTCCAAAGCCTCTGCTGTTAACCTCATTTACTGATTCAGAAGTTGAAAAGAGAAAAAGATACTATTATGCTATTACTGCCCTGGATAAAGAAGGAAATGAGAGTAAAAAGTCGAGGGTGGTTTCAAACATGGGAAAGGAAATTCTGAATGAAGATTTATCGATTCAAGTACCAAAATAGGATTCGCTACGGTGTTTTGGAGGAGGAATATCTCTTGCCTGTAACAGGGTCGATTTTTCGAAAGTTTTCAACCACAGGAGAGAAAATTCCCATCAGCGAGGTAGTTCTTCTTCCCCCCGTTGTTCCTTCAAAGATTGTGGCTGTTGGTGTTAATTATAAAGACCATGCCATGGAGAGAGGGAGAAAGATTCCCCAGGAGCCCCTTATTTTTCTAAAGCCCCCCTCTGCCCTTGTCGGACCACATGATATTATCATCTACCCTCGGGCCTCAAAGAGGGTGGATTATGAAGGAGAACTGGCTGTTGTTGTTCGCAGGAAAGCTCGCCATATCAAGGACAACGAGAGTGTAGAGGATTACATCCTGGGATACTCTTGTTTTAACGATGTCACTGCCCGAGACCTTCAGCAGAGAGACGTGCAATTCACACGGGCTAAGTCCTTTGACACTTTTGCTGCTCTTGGTCCCTGTATTGCTACTGGTATCGACCCCTCGCACTTACGGCTGAAAACATTTCTGAATGGGAAACTCAAGCAATCAGCTAATACGAGAAACATGATTTTTCCCGTTCCTTTTGTGTTGAGATACATTTCGGCTATTATGACTTTAATGCCTGGGGATGTGATAACCACGGGCACACCTGCTGGAGTGGGTCCGATGGCACCTGGCGACAGAGTAGACGTCCAGATTGAAGGCGTCGGTATTCTCTCCAACACAGTTATGCGGGTCAGGGAATAAAGAATTTCCAGAAGGAGGTAAGGATGAAATTTTTTCTGGATACAGCCAACATTAAAGAGATAAAAAAAGCGGCCGGGTGGGGGTTGCTTGATGGCGTGACTACCAATCCGACGCTGGTTTCAAGAGAAGAGCGAAAATTTGAAGACTTAATCAAGGACATCTGTTCCATCGTTTCCGGACCCGTAAGCGTGGAGAGTGTTTCTTCAAAATCAGAGGAAATCATCGAAGAGGCAAGACAGCTGGCCACCCTTGCCCCAAACGTAGTGATAAAGATTCCCATCACCCTGGAAGGTCTCAAGGCCATAAAAGTCCTCTCCAGTGAAGGAATCCGAATCAACACTACCCTCATTTTTTCTCCTATTCAGGCCCTTATGGCCGCCAAAGCCGGTACGAGCTTCGTCAGCCCTTTTGTGGGGCGATTGGATGATATTTCCCATCCCGGAATGGACCTCGTCGAGCAGATTGTTATGATTTTTGAAAATTACGGTCTGGAGACAGAAGTCATTGTGGCCAGCATCAGGCACCCTCTCCATGTGGTGGAAGCTGCCCTCATGCGGGCTGATATCGTTACCGTTCCTTTTGCCGTACTGGAAAAACTGGTTAGACACCCCTTGACAGACATTGGCATAGAGAGGTTTTTAAGGGATTGGGAAAAGGTAAAACGCTAATTTTAACTAAGGGGGAGGAAAATGGGACTTGAGAGAAAAATCGAGGAGCTTCAGGAAAAGCTCCGCCTCGCTGACCTGGGAGGGGGTAAAGAGAGAATTGAGAAACAGCACTCAGCTGGGAAGCTCACAGCCAGGGAGAGGATTAATCTTCTAATGGATGAAGGTTCTTTCCAGGAGCTGGACAAGCTTGTTGTCCACCGCAGTCATGACTTCGGCATGGAGAAGAAGAGAATTTACGGTGATGGCGTTGTCTCCGGTTACGGTTGTATTGATGGACGGACTGTTTTTGTCTTTGCCCAGGATTTTACTGTTTTCGGAGGCTCTTTAAGCGGAGCAAACGCTGCCAAGATTGTCAAGATTATGGACCTGGCGATGAAAGTGGGAGCTCCGATTGTCGGGCTCAACGATTCAGGAGGGGCCCGTATTCAAGAAGGGGTGGCCAGTCTGGGTGGATATGCTGACATTTTCCTGAGGAATGTGCTCGCTTCAGGTGTAATTCCTCAAATATCTGCCATCATGGGGCCCTGTGCTGGAGGGGCAGTGTATTCACCAGCCATGACAGATTTCATCATCATGACTAAAGAAATAAGCAATATGTTCATCACAGGTCCAGAAGTTATAAAGGCAGTCACCCATGAAGAAGTTACCATGGAAGAACTGGGAGGAGCAGAAACGCATAATACTCTGAGCGGAGTTGCCCATTTTGCTGCTCAAGATGAGGAGCACGCCCTTTCCTTAATCAGGGAGCTTCTTTCTTTTATGCCCAGCAACAACATGGAAGACCCTCCTCTTAAGGAGACCGATGACCCTGAGGAAAGGATTAGTGAGGAGCTAAACAACTTGGTTCCTTCTGACCCTCACCAGCCCTATGATATCAGAAATCTCATAAGAGAAGTGCTCGATGACAATTATTTTCTCGAGGTGCAGGCTGATTACGCTCAGAACATTGTCATTGGCTTCGGTCACCTTGGTGCCAAGTCAGTAGCGGTGGTGGCCAACCAGCCTGAACACCTTGCTGGTGCTCTTGATATTAATGCTTCGGATAAAGGGGCGCGTTTCGTCCGCTTCTGTGATGCTTTCAACATTCCTCTCATTACCTTTGAGGATGTGCCGGGCTTTCTTCCAGGGGTTGCCCAGGAACATGGAGGAATAATCCGTCATGGAGCAAAACTTCTCTATGCTTTTGCAGAGGCAACAGTTCCCAAGATAACCGTTATCACTAGGAAAGCCTACGGAGGAGCATATTGCGTTATGGCTTCCAAACATATCAGAGCTGATATAAATTATTCTTTTCCTAATGCCGAAATTGCCGTCATGGGACCTGAAGGTGCAGTGAACATCGTCTACAGACGAGAGATAGAGAAAGCAGCAAACCCGGATAAACTCAGGGAGGAAAAGATTCGTGAGTTCAGAGAAAAATTTGCCAATCCTTACATTGCCTGCGAGAAAGGTTATCTAGATGAGGTGATAGAACCCAAGGATACGAGGCCGAGGCTGATTGCAGCTCTGAAAATGCTAGAGAATAAGGTGGATAGGAATCCGGCCAAAAAGCACGGTAATATTCCTCTCTAGATCAACCATCCAGCTCAGTCAGCCTGTAAAAAAAACCTGTCATAATGTATACTATCTGAGTCATAAGAGGATTGAATGGTCAAGAAAATCAAGAAGATACTGATAGCTAATCGGGGCGAGATTGCAGTGAGAATAATCCGCACCTGCCGAGAGATGGGAATTTCTCCTGTTTGTATCTATTCTGAACGAGACCGTAAGGCTCTTCATGTGAGGTTGGCTGATGAGGCTTATGAAATCGGTCCGGCCAAGCCCTCTCAAAGCTATCTCAATATAGATAAAATCATCGCTGTTGCTAAGAGAGCGAGAGTGGAAGCGATTCATCCCGGGTATGGCTTTCTGGCTGAGAATGCAGAGTTTGTCAGGCGGTGTGAGAAAGAAGGGTTTATTTTTGTCGGGCCTTCTTCGCCATCTATGGAAATTATGGGTAACAAAACCTATTCCCGCCAGAAAATGGTGGAAGCAGGCATACCCATCATCCCTGGTATGATGGAATCCCTCAAAGATGAAAGCGAATTGGGAGAAAAAGCTCGAGAAATCGGTTTTCCCCTTCTTTTAAAGGCCTCTGCAGGGGGAGGGGGTAAAGGGATGAGGCTTGTTGAGAGCGAGAAAGGACTTTTTTCTGCTTTCCGTATGGCCCGCTCTGAAGCCCTCTCGAGCTTTGACGACCCTTCAATCTATATCGAAAAGTACATAGAAGAACCCCATCATATCGAGGTTCAAATTCTGGCAGATAATGAGGGTAATATCATCTATCTGGGGGAAAGGGAGTGTTCAATTCAGAGGAGATACCAGAAAGTAATCGAGGAGACTCCTTCTCCTTTCCTAGATGATGAAAAACGAAATGAGATGGGAAGAGTAGCGGTTAGAGCAGCTGGGGCTGTTGGCTACAGGAATGCAGGGACAGTGGAGTTTGTGGTGGATAGGGAGAGAAGGTTTTATTTTCTCGAGATGAACACACGCCTTCAGGTTGAACATCCGATTACAGAAATGGTGACCGGAATCGACCTGGTAAGGTCTCAGATTGAAATTGCTGCCGGTCTTCCTTTAAGCTTTTCCCAGGAGGATATAAATCCAAGGGGTCACTCTCTTGAATGTAGAATATATGCCGAAGACTCGGAGAATAACTTTATGCCCTCTCCGGGAAAAATAGTACACTTCAGGACTCCTGCCGGTGGGCTCGGAGTAAGGGATGATAATGGTGTTTACGAGGGATACGAGGTTCCTCTGGAATATGATCCCCTCCTCTCCAAGCTGATTACCTGGGGCATGACTAGGGATGAGGCAATCCAGAGGATGTTGAGAGCTCTTTCAGAATACCAAGTTTTTGGCATAAAAACGACCATACCTTTTTTTAAAAAAATACTTAATCATCCAAAATTTCTGAAAGGAGAATATAACACTAATTTTATTCCTGAATTAGAGAGATTAGAGGAAAAGGATAAAGGTGAGGAGAGAACAGCTGCAGTTATTGCAGCAGGGATAAAAAGTTATCTTGAAGGAAAAATGGGTCTCCAACCCGGCTCGAAGCAGAAAGATAGCAACTGGAAAATCCAGGGAAGGCTCAACAGCCTTTCCCAGAGGTTACCATGAAATTATCATTCTGGTCAGGAGACAAGGAATACAAGGTGAACCTCGAAGAAAAAGAGAAGAATATGCTCCAGGTCACTGTTGGAGGGGAAAAATACGCAGTTGGTGTGGAATTCCTCGATGATGATGAGCTTCTTCTCAGTATTGATGGCAGAGTTTACGATACAATCGTGAACAGAAATTCTACCGGTTTTTCTGTTTTCCTTAACGGGAAGAATTTCAGGATTGAGAAAAAAACACTTTCTCAAATTCTAGGAGGACAGCCCAGAAAGCAGAAAAGGCGGGATGTAAAAAGCTCAATGCCAGGGAGAATTATTAAGATTCTGGTGAAGAAAGGAGACAAGGTTAAAGAAGGGCAGGCTGTTCTTATCTTGGAAGCGATGAAGATGGAAAACGAGATTAAAACTCCTCAGTCAGGAGTGGTAACCAGACTTGACTTCAAGCCTGGAGATTATGTTGAAACAGGAAACATCCTCTTTTCGGTCGAGTAATCCACTCTTCTTACTAATTTCCATTCGCTTGGACTGATGTCTTTTTTACTGACTCCCGTACTCTCTGTCTTCACATTTTTCGGAGAAAAGTGATATATTAATCGAGGAGTACATATTTTTTATCAGAGAGATGAAAAAGAAAATAAAGATCCTCATTGCCATCTTTATCGTTGCCTTTCTGGTTTTTTCGGTAGGGATTGCCTTAAAAAACGTTTTTCTCCATCAGATAAGAAAAAAAATCCAGTCGAGCCTTTCTTATTCAAGCCTTAAGTTTTCTGTTTTCCCGCTTTCTTTAGTCATTGATGATGTCCAGTCGCTGACAGAAAACCCACATTTTTCTGTCCAAAGATTGGCTCTCAAAGTAAGCTACCGCGCCCTTCTCTCCAAAGAGAAACCTCTACAGGTAATTCTGGATAAACCAGTAGTGAAATTCAGACACCTGTTGCCAGCCCGAAAAAAGGAGTCAGATGAAGACATTTTGCTTCGCCTTCCTTTTGATGTAGAGAAGGGGTTAATAAGGAATGGAGAGGTTGATTTCAGGGGAGGAGGAATCGGATTGAAGGTCAGGGGGATAAAAGCCCGATTTGCTCAGAGGAAGGGAATAATCTCCTTAGAAACAGAGTCCAGAGAAGGAGTTTTTTCTTTTGGCAGGCCGGAGAAGGTGCTTAAAGGCAGGCTAAGTTTGTCTGTAGAGAGCGATGGAAAAGGAATATTGATTAAAAAAGCAAGAATAATTAGTCCCTCCTTAACTTTGAGAGCTGAGGGAAATCTCCGCAACCTGGCTGAGGTCGATATTGGACTTGAGACAGACATTGATATTGAAACTCCTTTCCTGGCTTACCTTTTCAACCTTCCTTTTGACTGGAAGGGTAGGCTCAGAGGAAAGGGGGTTTTCGAGAAAAAAAGAAGTGAAGTACTATTTTCCTCCAGCATTTCCAGCAGGGACATTGTCTTGAATGATGTTCCTCTGGGGAAAGTTTCGGGGAAGATTAAGGTCAGAGAGGGAGGTAGAGGCAAAGTTGAGCTTGCCATGGCTAGGAGCTTGGGTCCTGAGGAATATCTTGAAATTGAGTGGGGGGAGGGGAAGTTTTGGGGTCTCGGGAGAGGAGTTCATCTTGACCCAGTAATAAAATCTGTCAGCATTCCCTGGCCGATAAGGTCTCCGGTGTGGGGGATATTTAAAATGGAAAATGGGGAGCTTGAGGCAGAAGTGGAATTCAGAGAGAAGCTCTTTGAAGTCAAGGATAGCAAGTTTCCGTTGAGTGGGAGGGCCAGATTTCACTGGGATGGGAAGAATGGTATTTATTTCTCCTCCCAGGGACTTCAGTCAAGCTTTGGCCTTGTAGGTATTGAGGGCGAGATGACAATCGGAGAAAAGGTGGAGCTGAGCATAGAAGGCGAAGTTTTTGATGTTTCTCAAGCCCGTGTTTTCACCTCTCTCATCCTCGCCAGAGAATTTAAAATACCAGAAATAAGAGGTAAGGGAAGAGCTGAGGTGAGAATCTTCGGGGACTACTTCCATCCTCATGTAAGAGCTGTATTCACCCTCCCTCAAGCCGGGATTGCTGCCTTTGAAGTCCAATCGGTCGAAGGGGAGATAGAGCTTTTAAAGGATATTTTCCTGGGTAAATTTAAGCTGGATGACCCTTCTTTGAGGGGAGAGATTTCGCTTTTTTCAAAAAAGGACAACCTTAGTGTGCTCATCGATGTGGAAAGAGGGAAAGCAGAAAAAGTCCTTCCCGGATTTGATATTAATTTCCCCCTCTCCGGAGAGGCAAGCGGTAGATTTGAGGTGAGGGAAAAAGGAGGAAATTTAAGGGTTGAAGGAGTATTTGAAAGTGATAAAGCGCAACTTTTAGGTCAACCGCTCTCAGAGGTAGCAGGAAAGCTTGTCTGGAAGGATGGTATTCTCTCCCTTTCTGAGCTCAGATGCCGATATTATGGAGGAGAGGTCACCGGAAGCGTAGTGGCTGAAATCAAAAATGAGAAATTTAAGGTTGATATCAAAGGGGAAAGAGTAAGCCTTTCTTCTTTTTATTCTTCTCTTAAAGGAGATGCTTCTCTCGGACTCAAGGGAGAAGGTGTTTTTGGCCGGGATATGGTTTCCGGCAGCTTTGATATCCATAATTTCTCCTATTCTCCTCTTAAGGAATGTGAAGTGAGAGGGGATGTCAGGCTTGGAGTGGTGGAAGACGAGGTGGTAGTGGATCTTAAAGGAAATTTTCTTCCTGGAGACAATCAGCTCTCCGTTTCCCTCAAAATACCTTTATCCGGAAATCTCATCTCAGCAGATATTAAAGGAAACTTTAACAATCTTGACATTATTCTTCCCTGGAAGGGAGCTCAAGGAGAAATCCAATATTTAGCAGAAATAAGAGGTCCGAGAACATCTCCGCGGGTAAAAGGAGCGGTTGATTTCAAAGGGAGCATTCTCCCTCTGCCACGATTTCCCCATGCATTTGAAAACTATAAGGGTCTTTTCTTCATTGAGAATAATTCCATTTCCCTGCGCTCTTTCAGAGCTGTGATGGGAGGAGGTGATGTCTTTGCCTCGGGAGAGATTGGCCTTGGCAAACAGGGAATAGAAAAGATTGATATTAAAATGGAGGGTAATAATTTGCTGCTTTCCCTTGTGGAAAAAACTAAAATTCAGACTAATGGGAATCTAAGGCTTGTTAAGAATGCGAGAAAATTCGTTCTTGAAGGAGATTTCTTGATAGATAAACTCTTCTGGCGTCGGGAGCTGAATGAAAAAATTACCCTCTCCTCAGGTCCCTATAACCAGAGCCACTCTGCTCCGGGAATTTTTGACAACCTTAGCCTCAACCTCAGGCTAAGAGCAGATAAAGATGCCTGGATGGAAAATTCGCTCGGCAAACTGATGGGAAAGTTTGACCTCACTATTTCCGGAAATGTTCAGCAACCAGTAGTTACCGGAGATATTGAGGTCCTTGAAGGGGATTTTTATTTTCAGGATAGGAAATTCTCAGTCATAAGAGGAAAAGTAAGCTTCACAAACCCGCTAGCTACAGAGGCTTATCTGGATTTCAGGGCCGAGACTTATGTCAAGGATTACCGTGTCACTGTCTCTCTCAACGGTCCTCTCGAGCGTTTGAGACCAGAATTTGCTTCTTCTCCACCCCTTCCACCTGAAGATGTTCTGGCTCTTCTCACCATGGGAGAGGCGTTCAAAAGAACTTACTCTTATGATAAGAGTATACAGTTCAGCACTGCTTCACTTCTTTCTTTTCAGCTTCTAGAAGAGGCGAAGAAGCGGGCTGAAAAACTCTTCCAGATTGACCGTTTCAGAATCGACCCTTTTGTCATGGGTTCATCTGCTGAGACCACAGCTCGTTTGACCGTAGGCAAGAAGATTTCAAAAAATTTCTTTCTTGTCTACTCCACCAATATTTCGACTGAAAGAGAGGAACTTTTCCGTGTCGAATGGGAACTCACCAGAGACTTTTCGATAGTGGGCATAAGAGATGAGAAAGGAAGGCTAATTTTTGATGTTAAAATTCATAAAAGATTCTAAGTTGTTGAGGATTCCTTTTTTACTACTTGTAGTAGGATCATGCCTTATAGTTTATTCTGTCCTTTCAGCCGATGAGAGAGAGTCTTATCCTTTGATTGCAGAGATTGAGGTCAAAGTTGATGGTTTTGAGGAAAAAGATGTGAGGGAGATGATATCCATAAGAGAAGGAGAGAGACTTTCTCTTAAAAAGATTAACGAAGTGGTCAAGTTTATCTACAAGACAGGTGCTTTTTCTGATATTAAAGTTCTGAAAAAGGGAGAAGACCAGGTAAAACTAACCTTTCTGCTCACCAAAAAACTGATTACCCGGAGAATCTCTTTTCTTACAGACAGAAAAGTGCCCCTAAGAAAGGTGAAAAGTTCGCTTTATTCACTTCAGGAGAACAGTCCTTTTTCGGAAAGAAGCTTGGAGAGGGCAAGAGAAGAAATAAAAGAGGTCCTGAGGAGAGAAGGGTATCTGCATCCAGAAATAAAAGCTTCCTATGAAGTCACGCGCTTGTCTTCGGTTAATGTTCTTTTTGAAATTAATGCGGGAAGGAGATATACCATAGAGGATATAGATTTTGTGGGAGAAACAATATTTTCTGAGAAAAGGCTGAGAAGGGAGATGAGGAGTAAAGAGGGGGAGGTGTACATTCCTGCCCTGATTGAGGAGGATGTTGCACGGCTGGTGAGGATGTACCGACAGAAGGGGTATGAGAGGGCTGAAGTGGAGGTTGAAAGTAGCAATTTTGATGAAGAAGAAATGGGCATATTTCTTTCTCTCAGAATAGAGCCTCATGAGAGGTTTGAAATTGAGGTCAAAGGGGCAGAGGTACCGCTCGATCTTTTGGGGCCCATATGGGAAGAGGATGTTTTCGAAGAATGGGCTCTCGAGGAGGGAGAGGCGAGGATTGTTTCTTATTTAAGAAAAAAAGGATATCTTTTTTCCAAAGTAAATTCCTCAATCAAGAGAACAGAAAGTGTGATAAAGGTTATGTATGCCGTAAAGAGGGGAGAATCATACAGGATAAAAGACATTGAATTCAAAGGATTGAACTATTTTTCTCCTTCTGAGCTCAAGAAAGAACTTGAGGTACGGAAAAAAATGCCTTTCCTGAGTTGGGTAGGAGGAGAGAGAATTTTTGAGCTTCCCAGGGAAATCGAGGCTCTTTACAAAACTCATGGCTTTCCCCAGACAAGAGTTGATTTGAACTTTGAGAAGAAAGGAAGAAGTGTGAAAGCCATTTTTTCTATAGAAGAAGGGGTGCAGGAGAAAATCGGAAACATAGCGATTGAAGGCAACGATCTCTTCGATGAAGATGAACTCCTGGGGCGAATCGAAACCAGAGTAGGAGGTCCTTTCTTTCAGGCCACTGTGAACAAGGACGAAGAGAAGCTTGAAAATTTTTACTTCAATCAAGGATTCAGGGGAACAGAGGTGACAGCCAGAACAGAAAAGATGCTGGGCAATCTTGTCTCTGTCAGGTTTTCTGTCACAGAGGGAGAAAGGGTAAAGATAGAAAAAATAATTATCACCGGGAATATTGTCACTAAGAGAAGAACAATCCTCAGGGAGATGAGGATTAAGGAGGGAGATTACGCTTCTCTAGATAAAATCCTGGACACCAAAAGGAGGCTGGAGAGGCTTGGTATCTTCTCCGAACTCAGAATCGAGGAGGTTCCGTTAGGTTCTCAGAAAGAGAACCTTGTTATCAGTGTTAGAGAAGGGCAAAGAAACTACATAGGGCTTGGTCTCGGACTTGAGACAATGAGCGAACCATACTCTTTCGCCATCTGGAACAGTGTTATCAGACCACGCGCTACGGCAGAATACATAAGGAGCAATGTTCTCGGCTCTGGTTCTCAGCTCAGCCTGGTAGGACAGTTGAGTACCAGGGAGAAGCGGGTTGTTCTTTCCTGGGAACAGCCCTATTTTTTTGGGCTTCCATGGCAGACTTACCTGAATGCTTGGATTGAAAATGAAGTCAGGACAAGCTTTACTTACGAGCGAAGGGGTGCCAGCCTGACAGCCATCAGGAATACTGCTGAAAATCTGGTGTTAATCACCACCACCAGGTGGGTGAGAACAAATCTTCTCAATCTTCAGATTTCGGAATCAAAAGTGGACCGTCAGCATTCTCCTTTCTCTGCTTTTTCTCTCTCCGGAAGCTTCATCTGGGATAGAAGGGATGACCCTTTTAATCCAGAGAAGGGTTCTTTTCTGAGCCTGGTAGCAGAATGGGCTTATCCCCTTTTTGGCGCTCAATCTGATTATCTGAAAAATTTTTTGAAGTTCCAGCATTTTCTCCCTCTCCTTTCTCGGATTTCAATGAGCGCCACTTTCCGTCTGGGTTTGGCAACCGGGAAGGTCCCCATCCACGAGAGATTTTTTGCGGGAGGGAGCAATTCATTTCGGGGAGAGACATTTGACATGCTCGGTCCCAGAGACCCTCAATCTGATATGCCCCGAGGAGGTAAGGCTCTTGTTCTGGCCAATTTTGAACTAGTTTTCCCTCTGAGTTCTAAATACCGAGACCTTTTTGGAGCATTCTTTTATGATATGGGAAATGTTTTTCCAGAGATAAGGGACATTTCTATTTCTTTCATTCAACATGCTCTCGGTGCAGGGATAAGATACAGAACTCCTCTGGGGCCTGTGAGGCTCGATTTTGGGGTGAATTTGAGCAACCCGGAGCGGAAAGGAAAAATTCTAGTCTTCATCACTATCGGGAATGTATTTTAAAGAAAGACTTCTCCTTTTTGCCATTTTTATTTTTTCCTGGATGGTTTGCTACGCCCAGAACTCAGCAGGGGAAGTGGTGAACCGGATTGTGGCTGTGGTCAATGAAAGAGTAATCACTCTTACAGACCTCCAGGTAGCATACGCTTTTGGCCTTTTCGAACAACAATCAGAGAAGAAGGCAGAAAATCCTCTGCTTTTTGTGCTTCAGAGGATAGTTGACCAGGAAGTTGTTCTTGAGGCGGAGAGTGAGAATATCTCTGTTGAAGAGAGTGAACTTGACAAGGCTCTTACCAGCGTGATGAGAAGATTTGGCCATGATGAGTTTGAGAAGAAGTTGAGGATTTTTGACCTCAGTCTTGCTGACTTCCAGGTCTTTCTGGTGAGGAAGATTATTTTTCAAAAAATTATCTCCAGAAAGTTCGAGAAGGGTATTGCTGTGAGCCTGGAAGAAATCGAAGCTTACTACAGTGACGTTTACCTTCCTCAGCAGGAAAAAAGAGGAGAAGTTCCCAGGCCTTTAACGGAGATGCTAGCTGAAATTGAAGCTAGGGTTAAGGAGGAGAAAAAGAGAAAGCAGATTGAGAGGTGGATTTCAAGCCTCAAGCAGCAGGCAGAAATAGAGATAAAGTTTGAATCTATCATGGAGATAAAGAGAGGAGAAGAATGGAGCAGCTATGAATAAGCTTGCCTTTCTGTTTCCAGGACAGGGTTCACAGGCTGTAGGCATGGGAAGGGATTTCTACCAGAGCTCAGCTCGAGCCAGAGAGATTTTTAACCTGGCTGATAAAGCACTAGGATTTAGCCTTTCTCAGATCTGTTTTGAGGGACCGGAAGAAAAGCTCAGGCTGACTGAAATAACACAGCCTGCAATCCTTACCGTGAGTTATACAGCGTTCTCGCTTCTCGGAGAAAAACCGGAAATTGCTGCTGGGCACAGCATCGGAGAGTATTCGGCTCTCGTAGCTGCTGGAGCTCTTAGTTTTGAGGATGCGGTTGTTATCGTCCACAAAAGAGGAAAGTTCATGCAGGAAGGTGTCCCTGTGGGCCAAGGAGCAATGGCTGCAGTTCTCGGCCTAAGTTACACTGAAGTCGAGAAGGGCCTCCTTGAGGTAAGCGATGGAGTGGTAGAGATTGCCAACTGGAATAGTCATGAACAGATTGTTATTTCCGGTTACAAAGGGGATGTGGAGAGAGCGCTCAAGATTTTAAACCCTCCGCGGGCTGTTCTTCTTTCTGTGAGTGCTCCTTTTCACTGCAGACTTATGAAGGGAGCCGAGGAAAAACTCTCAAGGGAACTGGATAAAGTTGAGTTTAACGACCTTGAGTTTCCGATAGTCAGCAACGTGGATGCCAAAATAATTAACAGAGGAGATGAAGCCAGAGAGGCTCTGAAACGTCAAGTGAGCCGACCTGTTCTATGGTATAAGACGATGGAGATACTTATCAAGAGAGGGATATTCGCTTTTGTAGAAATGGGAAGGGGAAGGGTGCTGAGCGGACTTGCCAGAAGGATAGGAAAGAATCTTTCTGCAGATATTTCTGTTTTGAGTGTGGGCGATCTGGCCTCGCTCAGACAGGCTCAGGAGAGCCTTTCAGGACTTATCTGAGAGAATGCGGGGGCCAAACTTGATGATGTACTCTGCTGCTGATACGACAGCTGCAACGATAACCAGCCATAGTCCAATCCTCGTCAGAAAATAAAATTTCCCCAGATATTTCCCCCCTCCAATCAGAAGGCAGATGGTGACAGTTTCGAGGAACATTTTTATCTTGCCCAAGGCTGAAGCCTGGATTGTGATTCCTTTAGAAGAAGCAACGGCCCTGAAGCCGGTGACAGCAATTTCTCTCCCAACAATGATGACTACCATCCATGAAGTCACATCTCCGCGCTCAACAAAGCAGATGAAGGCTGAGGCGGTAAGAAGTTTATCTGCTACCGGGTCGAGCAGCTGACCCAGGACAGTGATCTGTTTCCTTCTCCTGGCCCAGAAACCATCCAGGGAATCGGTGACGGTGGCCAAGAGGAAGATGGCAAGGCCAGCAAGTTCCTGTCCCCTGAACGGTGTGAGGAGGACAACAACAAGAAGGGGGATGAAAAAAATTCTGAGTAGAGAAAGAAGGTTGGGAATATTCATTAAATGCAGATATACACCAGCTCTTACCGATTGTCAATCCAGGTTGGATGCGGAGTTTTTTCTGCTTAGGAGTACGAGTTGTGAGAGATGGTTAAGAGTCAAATTCTACCTCATCCTTGGTGATGGTTCTGAGCTTGAAATATCTAAAGGCTGAATGTATAGTTAGGAAGAGTTAGCAAGCACCATGGCCAGAGACAATTCCACTACCCCGATGATGGAGCAGTACTTCCGCATTAAAAAAAATTACCAGGATGCTCTCCTCTTTTTCCGCCTGGGTGACTTTTACGAGCTTTTCTATGAGGATGCCAAAATTGCCTCCTCCATCCTGGAAATTGCCCTCACTTCCCGCCAAAAAGTTCCGATGTGCGGAGTTCCCTACCACGCAGCCAATTCCTACCTTGCCAAACTCCTCAAGCGAGGGTTTAAAGTAGCCATCTGCGAACAGGTTGAAGACCCGAAAACAGCCAGGGGCGTGGTCAAGCGGGACGTGGTCAAAGTACTCACACCCGGGACAGCGGTAGAAGTAGATATTGATGAGGCAAAAGAGAGTAATTTTATTGCCAGTCTCTATCTGAAAGGACAAGGATGGGGATTGGCTTTCATGGACCTAAGTGCAGGGGAAATGAAAACCGCTCAAAGAGATTCAGCTCAAAGGAGAGAACTTGGCGATGAGCTTTTCCGCTTTTCGCCCAAGGAACTTGTTTTTCCCGAAGAAGATGAAGAGCTAATCGATGAGCTTGTGCGGGAAAACAGCCTCAGTTCGGTTCTGAAAAGTCCTGTTGAAGCCTGGTCATTCGACTTTCTCCAGGCAAAGAATGAGCTTATCGAACACTTCAAAGTAAATTCTTTAGACGGTTTTGGTCTAGTAGACAAACAGTTGGCAGTTTCTGCCGCAGGAGCCCTCCTTCGTTACTTGAAAAAGGTGCGGAAGGATTCCCTTTCTCTCCTTACCAAGATATCGCACCTCGGCTCGAACGAATACATGATTCTTGATTCAACCACTGTAAAAAACCTGGAGCTGGTTCGAAATCTAAGAGATGGAAGTCTTAAAAATTCTTTGCTTGATGTAATTGATTATACACTAACTTCGATGGGGGGTAGGTTGCTGCGCACCTGGCTTCTCCAGCCCCTTCTCGAATGCTCGAAGATTAACAACCGTCTGGAATCAGTTGAAGAGCTAGCCAAAGCAACCATAGAACGCAAGGAATTAAAAGACAGATTAAAAGGAATACACGACCTGGAGCGAATTTCAGGAAAAATCTCTCTTTCTGTAGCTCATGCAAAGGATTTGATTTCACTCAAGAAGTCACTCCTACCTCTTCCTGAGATAAAGAGTCTGTTGGGAAACTTTTCTTCTCCGCTTATCAGAGAAATTTACAAGAACTGGGATAACGCTGAAGACATTTCGAACTTGGTTGAAAGTTCAATTCGTGATGAGCCCCCATTTCTCCTCACTGAAGGAGGAATAATAAAGGAGGGTTATAACAGAGAACTTGATGAACTTCGAAAGCTGAGCCGTTCGGGAAAGAGTTTTATCTCACAGCTCGAGGAGAAAGAGAGGAGAAGAACAGGTATTTCTTCGCTTAAAGTCCGCTATAACAGGGTTTTTGGCTATTACATTGAAGTCACCAGACCAAACCTCTCTCTTGTTCCCGAGGATTACATAAGAAAACAGACTCTTTCCAATTCAGAACGCTTCATAACTCCTGAACTCAAGGAGTATGAGGAAAAAGTGCTGAGGGCAGAGGAGAAGATTGCCGAGCTTGAATATTCCCTCTTCCTCGAAGTTAGAGATAAGGTTTCTCTTGAGACAAAAAGACTGCAGAAGATAGCTCATCACCTCGCCACCCTCGACGCCATTGCCGCTCTCTCAGAACTTGCCGTAGAGCGCAATTACTGTCGTCCTGTGGTGAATGAAGGAGAGAAAATTGAGATTTGTGAAGGGCGGCATCCTGTTATAGAAGCCACACAGGAAGAGCCTTTTATTCCCAACGATACTTTTCTAGATAGGGATGAAAACCAGCTTCTCATCGTTACCGGACCTAATATGGGAGGAAAATCGACCTACCTGAGGCAGGTTGCTCTTATCTGCATTATGGCTCAGATGGGTTCTTTTGTGCCCGCTAAAAAGGCTGGCATCGGCGTAGTTGATCGGATTTTCACCCGTATCGGAGCCATGGATTATCTGAGCGCTGGTCAGTCGACATTCATGGTCGAGATGCTGGAAACAGCCAATTTACTGCATAATGCATCTTCCCGCAGTCTTATTCTCATGGACGAGATTGGCCGAGGCACAAGCACTTTTGACGGTATCAGTATTGCCTGGGCTGTGGCTGAGTACCTAAGCCAGAAGGAAGGGATGAGGCCAAAAACTCTTTTTGCCACTCATTACCACGAGCTTACTGAGCTGGCCTTGACACAGGAAAGAGTGAAAAACATGCATCTTTCTGTCAAAGAGATGAAAGATGATATAGTTTTCCTCAGGAAAATTCTTCCCGGTCCTTCGGACCGAAGCTATGGTATTCATGTGGCCAAGCTGGCAGGAATTCCAGGCCAGATAGTGGAGAGAGCACGGGAGATTCTCTTCAACCTCGAGAAACAGGAACTCGACAATTCTGGCCTGCCGAGGATGGCTTACCGCCGCTCAAAAAAGAGGAATAAAGCCCAGCTTCTTCTCTTTCGAGAGGAAAGGGAGCGTGAATTACTGGAAGAACTCAAAGAAGAGATAAAGAATTATGAACTTTCTGCCCTTTCTCCGCTTGAAGCTCTTAATCTTCTCCATAAAATCCAGATGAAGATAAAGGAGGAAAAGCTATGAATAGTTCAGGATAGGTAAGGGAAGAATTATATCTCGTCCTCGTAATCGTTAAGCCTGTCTTCTTCCTCAAAATTCTCTTCGAAGTTGTGGTTTTCATCATAAGGAGCTTCGCCTTCTTCTTCCTTTCGCTGCTCAATAGCAAGCTCAAATTCTTCTTTATCTTCGTATCGCCTCAAGTAGTTTGAAGAAGTATCGCTGTAGCAAAGCTCGAGAAAGTCGTCTTCTACCTTGCAGAAGACAGCCATATAATGGCCGGTCTGGAGATTTCCGACAGTTTCCACGATTTCTGCTTCTTTTTTTATAGCATCCAGTGTTAGCCAGCTTGAGATTTCTATTTCTTCCATTTGTAGCTCCAAAAAGAAAAATAACAATTTTTTTTAAATTGTCAAGAGAAAAGTTAAAAATTTGTAAGTGCTTCATTTTCTTGACATAAAGGAGGAGGAATATTTTAATGTAAGATGGAAGAATAAAGGAGAACTGAGATGAGATGGGAGAGATTGACATTGATGTCCCAGCAGGCGTTTCAGCTCGCTCAAGCCAGAGCTGAAGAGAAGGGTCACCAGGAGCTGCGACCGGAACATATTCTCTGGAGCTTTTTAAACCAGGAAGAAAACATAGTGAGTGAAGTTCTGGCCAAGGTTGGAGTGAATGTCCATAAAATTAAGACCGAGCTTGAGGAATATCTGGATACTCTCCCCCGGGTTGAGGGAGGAGAGGTCTATCTTTCAACTTCGCTGAGGGAGGTTCTCAATAAAGCTCAGAAGGAAGCCGATAAGCTAAAGGATGAGTACATCTCAACCGAACATATTTTCCTGGCCATACTCAAAAGCGAGAGTGAAGCTTCGAGGATATTAAAGCGGAACAGTGTCTCCGAAGAAGCAGTTTTAAAAGCCATCAAGGAGATACGGGGTACTCAGAGAATTACTGATCCTGAGCCGGAGGGGAAATACCAGGTGTTAAAGCGTTATGCGCGCGACCTAACAGAGCTTGCCAGGCAGGGAAAGCTTGACCCGGTTATCGGTCGCGAAGACGAGATAAGAAGGTTGATTCAGGTCCTTTCCAGGAGGACAAAGAATAATCCTGTCTTAATCGGGGAAGCAGGGGTAGGGAAAACAGCTATTGTCGAAGGCCTCGCCCAGAGGATTGCTAATGGAGATGTGCCTCAATCTCTCAAGAAAAAGAGGATTGTTGCCCTGGACATCGGTTCTCTTATTGCGGGCACAAAATACAGAGGAGAATTCGAGGACAGGTTAAAAGCTGTGCTGAGGGAAATAAAGGAAGCAGAAGGAGAAATTATTCTCTTCATAGATGAGCTGCACACCATTATCGGTGCCGGGGCTGCAGAAGGAGCTGTGGATGCCTCAAATATGCTCAAACCATCCCTGGCAAGAGGAGAGCTTCGCTGCGTGGGAGCCACAACTCTCAACGAATACCAGAAGTACATAGAGAAAGATGCCGCTCTGGAAAGAAGATTTCAACAGGTTTATGTAAGAGAACCTTCGGTTGAAGATACGATATCCATTCTGAGAGGGCTCAAGGAGAAGTACGAAGTTCACCACGGAGTGAAGATTAAAGATTCGGCGCTCGTGGCAGCAGCCACTCTTTCCAACAGATACATCACTGACCGCTTCCTGCCTGATAAGGCAATTGACCTCATCGATGAGGCAGCTTCTCGTATCAGAATAGAGATTGACAGCATGCCTGAGGAAATTGATGAGCTGGAAAGGAAAATTACTCAGCTCGAGATTGAGAAACAGGCGCTAAAAAAAGAGAAGGATAAGAGCGCTGCCGAAAAGCTGGAGAGGCTAAACAGAGAGCTGGCCGAGCTTAAAGAACAGAGCACTTCACTTAAAGCTCACTGGAAAAGAGAAAAGGAGCTCATAGATGAGATTAACAGACTGAAAGAAGAAGTTGATACCCTGAAAATCGAAGAGCAGAATGCCGAAAGGCGGGGAGAGCTGGAGAAGGTGGCTGAGATTCGCTACGGAAAGCTGATGAGCCTTGAGAAAAAGATTGAGGAGAAATCAAAAGAGCTGTCTGCTATCCAGAAAAAAGAAAAGATGCTCAAGGAGGAAGTGGACGAGGAGGATGTGACCGAAATTGTTTCCAAGTGGACAGGAATCCCTGTCTCCAAGATGCTGGAGGGAGAAGTTGAAAAGCTGATCAAGATGGAATCGAACCTGCGTAAGAGAGTTGTTGGCCAGGATCATGCCCTGAGAATCGTTTCGGATACCATACGCCGAGCTAGGGCCGGAATCCAGGATTCTTCCCGGCCGCTGGGTTCCTTCATTTTTCTCGGACCAACCGGAGTGGGAAAGACTGAACTTGCCCGTTCCCTGGCGGAGTTCCTGTTCGATGATGAAAGAGCCATGGTCAGGCTAGATATGTCTGAGTACATGGAAAAACACACTGTCTCTCGCCTTATTGGAGCACCTCCGGGCTATGTTGGCTACGAGGAAGGAGGCCAGCTGACCGAAGCCATAAAAAGAAGGCCGTATTCAATCATTCTTCTCGATGAAATTGAGAAAGCGCATGGTGATGTCTTCAACATCCTCCTCCAGATTTTGGATGATGGGAGGTTGACCGACGGAAGGGGAAGAACTGTCGATTTCAGAAATACAATCATTATCATGACCTCAAACCTGGGAAGTCAGGTGATAAAGGAACTCAGTCACAACGAGGAAGAAATGGAAAAGAGAGTAAGAGAGATTCTCGATGCCCATTTCAGGCCGGAGTTCCTTAACCGGATTGATGAGATAATATTTTTTAAGCCGCTTTCTCCGGAGACAATTCTCAGGATAGTCGACCTCCAAATAGAGGAGCTCAGAGAGCGTCTTGAGGAAAAGAAACTTAAACTTGAACTGAGTAACAGGGCAAAGAAGGTTCTTGCACAGAGAGGCTATGATCTTGTTTACGGGGCAAGGCCATTGAAGAGAACCATACAGCGAGACATCCAGAATCCCCTGGCGCTCAAAATCCTCGAGGGAGAGTACAGGGAGGGCGATGCTGTCTTTGTGGATGTAAACAGCGAGAAAGAGATTGTTTTTAAGAAAAAATAAAAAGGAGTTAATGATGAGGGAAAAAGTTGAGAAGGCCATCGAAGAGATACGACCGAACCTCAAAGCTGATGGAGGAGATATAGAGCTGGTGGAGGTCACTGAGGATGGTATTGTTAAAGTTAGACTTCTGGGAGCTTGCCAGGGTTGTCCGATGCGAGAGATGACTCTTACCCAGGGAATTACGCAGTATTTAAAGAAAAGAGTTCCTGATATAAAAGAAGTCCAGAGTGTGACCTGACCGCTTTTTGATTGAGGGAAATTTTAGTTGACAAATCTAGAAAGAATGGTGTAAAAACTTTAAAATCACAAGGAGGTGAAGCATGAAAAAAGCAAAATCTTTGCTTACTGTGCTACTTATCCTTCCGCTCCTGAGCACTCTTACCTATGCCAACGGGCTAAATCTGAACGGCATGGGAGCCAGAGCCTCAGCTATGGGCGGAGCCTACATCGGATTGGCGGATGATTTCACAGCCATATTCTGGAATCCTGCAGGAATTGCCCAATTCAGCAAGACATATTTCGGTTTCTATGCCACGGACATAATTCCTCAGGGAAGCTATCAGTTCGACCTGGCTCTTATCAACGCCAAAATGCCGACCAAGCACTATTTTGCCGGAATGGCTGCCTTTTATTTCCCCATCGGTGAGAACATCGTGGCTGGTATCGGTGCTTACACTCCGTCAGGACTTGGTGCTGCCTGGGATGCAAACGACCTAGTTACTCTTACCGCTCCTTTCCTCCAACCTTACGAGTGGACAAGCAAAGTGGCTGTTGTTTCCATCTCTCCAGCTATTGCCTTCAAACTGGGTGAAGCTTTTATGGCTGGAGCAACGCTGAACGTAAACTACGGCATGTTCAACCTGGAAAGATGGGCCAGCGCAGTCGAAGTTGCCCCAGATCAGTTTATCGACCTCGGACAGTATACGGACGAATCAACAGGCTGGGGCTACGGGGCCACGGTCGGAATCCTCATCAAGCCCAGTAATGCATTAAGCCTTGGTGCCACTTTCAAAACTGCTTCCAAAGTGAGGTTCAGCGGAGAGTCGAGTATCGATAACCTAGGTCTTCTGGGTCTGAACACAACCTCCACCTATGATAGAGATATTACCTGGCCGATGTTTTTTGGAGTAGGGCTTGCCTTCTCTCCCACCCAAAACCTGACTTTCACCGCTGATGCCCAGTACACCAACTGGAAGCAGATTGAGACCATTCATACTACCTTCAACGACCCGGGTTGGGCAGCGATGATGGACCAGAGTGGAGATGATGAAATCCACATGAACTGGAAAGATGCCTGGCAGTTGAGGTTCGGAGGTGAGTACAGATTTAACTCCTTTGCTCTCCGCGCCGGCTACTACTACGACCAGACACCTGCTCCTGATGCTACGATGAATATCCTCCTCCCGAGCTATAATTTCCACGTCATCACTTTCGGCTTTGGTTTTTCCCTCGATGGTCTCCAGATTGATTTCGGGTTTGAATATCTGATGGGTCAGGAGAGAAACATCAGTTTAGCCGAGATACTGGCTATGCCTGGAATCTACAACATGACCATTTATGCACCCAACATTTCCATCAGCATTCTTTTCTGAGTTCAGGTTAGGTAAGGATTTATTTAAAAGAGCACTAAGCTTCTCAGACGAGAAGCTCAGTGCTCAATGTTTTCAATCCTCATTTTAGGGAATAAATTTTTATAACTGTGATTTCTTGAATTTTATCCTTTAAATCTCAGTTTAGACTAATACAATCGCATCGAATGAAGTGTTATTGCGAGGAACGAAGTGACGAAGCAATCCTTTGCATTAAGTGAGGTGCTGGTGTCTACCCAATGGCAGATATGATGGGATTGTTTGGCTAAGCTCACATGCAGCATCGTTAATTGCGTTTGTGTTGGTATAAAACCGGGCAAGGAGGAGATATGTCGGTACGAAAAGCAGTAATTCCTGCAGCCGGATTCGGAACAAGGTTTCTTCCAGCTACCAAATCGCAGCCAAAAGAAATGATCCCGGTGGTGGATAAACCTCTTATCCACTACAGCGTGGAGGAGGCCCTCGAAGCAGGGATTTCGAAATTCGCCATTATCACCGGGAGAGGAAAATCAGCCATAGAAGACTATTTTGACCGCAGCCCGGAGCTCGAGCATTTTCTTCGGGAGAAAGGGAAAAATGAGATGCTGGAGGAAGTGAGACGAGTTTCCGACTTTGGAGAATTTTTCTATATCAGACAGAAGATGGCGCTCGGGCTCGGACACGCCATCCTCATGGCCGAAGATTACGTGGGTCGAGAACCTTTTGCTGCCCTCCTTCCTGATGACATCTTCGACTGTCCCGTTCCCTGCATAAAACAACTTATGGATGTTTTCAGCGAATTTAAGGAAACAGTTATTGTTCTCGGCCGGGTGGATAAGGAGGGCACAAATAAATACGGCATCATCAAGCCTAGGCAGGTATCAGAAAGAGTTTTCGAAGTGCTCGACCTTGTAGAAAAACCCGGTCCGGAAAAAGCATTTTCAGACTTGGGCATTCTTGGCCGCTACATCTTCGTGCCCGAGATATTTGAGGCGATAAAAAAGACTCCCTCTGACCAGAGGGGTGAGATTCAGATAACCGATGCCATAAAGATTCTCTCGCAGACAAGGCCTGTTTATGGTCTTCTTTTCGAGGGAATACGCTATGATGGCGGGAATAAAATGGGATTTCTCGAAGCCACAATCTCTCTCGCACTCAAACGACCTGAATTTAAGGACGAGCTCAGAAAGCTCCTCAAATCTTTATTGAATAAAAGCGGCTAGCGTTTGACTATTCTGCTGAAAACATCTCAAAATCGCACTTTTAGTCTGCATTATTCATAAATTGAAGGTTTTCCCAGATGAGGGGATAAAAGCCTGATTAAGAGTCTGAATATTGCACATAGTTCATTATATTTAAATGTGATAAGTGGGGAAAAGGAGAGTGGCGAGGGACGGAATCGAACCGCCGACGCAGAGATTTTCAGTCTCTCGCT
>JBHIDX010000030.1:0-25291 GCA_046760305.1 Candidatus Aminicenantales bacterium
TTTGCCCTTAAAAATCGCCTCTAAGGCCTTTTTTAGGGGTAAAATATTACGTAATCTGTTGATTATAAATAAATTGCTGCGGCCCGTCCCCTTTCTCCTTTTCTTTCTCCGATTATCACGGAAAAAAAGATGCTTACGATGTTTACTTTATCGTTTACGACGAGAAAGGATTGTGCTAATATATGAAAACTGAAATGAAAGGGAGAGCCCATATCATCATTTCAGGAAGAGTGCAGGGAGTTTTTTTCCGGGACCATACCCAGAGGTGGGCATCTTCTCTCGGAGTAAAAGGATGGGTGAGGAACCTGAGGGACGGAAGGGTTGAAGTTTTAGCCGAGGGTGATAAAGAAAGCATCGAGAAATTGATTGCCAGGTTGAAAGAAGGACCTCCGTTTGCTTCTGTCAGGGAAGTGGATGTCCAATGGGAAGATTACAAGGGCGAATTCACTGATTTCAGAATCACCTGGTAAGGTTGGAGCGAAAATGCGAGATGTCATTGTCAGTGAGTGGAGGGAGCGCGGCAATCCCCTCTTGCGAGCGAGCTTAAGGAGCGTGGCAATCTCATTTTCATCGTTCGCGGGTGTCATTTCTCATGTGGTAAATTCGAAAGAGGAGTAAAGCAATGATAAAAATCAGTAGGAATGAGCAGAAGGTATTCAATGTGTTTAAGGGAGTTGTGAGAAAGACTCTTGCCTGCGGAAAAGATGTGCTCATGGCCAGGTTTGAGTACGAGAAAGATTCAAAAGTCCCGCCTCATAAACATTCTTACGAACAGGTCACAACCCTGCTTAAAGGAAAGCAGAAAGTGATAGTTAACGGCGAGGGAATTATCGTTGAGGAGGGTGAATCGTACGTTGTTCCCGCTAATTACGAACACGAGCAGCTAAGCCTGGAAGAGACTGTAACCATCGATGCCTGGAGCATGGCTCCTTAATTTTCGTTTTTTTGTTTATGAGACGCACTCTTCTCCTTTTCCTTATCTTGAAAAAATTAGGAAATGGGTATCATGTCCCCAATTTTTCAAGGAATTTGTGGCGGCATTCAGGAGAACAGAAGAAATATTCCTTACCGTCTATTACTTCCCGGAGAGCTTCTTCCCTTGGCAGATAGGTGTTGCAGTACTCGTCTTTAACCATCAGGCGCGAATCGTGGCCAGCTGTGCCTTGCGGGTTTCTTGCTCTGAGCAGTGATTTAAAGAAACGATAGATAATAAGAACAATGTAGGCAATCAGGACATAGAAAGCAATCTTAATGATTCCTTGAAGCATAACCTGAATTTAAAACATTTAAGGGAGCAAAGTCAAATAAGCTTGATTCTCCCTTTTGATAAAAGTAAGATGATAGAGAAATGCTTATTCATTCATTTAATGTTTTTTTATTCTGATTTTTAATATCAAAGGAGAATCAATGGACTTTTCATTCACCCCAGAACAGGAAATGCTTAGAGAATCGGTGCGTAATTTTGCCCAAAAGGAGATCAGACCCCTGATAAAAGAATACGACGAGAAGGGGAAGTGGCCAGAAGAACTCACCAGGAAACTGGGCGAGATGGGTCTTCTGGGGATTGTTATCCCTCCTGAATATTCAGGAGCTGGCAATTCCAATGTCGACTATGTCATAATTCTTGAAGAAATCTCTAAAGTAGACCCGTCGGTTGGATTGGTGGTGGCTGCCCACAACTCCCTCTGTTCAAACCACATCAACCTTTTTGGCAATGAGGAGCAGAAAAGAAAGTATCTGGCCAGACTCGCCTCAGGTCAAACCCTCGGTGCCTGGGGGCTGACCGAACCCGGTGCAGGCTCAGATGCTGCTGCGATTAAAACCAGAGCTGTAAAGAAAGGAGACAACTGGGTGCTTAACGGTTCCAAGATTTTCATCACCAACGGCTCAGTGGCAGAAATCGCGGTCGTCATGGCTGTCACTGACCCGGAGAAAGGGAGGAAAGGTATCTCTGCTTTTATCCTAGAGAAAGGAATGGAAGGATTCAGGGCAGGGAAAAAGGAGGACAAACTGGGAATAAGAGCTGCCGATACATCTGAGCTCATTTTTGAAGATGTGAAAGTACCCCAGGAAAACATGCTGGGCGAGGAGGGCACAGGCTATCGAGCTGCGATGACAATTCTTGATGGAGGGAGGGTGAGCATAGCTGGTTTTTCCCTGGGAATTGCCTGTGGTGCTCTTGAAGAGAGCCTTAAGTATGCCAAAGAAAGGATTCAGTTCAACCAGCCTATCGCCAACTTCCAGGCAATTCAGTGGATGCTCGCTGACGGGTTTACAGAGCTTGAGGCTGCTCGGCTTTTAACTTATCGAGCTGCTTTCCTCGAGGATCGGGGAAAGAAGATTCCTAAAGAATCTGCTATGGCCAAACTATACGCCTCTGAACTGGCCGTCAGAGCTTCTTCAAATGCTGTCCAGATTTTCGGCGGCTATGGTTTTACAAAGGATTTTCCAGTGGAAAAGTTTTACCGCGACTGTAAACTGGCAACCATCGGAGAGGGAACATCTGAAATCCAGAGATGGATTATTGCCCATAAGGTGCTCGAAGAACTTTGATATAGATGAAGAGTATCGTTGAAGGAGTAATCAAGGGAAATATGAGGGCCGTGGCCAGAGCCATTTCTGTTGTCGAAAACGACGGTAAGATGGCCCAGGAAATGATGAAAGCACTCCATCCCTACACAGGATCCTCCATAATCGTGGGCATTACTGGTTCGCCCGGTTCAGGAAAAAGTACCCTGGTTGATTGTATGGTGGAAAAGCTGAGGGAGAAGGAGAAGAAGGTGGGAATTGTGGCTGTTGACCCCACCAGTCCCTTTAGCGGTGGGGCAATTCTGGGGGACAGAATCAGGATGATGAGACACAGCCTTGACTCTGAAGTTTTTATCCGCAGCATGGCCACCAGAGGACAGCTCGGTGGGCTGGCTAAAGCCACAGGGGAAGCGATTGCTATTTTTGAAGCCTCGGGAAAAGATTTTATCCTGGTTGAAACAGTGGGTGTGGGTCAGGATGAGGTTGAGGTGGTTAAGTTTGCCGACATCATAGTTGTCATCCTCATACCCGGGGCAGGTGATGAGATTCAGGTCTTTAAGGCAGGAATCATGGAGATCGCAGATATTTTTGTCCTCAACAAAGCAGATTCGCCAGGAGCCGAAAAAATGGAGAGGCAGTTGAGAGCAATGCTCGAGTTAGGGATGAAAGAAAGAGAGATACCAGAAGTAATCCGCACTGTTGCCACTGAAGGAAGGGGAGTGGAGAACCTGATAAGGGCAATCGAGAGATTTATGGAGGCTAAGGGCCCTGTGTTCAGGGAAAAAAGGAGGAAAAGGCTCATTTCCTGGATGCTGAAGGACATCATAAGGGATGAAATAATGGGCCGCATTAACAGCAGTGTGGATGAGTCTGAGATAGAAGAGCTTGTGAACGAGATTTACAGAAGAAAAAAAGACCCTTACACAGTAGCAGAGGAAATTATAGCCAGAGTTAAAAGATAAAGAAATTTCCGAGTTTCAACGATAAAGCCTGTAGCTTGAGCGATACAGGCCCAGGAACCCACCAAATGCCCATTCAAGGAGGGTAAGAAGATATCCCAGTTTGAAAGGCGCTCTTTCCATCCGTCTCGTTGAGGTGTAGATGTGAGCATCGTTTATCATGCACCATGACTTTCCCTTTTTTCTCAGATGTTTTTTTGTTCTGGTGAAAAATTCGTAGTCCTCGGCGTGCTTAATTTCGGATTTAAATCCTCCCACCTCGAAAAATAAATTCCTCTCACAGTACCCCATGTTTGCTGCAATGTGAAAGAGGTTTTTACCAAAATTGATAAGGTTGAAAAAGAAAATGGCCACCAGGTCAGAAGAGTCAGCTTTAACATAGATTGTGCCCATCTTGCATCCTTTTTTATAGGCATCGCATACTTTTTCCAAAGTCGAGGGCACCATCCAGGAGTCTGCATCAAGAAAGAGAAGAACTTCCCCTTGTGCTTTTTCTGCACCGGTATTTTTTGCCCTGGCGGGTCCAAGAATTGGCTCCCTGACGAGGAGGTTTTCGATTGAGTTATTCTGGAAGAAGGACCGGTGGACCTGGGCAGTGTTATCCGTGGAAGCGTTATCGACCACTATGACTTCAAGCTCTGAAAGGTTAAACTCCTGAGTTTCGATTGATTTCAGGGTGTTGAGAAGGTATTTTTCTTCATTGTAGGCGGGGATGATGATGGATATTTTCTTACTCATTTTCTAGCCCGAAGTGCGAAAAAATGCCGGCAATCATGGATAAAATAAAGAAAAAAAGTTTATCACCAGTGATAAGTTGAGGAATCGTTCTAGCCTCTTGATTGTATTTAGGTTAAATAGTATGGGCGGCATTTTTTATGAATGATTCAGGTTATGAGTTTGAGATACTGTGAGTAAGTAACGAGCTCTCTCTTTTTCATGAGGGCAAGGATGTCTTTGAGTGCTTGGAGAAAAGGACGGCTTCCATCAGTAGATGGGGGATGGAGAACTAGTCTGGAGAGAGGAGTGCAGAAAAGTCCTGTGTGCCTCATGATGGTGTTTCCAGCCATAGCCAGATATTCTAGCAGAGGATTCACTCCCTGAAAACCCATGGCCAGTGAAAAATAATACTTTTCTTTCCTGCAGTCAAATAAAAATGAGTGGGATGTGAAGTAGCTGTAGCCGCTGTCTTTTATGGCCTCAAAGGCTGCTTTACTCTGGAACCAGGTGGGAGAGGTAAAACCGCTGCAGCTCAATCCTGCCTTGAGGAGAATTTCCTTTCCTTCTCCAAGGGCATTCATTGCCTCGCTGTAACTCATGTTCTGGAATTCAGCCTGGTCACGAGTGATAAACTTTTCCTGAAATCTAAACCGCAGTCCTTTCTCCTTTTTAAGCTTTAGGTGCAGAAATCCGTGCTGGATAAATTCACTTCCTTTCTCCTTTTCTGATTGGAGCCAGTCCAGGAACTCGCTGTGCCCAAGGATGTTCCACTTTCCCAGGAAATTGGGAATGACCTTGATGCATCGGGGACGGACTGAATGTCTGTCCAGCCATTGAGTAAGCTTCTTAAGTCTCTCGAGGTGAGGCGGAGCGGCATCGTGAATTGAGACCACAAGGTATTTCATAGCTTCCAGATGCTTTTTGCCCTCTCATCTTTAAGGTCGATGAAAAGCGACATGGTGTAAAGCGGCCCTTTCTTATTTTCCAGGATGAGAGTCGGTCTTTTATCGAAAATTTTAAAACCGTAATGCCGGTAAAATCTTTCCGGGCGTATTCTATCTGAATAGAAGAGTTCTGCGTGTACGGAGTGAATGTGGTGGTTCAGAAAATGAAGAAAGAGACTCCTCACCAGAGATTTGGCCACTCCTTTCATCCTATACCCCTCTCTGACATTGATGTGGAAATGGGCAGTTCTTTTCGGTCTTCTGGCCCTCTCAGTGCTTCCTCTGAAGACCAGTTTCTTTAAGTAAGTTCTGCTTTTTTTACTGTAGCTACATGTGACACATTTCACAAAAGCTTTGAGAAAAAGAGGAACAGCTATTTTTAGGTAAAAGGTGAAAGCGTGCTTGAGCGGGTACTTACTGCCTGTGATGTAGCCGATGATTTCCTGGTTAACTTCGGCCACAAAGCATGATTCTGGCTCATACTTCAGGTAATAACTGATGTTGAGGTCAGCAAACCACTTTCTGTCCTCAAAAACCTCATCAATCGGTTCGCCGAGATAGCCTGTGTCACAGCATATTTCTCTGACTTTTTCTCTGTCAGGTGGGGAGTATGCTCTTATGGTGTATGTAAAATGACTGATTTCTGCATCTCTGGTATCGCTCATTTTTGACTGGAGTTTAAATATCTCTTTCACTGCTGATGGAGGGTTGTTATCCAGGCGGCAAAGGCTCTTGCCTCCTCGAGGTCATCTTCGTCAGGGTGGGTGCTGGCAGAGACAGACATCTCTGCCCCGGCTTTGTGCTCAGGAAGAATTTTTCTTTCTTTTTTTGTCATCGTTTTCTTCAATATTAAGGATTGATGTCTGGAGCGATGGGCAATTTTATCATAATTTTTGTGCCTTTTCCCAGCTCGCTGGTCAGTTTTATCGTTCCCCCATGGTCTTCGATAATTTTTCTGGCAATCGGAAGACCAAGACCTGTGCCCACATCCTTGGTGGAGAAGGAAGGCTCGAATATCCTTTTCTGCATCTCCTTTTCCATACCGATGCCTGTGTCTCTGACTTCAAGAAGGAATGAGTCTTTTGCCTTTTCTAATCTTATCTGGATTTCTCCATGTTTACGGATAGCTTCAATGGCATTGATGAGTATGTTCCGCAGGGCTATCTTTATTTTTCCCTTATCGCCGCGGTAGTGAAAGTCATCACCTCTGTAGTTTTCAATGAAAGTTACTCTCTCGGGCAGGGTCTGCTTGAAAGGCAAGATTGTTTCTCTGACAAGTTCTTTCAGGTCAAAGAGTTTTTTCTCCAGCGATTTTTCCCGCGAAATATCAAGGAATTCCTGGGCAATCTTTCTCAGATGCTCTACCTCTTTAATGATGTAGGAGGCTGATTCCTGAATTGTTTTGTCAAGATCACCTTTTTTATCTGAGTGAACTTTAAGCAGGTGCTCGGCTGAAAGCTGGATAGGAGTGAGTGGGTTTTTGATTTCATGGGCGACGCGGCGGGCCATTTCAGCCCAGGCCACTTTCTTACTCAGGTCAGTCAGTTCCTGCTGGTGCCTCCTTAGGTTCTTTATCATGGAGTTAAATCCATCGATGAGGGTCTTCATCTCATCCCTGGGCTTGTGTTCGATTTTGACTTTGAGATTACCGAGCCCTACTTCTTTCGTTCCTCTCAGAAGTTTGTTAATCGGAGATATTATCATGCCTCCTATTCCCCGGGCAAAAACGAGTACCAGTCCTACAAAAAAGATGGAGATGAAGACCAGGAATTCGATGAACTCCTCAGAAGCATTGGCTATTTCCTGCTGCTCGAAGGGAAAAGGCAGTGAGATGAGGAAGAGAGAGTTGAGGTAGCGAAAGGGAATGGTGAGTGTATGGAAAGCGTAATCTCCTATTTTCTGCTTCTGGGTGTAGAAGGGGTTGTTCTCGAATTGAATCTTGTAGTAAATTTCGCCGTCGATGAGGTCAGGCAGAAGTCCGGCGTCAAAGAATTCTCTTCGGCTTGAAGAAATGAGCCTTCCATCCTGGTAGAAGTTTACATCGTTTGATATGGCTGAACTTATCCAGAGCACGAGGTCTTCAGGAGGTGCCACCGGAGTCAACTGCTCTTCCTCCTGCATGAGAGTAAAATCCTCCATGATTCTGTAGGCAAAATTGGCATGTACCTCAGCTTGCTGGATGAACTGCTGGGAGAAGATGCGCTGGAAAAAACTCCTGGTGAAAAAGGTAAAGAAGAGGAGAGGAATAATAGCTACGGCAATAAAAGAGGCATAAACGCGGCTAGAGAAAGACCAAAAGGGATTTTTTATTCTCTTTTTCTCGAGGATAATGACCGTAGCCAGCAGAGAGAGAAGGAAGAAAGCCGTGTAAAGGAAAATAAGCCGCAGGAATTCAGAAGAGAAATTCATGATATTCTTTCTGGGGTAGAAAAAGGCATAAACTCTGTTATCTGAACTGAAATAATAAGAGTTGTATTTTTCCCCTTTATCCTGGAAGAAAGACCACAGGCCAGCTTGAGAGGAATTTATCCTCTCCAGAAGGTGTGGTTCGATTCCCCTTGAAATTTTATTGGGATTGAAGAGGAGTTTGCCTTCTGTGTCATAAACAGCAAAACCAAAGTTAAGCTCATGGAGCGAGGGAAGTGTGGTGACCCTGATGAGCTCGAAATAAGGATGGGCTGAATAGAGAAAAGGAAGCATGTCATAGTCAAGGGAGAGAGTGAGTATCGTCCTGCCCAGATATTCGTCGTTTTCAAACCAGTCTTTAAAGCTGACGAGAAGATTCTTGTCTTCTCCCAGGAATGGTATAGTCTGGTAGCTGGTGAGCCACTCTTGACTTGATGATTGGGATAGGGCCAGGGGGTAGAGGCGGGGCACATTGAGAGAAAACCTGGACATAGTCTCTCCCCGAGAATCCCAGATTTCGAGGCTCGAATACCAGTTGAACCTGGAGAGTAGAGTTTCTTTCCACAGAGATTGAGCGAAATCAGGCAGTTCTGGAGAGCGCAGATAGGAAGTGATCAGACTCGCCTTTTCTTCAAGTTCATTTAGCGTCTGTTGAGCAATAAATTTCCCCCATTCTTTCTGGGAGGTTACCGTATTCTTGAGGGAGCTCTCGATCACAAAGCGCAATTTTAAGGATAAATAATGATTGAGGCTGATATAAACGACAAGGGAGGCGAGGATAAACGCTGTGACAGGGATGAACTTTTTTCTGAGGAGCGAGTGGTTATAGGCCAGAAAGAGGAGCGAGATAGTGACCACAAATTGAATAAGAGCGAAGAGGAGAAGGGGTTTTTCTCTGAAGAAAGCAGGCAAACACGCTGAAGCCAGAAAAATGAGAACCAGAGGGAGCGAAAACTGCGATGTGAAGCGGTATGAAATCCTGAAAAGAAGGTAGACAAGGAGGAAATAACTGCTGGCCAGGGAAATAACACTCAAATGAAGAAGTATAGCCGGAAGGGTGAAGTTGAAACGGAGGAGGTTTAAGCTAGAGTTGAAAATGAGCAGCCGAAGGATTTTCTCAAAGGCAATAAAAAGAAAAATGGAAATTGAAATTAGTGCAGCGTTTAAAAAAAGAGAATAAACGAAGGGAAATCCAGATTTTTTTTCTTTTAAATAGTATTTCAGACCGAGGAAGAAGCAGAGAATTATCAGAAAAAGCAATGAAAAGGTGAAGAAGATATCAGCTGGAGATTTTGTAAGGCCGGTGAAAGGAAGAAAGCTTGCCAGAGAGGGAGAAAAGATATCGAGAGTTTTTATTTTCTCGAGCTGGCTTAAAGAGAGAAGAATAATTCTGAGGAAAACAAGGGTGAGTCCAATAAGGGAAAGGAGCAGAATTCGATGGGTTTTGATGTAAGATGAGGTTTTTACAAGGTAGAGAAGCAGGATTATGAGAGAAATGCCAAAAAATAGATGGAAGAGAAAAAACATGCTTTCTTTCCTGGCCGAGATGGATGAAGAGAGAGATGGAGAGCTGAGATCTGCTACGGCAACGATTCTGCCCGCCCTGTTCCGGAGGGGAAAGAATATGGTCTGAATCTCATTCTGGAGGGATGGTTGCCCGATGTACTCATCACCGTGCTTGCGGAAAAATCTTTCGAAAACAGACACGTCTTCCTTGAAATCATAGTACCTGATATTCTGCAGGTTTTTACTCAACCGCGGCTTCAGGAACTGGTATTCTTTCAGGTGGCGGGTCTTGAATTGAGGGCTGAAAGCAAGGAGCCTGAAAAAGGCTATGAAACCATTGTCATTTATGAAGAGGGGAGAAACCAGAAACACCGAGGCTTTGTGCTTTATGAGAGAGGAGGCATTCTGTCTGGAGAAAATGGTGAAAACATCCTCCTCGTCGAGACTCATTTTCAGGTCGAGGACCTTTCCCCTCCAGAGTTCCAGGTTACCTTTCTCGGAGAAGTAAGCCAGGCCTTCGGTCTCAGGATTAAGCTCAATGCTCTTGAGGAGGGCAAATATTTGGGGTTTATCCTGCGGGAGTTCTGAGGTAAGAAATATTTTTTCTCTATCCTCTATTGTATCAAGCACGCGGGCAAACTCATTTTTTACGGCGCGGGACTGTTTTTTGAGCAGATTTAGGCTTTTCTGGTAGTAATCAGCCGAAGTGAAAACCGGTATGAGAAGATAAAGAACTAGCGAGATGAAAGAGGAGAAAAAGCAGAATAAGAAGAGGATGAAAAGGGGAGTACTCCTTCGGGAAAACATTTTAATTCTTTTCAAATTCTTTCCGCTCTGATTTCAGTAATTTTCCATCTTTTACCTGTTTTACTTTTTTTTGCTCTGGCGGATTGAGGGGAAGCTCTGTTTCTGAGATGAGGATTTTCATTCCTGAGATAAAAATAAATGTGAAAAACATACTGGTCTTTATTCTTCCTGTTCATGAAAGACCAGCGAGCTTTGAAAATAAAGTTGTTTCCAGCGAGGAAGAGCGGAGGCTCGATCTCGGAGTAGAATTCAAAAGTTGAATAGGTTGAAAAGATTTTTTTCAGGAGAAAAAATGCCTGTTGACGAGAAATCTGGTCCGAGAAAGCAATCGGTTGGGGAAAGCTGACAGTAAGAAGAGTGGATGAAGAAAGAAGGGGATAGAGCATTCCTGCCTTGTTCTGGAGGAAAGCACGCTCAATGTCCTTGGTAGAAGTGGTAAGCAGAGAAGAGAGGACAAAAATAGTAAATATGCTGCTCAGCTTAGCCACAAAAAGATATTATCATAAGCTACCTGAGACAGTAAACCTCCCCGTCTTTTCGTTTTTGTGATGCTCGTTTTTTCGATTTACTTTCCTGATTCCTCACCCATTTCTTTTTGCACTATGTCCTTGAGCTCTCTCTTTATTTTTTCAACTTTTTCCATTCTATCAGTAATTTTTGAAAAAAGCGCTTCATGAGATTTTATTCCCTCCTGGATTAGGAAAGCAGCACTTTCCGAGCGGCTCTTAAAGAGTCCTGCCTCAACAAGCATGCTTAGTTTTTTATTACACTCATCATTAACCCGAATGGTGAGAACTGTGTTTCTGGCAGAGAGAGCCTTGTCAATAACCTTCTTTATCGATTCTGCAGTCCTGGTAGCAATTTTTTCGACCTCTTTGCCGAATTCGTCCAATTTCACCTGGGCTGAAGCTCTGGGTCCCTTCTTTTTCTCTGATTCATTACCCTGCTTTTCAGGCATTCTGTCCTCCTATTGTAATTTGTAATTCAATTACATATTACCAAAATACAAGATTGATGTCAATAAATGATTTACCTGGATAAGCCCCTCGAATTCCGTGATATCCAGAGGCTGAAGAGGGGGCGAAGCGACCGTGCGAGATTCAACCGGAAAAAGATATTTTTGGGGAGAGCCGGAGCCGAAAACAGCTCTTTTTATGGAAAATAAAAATGGGAGAAATCACTCCCTGGAGGAAGTGACCTTCTCCCCTTTTAAAGGCTTAAGAGTAATAAAATAAATAAGCCTTTTTTACCGGATTTCTATATTTACGGTAATTAAAGACCTTTTTTATTCTTCTTTTTTCTCTTCCTCTTTCTTCTCCTCCTTCTTTTCTTCTTCCTTCTTCGCTTCCTGCTCAAGTTTCTTGGTCCTGATTGAATCCTTGATACCGCTTATGCCTGCGATAAGAGCAATAAGACCGCCGAAGAAGAGGATCGGAGGGACACAGCCGAAAATGAGTTCATAGAATTCTTCCCACCAGAGGAAGATGACGAGATAGACACCACCAGCCATGGCGATGACTCCACCGATGATAGCTAAAACTTTACCCATTTAACTACCTCCCTGTGAGAATTAGTTTATGTGATTTAAATTTCAGGTGCGCATTATACCAAAACATGAATCATGGCGCAAACTTTTTTCTGTATTAACCTGAATAATTCAGGTTAAATAAAAATTGACCCTTCTTGATTATGATATTACTATATAAGTAGCTTTTTTATTGGCTTTCAATCCAGCTGAATTTCACGGGAAATATGAAAGCAGTCATTTTTGACCTTGACGGAACCCTGGTTGATGTGCCCTATGAATGGCCGAAAATCAGGAGAAAGCTTGGAGTAGGAGAAAAGCCGATTCTTTCCCATCTCGCTTCTCTTTCAGGGCCGGAGAGGGGGAGAAAGTGGAAACTTCTTGAAAAAATAGAGGCTCAAGCAACAAGAAAAGCGATACTTAAAGAGGGAGTTGCTCGCTTTCTTGATTTTCTCGATAAAAATTCCATCAGAAAAGCACTGGTGACGAATAATTCCAGAAAAAATGTTGATTACCTCCTCAGGAAGTTCAAGCTGAAATTCGAATGTGTTATTTCCCGTGAGAGCGGGCTCTGGAAGCCTTCTGCAGAACCGCTGCTGGCTGCTCTAAAAAAGCTGGGTGTGGAGAAAGAGGAGGCCTGTGTTGTGGGGGATTCTCATTTTGATGCTAAGGCGGCTGCAGAGGCAGGCGTGAAAAGGATTTTCCTCCTCCGGCGCCAGGGGATAGATTACTCTTCACTTTCCTCCGAAGTTGTCGACTCTTTTGTGGAACTAGAGGAAAAAATAAAAGCGCTTATGGCTGAAGAATGAGAAAAGATTAAGGAAAAGGTTTGGAACGAATGGTGGATTAAAAGTGTTCTAGAGAGTGGAGAAAGAATTATTCTAGAGAGGAGAGCACTGATGGGAAATAAAGTTATTAAAGGGGTGTTATTCATTCTCTTTTTTCTTCCTTTTTTTTATCTCAGTACAGCAGAACTTATGGCTGATGGATTCATCATCCCTGTCCCCAGACCCGAAGAGAAAATTCCTCCCCTTACCATAAAATACCACCGGGTGAGTGTGGAAATTGATGACCAGGTGGCCAGAACCTCTGTCGACCAGGTTTTTCTGAATTCTCATGACAGGGATATCGAGGGAATTTTCATCTTCCCCATTCCTGAGGATGCGGCCATTTCCGAATTCTCGATGTACATTGGCGATAAAAAAGTGGAGGGAGAGATTCTTGACAGGGAAAAGGCACTCAAGATCTATGAAGATATTGTGCGCCGGATGAAAGACCCTGCACTTCTCGAATACATGGGAAGAAACATGTTCCGCGCGCGGGTCTATCCCATACCCGCACACGGAGAAAAGAGAATTCAGCTCACATACACTCAACTTCTCAAGGCAGAAAATAACGTCGTCAAATACACCTATCCTCTCAACACAGAGAGATTTTCCCTCCGTCCGATTAAAGAGGTGACCATCTCGTTAAGAATTCATTCCAGCCTTCCGATTGCCAATATTTACTCCCCTTCACACAAAGTTTCAATCAGGAAAGAAAAAGAGAGGGAGGCCAGAGTGAGCTTTGAGGAGTTTAATGTTAAGCCAGAAAAGGACTTTATTCTCTATTATTCTCTCACCAGAGGCGATGTCGGTCTCTCCTTTATCAACTGGGAAGATGCTGAAACCGGCTATTACATGCTTCTTGCCTCTCCCCCTTACACAAGCGAGAAAGAGAAAGTGATGAACAAAGACCTTGTTTTTGTGCTCGACAGCTCAGGAAGCATGAGCGGTAGGAAAATCGAACAGGCGAGGGATGCAGTGCGCTTCATCATCAATCATCTCGAGAGAAACGACAGGTTTTCTGTCATTGATTTTGACGATGGCGTCAATGTCTTCTCTCAAGAACCAGTGCCAGCAACTGCCGCAAACAAGGAAAAAGCTCTTGAGTTTGTGAAAGAAATCGAAGACTCAGGCGGAACGAACATCAACGATGCCCTGCTCAGAGCGCTCCAGATGATAGAGGGAGGGGAAAGGCCTGATTACATTCTTTTCCTGACTGACGGTCGTCCCACAACCGGTGTGACAGATACTGGAGAGATTCTGAAAAACATAAAAAGAGCCAACAAATTCAACACCCGGATTTTTGTCTTCGGGGTCGGATATGATGTCAACACTGAGCTTCTGGACAGGATTTCTCTCCATAGCCGGGGAACATCGGTTTATGTAGGAGAGAGGGATAACCTTGAAGTTGCTGTCTCAAATTACTACCAAAAGATTTCCTCACCGCTTCTCGCCGAACTGGAAGTTAACTTTAAAGGTATAGATGTCAGCCATTCTTATCCACGCCTTTTGCCCGATCTCTTCAAGGGCTCGCAATTGATACTCGTCGGAAAGTACAGAGGAGATGGCCCGGTAACGGTTTCTCTCACGGGGAAGGTGAAGAAAAAGGAAAAAAAGTTTGTCCTTAAAACTCAGCCTCTGGCAAAAGATGCGTCCTTCAGTTTTCTACCCCGCCTCTGGGCAACGAGGAGAATCGGCTACCTCCTGGAAGAGATTCGTCTGGGAGGGGAGAAGGAAGAACTTGTGGAAGAGGTGAAAAGATTGGGGCTGAAGTACGGAATCGTCACCCCCTACACTTCTTTTCTGGTTACTGAAAAAGAGAGAGAGATGGTCGAGGCTGCTGCTCCAGAAGCTTTCCAGGCTATTAAGACACGCAGGGTAACCGGAGCCGGTGCGGTTAAGGCTGCCAGGATCAGCCTCAGATTTAAAACACAAGAAAGAGCTCAGGAGATTCTTTCAGAAAGGATAAAGTACAAGGATGATAAGACATTTTACTTCAAAGATGGGTATTGGATTGACAGCCTTTATGAAGAGGGGGAAGCGGTAAAAGAGATTCCTTTTAATTCCAGGGATTTTTTCAACCTTATCTCCCGCAAACCAGGAATTGCGAAGTATTTATCAGTAGCAAGAAATCTCATTCTCTGCTTTGAAGGAGAATGCTACCGAATTTCAGAATCTCAGAAACACCAATAGCTGAGAAACTCTCTGAGTGCATCTACATTTGGGTAAAATTTAATCCTCCGATGAATTCTTTTTTTCAAGGTTAGCGCAGCGAATACCCCTCAGGTTGAAGCATCTGTTACAGGAAATGCAGTCGGATTTATCAATTTCCTGGGTGCGGAATTTCTTTACCAGAAATGGTTCTCTTATGAAGGGGCGGCTCATGGAAATAAAATCAACCTTTCCTTTCCTAACCAGTCCATCCATGACGGAGAAAGTCCTCAAGCCCCCGAGCCCGAAGACAGGTACTGTAAGCGATGATTTTATCCTTGATGCATTCTCCACAAAGTAGCCTTCTTCCTCCTCAGAGCGAACTCCTTTCCAGACAGAGCCCTTTCCAGCTTCAGCCATTCCTCCGCTGACTTCAATTCCGTCGATTCCTTCCTCATCTAAAATTTTTGCGATTTTCAAACTTTCCTCAATTTCCAGGCCCCCAGGAAAAAAGTCAGAAGAGTTGAGCTTGATTATGACTGGAAAATTTTTCCCTTGCTGCTTTTTTATCCCCCTTAAAATTTCGATAATGATGCGGGAACGATTCACAATACTTCCTCCCCAGCGATCTTTTCTTCTGTTTGTGAAGGGTGAGATGAAGCTGCTGAGAAGATAGCCGTGAGCTGCGTGGAGCTCGACGCCGTCAAAGCCAGCCTCTCTGGCTCTCCCTGCAGCCTTAATGAAGGCCTCTATAACTTCCTCGATTTCATCTTCGCTCATCTCTTTTGGTTTCACCTTGAAGTTCGGTTCATAAACAGGCGAAGGAGCGAGAGGAGTGCAAGAACAGAGGCTGGGCCTTGTCTGCCTTCCAGCATGTGAAAGCTGAAGGAGGATTCGGCTGGGATAGTTATGAACCGCATCGGTGATTTTCTTAAGACCTTCAACAAAGGCATCGCTATCAACAGCTATCTGAAAAGGGCTTGCTTTTCCAGAGGGATGTATATAAGCATGACCTGTGATGATAAGGCCAACCTCGCCTTGAGCCAGTTTTTTGAAAAGTGAAACCTGTCTCTCTGTGATAAAACCTTCTTTAGATGCCATGAAATCGTGGGTGGCACAACGAACAAACCTGTTCTCCACCTTAAGCTGACCGATTCTGAAAGGTGTAAAAAGAACTGACTTCATCTTCTTTTCTCCAGAAAAAATCTGTAACATATTACCAGAGTCTTTTTCCAGAATCCAGCTTCTGAGGCAGGGGATCCTGAATCTATCATTATTTCTCCTCCAAAAAAATGGGATTCAAAGACCTTCTTTATTCCTTAGAGTGAAAATTTTAGGGTTGAAAATCGCATCTAAGGTACCTTTTGTGACCTCTTTTTTCATCTAACTTATTGATTATTAAGAAATTGCCGCGGCCCGTCCCCTATAGAAATTAAAAAGAAATGGAGCGCCTAGAACACTTGATTTAAATGAAATTATTAATAAAAATGGAAAAAAGTTAGATAATAAGGAGAAGAAATGCAACAGGAAAAATTACTGCTGATTCCCGGGCCAACTCCAGTTCATCCCCGAATAATACACACCCTTGCCCTTCCCACTGTCTCTCATGTGAGTCCAGAGCTTGTGGCTGAGCTGAGAGCTGCACTCACGGGTCTTAAAAAGGTTGTCTTTTCTGAGAGGGGAGAGCCCTTTATAATTTCAGGAGCCGGCACCCTGGCCATGGAGATGGCGCTTCTCAACTCTGTTGAAAAAGGAGAGAGGGTGCTTGTTGTTTCCCAGGGTTTTTTTGGCCGCAGGATGCAGGAGATAGCTCACAGTTTCGGTCTGGAAAGCGATGTTATCGAATGCGAATGGGGGAGAGCTGTTCTCCCAGAAGAAATTGAAAAAGGGCTCTCGAAAAGAAAATACCATGCTCTAGCCTGCACTCATGTTGATACCTGCACAGGAGCCTGTGTACCTGTTAAGGAATACGCCGAGGTTTTAAGGGGACATGATGTTTTCTTCATCGTTGACGGTGTTTGTGCCACTGGTGGAATCGAGGAGAGAATGGATGACTGGGGTATTGATGTTATCCTCACCGCAGCCCAGAAATGCTTTGGAGCACCGCCTGGTCTTGCTGTTCTTGTCATATCAGAGCGCTGCCTTGAGAAAAGAACATCCATGAAGTCTATTCCGGCCTACTACTCTGACTTAATGCGCTGGCTTCCTGTCATGAGAGAGCCTTCAAAGTATTTCTCCACGCCCTGTGTTAACGAAATCAGAGCCTTTGCTGAGAGCATAAAGATTGCTCTTGAGGAAGGGATGGAAAAGAGGTTTCTCCGCCATTCGAGAACAGCTAGAGCGATAAGGAGTGCGCTTGTTGAACTGGGGTTTACGTTTTTTACTGAGGAGCCATACCTGGCAGATACACTCTCTGTGGTGAAATACCCTGAGGGAATAGACGATGCTGCTTTCCGCAAAGCTTATTTTGAGAATGGTGTTGTTGTTGCCGGAGGGCTGGGAGAAACGGCGGGAAAGGTTTTCCGTATTGGCCACATGGGAAATCTCTCTGCTCCTCAGGTTTATTTTGCCCTTGAAGCACTGGAAAAGACTCTTTCATCGCTCAGCTATCCTTATCGCAAAGGAGTGGCTGTGGAAGCGGCCAGGTCAATACTTGAGGAGTGAAAGGAGGTACTGAGAGAGTAATATGAGCAGCAATGTGTATTTTATCAGGGCTTCAAGAGAGGACGGGGATGAGCGCCTGTCGGAAAAAGCGCTTAAAGTCATAAGCAGACTTGAATTTGTGGAGAAAATAGAGCCTGACTCTTTTGTGGCTCTCAAAATACACTTTGGAGAGAAGGGAAACAATGGCTACATCAAACCCGACTGGCTCCGGGGTATTATCAGCCGCATAAAGAGCAGGACTTCCCGCCTCTTTTTTACTGATACAAACACTCTCTATGTAGGCAGAAGGTCGAATTCCGTTGACCACCTTAACCTGGCAGAAGAACATGGGTTTTCCCTTGAAAATACAGGTCTTCCTATCATCATCGCTGATGGGCTTATAGGCAGGAATGATGATGAGGTCGAGATTAATCTTTCCCGGGTGAAATCAGCCAAAATTGCCAGCCTTTTTCTAGATTCTGATTTTCTGCTCTGTCTTTCTCATCTCACAGGTCATGTGCTTACCGGCCTCGGCGGAGCAATGAAGAATCTTGGCATGGGCTGCGCCTCCAGGGCTGGAAAGCTCGAGCAGCATTCTGTCGTTCATCCTTGGGTTAACCCTAAAATTTGCACTAACTGCGGCATCTGTCTTGAATACTGTCCTGAGGAGGCAATTTTCCAGAGAGAAGGGAGTGCGGTAATCGATGAGCAAAAATGCATTGGCTGTGGTGAGTGTCTCGTTGTTTGCAAACCAGGAGCGGTGAAGATGAAGTGGGATGAAGATTATGTCCGCGTTCAGGAAAAGATGGCCGAGTACGCATACGCGCTTCATACAGCACTCAGAGGGAATATAGCTTATGTGAATTTCCTGCTTAAAGTGACCAAGGACTGTGACTGCATGGGAAAGGATGAACCACCGATAGTGAAAGACATCGGAATACTTGCCTCTTCTGACGCTGTGGCCGTGGACAGAGCCTCTGTGGACCTCATCCTGGAGACGAGCGGGAAGGATGTGCTCAGAAAGGGTTACAGCATTGACTGGAGTGTGCAGTTAAGACACGGTGAAAAAATCGGCCTGGGAACCTCAGGCTACAGGCTTGTAGAGCTGAAATAAACAAGGAAGATGCGGGCATCGGGGCGATGGGATTCGAACCCATGACCCCAGCGTCCCGAACGCTGTGCGCTAACCAGACTGCGCTACGCCCCGTCCCTTAATTTTATTTCCTGTTATTACTTTCTTTGTTGATGAGAGTGACTTTTTTGGTAACTTTTATTATAAGAAACCTGCGAATTTTATCAACAAGAGCTCCCGGCCATTTTTTAAGCCTCATGGCAAGCATGTTGTGATTGACAGTAGAAACTTCCTCGTACTTTCCTTCCTGGAGAAGAATATCCCTCAATCCTTCCCATTTTTCCGGACTTTCCTTCCTCGTCGGAGGACGTAGCTCTTTTTTTGCGGTCACCAGGAGTTGTTTGTCAGGACCGTCAATGAGACTTATGTTTTCTTTTTCCGCCAGGGCGATAGCAGCTTCCTCTATTTTTGCCTCTTCTTCCTCAATGTGGAGGAGTTTCTTTTTGAGTTCTTTTTTCTCCTCTTCGAGCTTTGCATACTTGGAGACAAGCACCACTCCCGGGTCTTTTCTGTATTCATTGATTTTGACTTTTTCCAGTCTCTTCGGGTGTTTCCAGAGAGGGCATATTTCCTGAAATTCACACCAGTCGCAGAGAGCACTCTTTTCAGGTGGAAAACTCTGGCATGACCTTATGTCCCTGATTTTTTCGATAAAGATTTGACTGAGTTCCTCGAGCTGCTCTTTTGTGCGGAAGGATTCGATTTTTTTATTGAAAAGAAGAAAGTGCCATGTCAGACGGGCATTCTCAGCTTCAGGCCATCTGTTCATCAGGGCGAGCTGGTAGAGAGGGAGCTGGAGGTCAGTATCAGCTTCTTCTTGGGAGATGAGGGAGGAGGAGGTTTTATAGTCATGAATTTCGAACAGGTTCTCCCTGTCATTCCAGTCAATGCGGTCGAGAATGCCGAAGAATTGTACTTCTTCTCCCCCGGCTCGGAGAGGAAACATGATTTTTTCTTCTGTTTTCACGGTTTTTGCCTGGTCAAAAGGGAGGTAGCGGTCATAATAATCGGACAAACATTTTTTCCCCTTCTCGTAGAAAACATTAACATCAAGTTCATTCTTCACAACTTTCACTGAAGAGTGGAAGTTCCTCTGCCAGAGTTCATCGTATCTTTTTAACATCCATTCTTTTGGTTTTATGACCGTGTGTTTAATAAAATCATAAAATTCTTTCAAAACTTCATGAACCCTTTTCCCCATGAAAGCTTCGATTGTTTCTACCTCGGTTGAAAGCCCGTCGATGTATCTGTACTTGTAGTGAAGCTTGCATTTGTTAAAGCATTCTATTCTGCTGTATGAGAATACTTCGGACATCATAAGTCTCCTCTTTTTGTATCATTAAATGAATTTTACCTCAGCCCTCAGCGAGAAGAAAGAAGAAATCCTTGACAGATTTTTTTCCAGAGAATATAAAATGTTTAAAAGATAATAATGGCGAGAGGAAAACATCATGAAAATCACCGAGAATAAAAAAATATTATGGATAGCTGCGGGCATAATCGTTGTCGTTTCACTCTCTACAGCCGGATATTTTATTTTCTTCCACGGCAAGCCTGAAGAAGCGGCCGTGGTCAAGGAGGAAAAACCAGGCCCAGAAGAAGTAGAGGAAAAGATAGAGCCCCTTAAAGTGGAGAAAGTTACGCCTGAGGTAAAGTGGGAGCAGGTGACACTCGACGCCAGCGACAATCTTGTCCGCCGGGCAGCAGTCTCACTCTCCTCCCACACTCAATTTAAAGTATGGCTGGAAAGAAAGAACCTGGTACGTAAATTTGTTGGCGCCACAGATAATGTTGTTGATGGCTTGAGTCCCCGCTCATTCCTCAAGTTTCTGGCTCCAAAAGGCCGTTTTGAAGTCTACGAGAAGTATGATTCGCTCTACCTGGATCCCAGTTGCTACACAAGGTATAACCAGGTCGCAGATGTTATCTCCTCACTCAGCGTCAGTCAATGTATTAATCTCTATCAGGAAATGAAACCCCTTATCCAGGAAGCTTACAAACAGCTCGGATATCCAGATAAAGATTTTGATGATACCCTCGAGCTGGCCGTCGTTGAGCTCCTGGAAACACCTGTGGTAGAAGGGGATATCATGCTCGAGAAGAGAGTGATAACCTACAAAATGGTCGATCCCAAGCTGGAGAATCTCACTCCTGCTCAGAAACATCTTCTGCGCATGGGGCCGCGCAACATGCGCAAAATTCAGGCAAAACTCAGGGAAATAGCGCGGGCAATCGGTATTGCTGAGAGTAAAATTCCTGAGCCCAGAGTTTATGTCCCTTCCAACAGGAAATGATTTGGATAGAATATAGTAGGCTTGATGCTCGAGAATTTTGTTGACTTTTTGAAAAGCCTGCATATTGGTAGAGAGTTCATCACTCTTATCGTGAGCATGACCCCCATCTTTGAGCTCAGAGGATCAATCCCCCTTGCCGTGCTCCATTTTCAAATGCCTGTTCTCAAGGCCTATTTCATTTCCCTTGCCGGAAACATCATTCCTGTCCTGCCCATCATTTATTATTTAGAGCCTATCAGAAAAGCGTTGGCACGTATCAGGATAATGGACAAATTTTTTACCTGGTTTTATGCCCACACTTACAGGAGGACAAAGAAGGTGATGACCCTGGGTGCAATAGGGCTGACACTTTTTGTCGCTATTCCCCTTCCTGTCACCGGAGCTTGGACAGGTTCAGTGGCAGCCATAGTTTTCAACATCAGACCCCGTTATGCATTTCCAGCTATCATCGCCGGCGTCTCAATCGCAGGAGTAGTGGTCAGCCTTTTTGTCTCACTTTTCGCCTGAATACAGTCTTTCAGGTAAGTTCGGGGCTGATTTCAGCAAAAATTTTCTTAAACCCGGAAAGCTCGAGTGTCTTATAATCAGTCTTGTCCGTGTGGAGGGGTGTAACTGAAATAAATCCCTTATTAACAACAATTATATCGCTCTCATCATCTCCGACGACTTTCGGATTTCCGGGTCCGATCCAGTAATAACTTCTTTTATTGGGGTCTTTTTTCTCGATGATTTCAGGTGAGTAGAGCCTCTGGCCGAGTTTGGTGAGTCTAATACCCTGAATGGGGGGAGAAGGAATGTTGATGTTTACCGTCACTCCTTCAGGCAGCCCATTCCTCAGAATGTGCTCGGCTAATAGTGAGGTAAATCGGGCTGAGAAGTCAAAATGAAAGGTGCCGTTCTTGTCAGGCAGGAGTGATACGGCCAGGGAGGGAATGGCGAAGAATGTTCCTTGGATGGCGCCAGCAACGGTTCCAGAGTATGAAATATCCTGTTGTCCCAGGTTAGGGCCTTTGTTCAGTCCAGAGATGATAAGGTCAGGCCTTCCAGGTAGCAGCTTTTCCACCCCGATATAGATGCAGTCAGCAGGAGTACCGTCCACAGCATAAACATAATTCCTAATCTTCTGGACTCTCAGCGGACGGTTAAGAGTGAGGGCAAGGGAGGTGGCGCTCTTTTCTCTATCAGGAGCGACGATAAATACTTTTCCGATATTTTTAAGTTCTTCTTCGAGGGAGGTTATGCCTTCGGAGAAAAAACCATCATCATTGGTGAGGAGAAGGATCGGTTCTTCTTTTTTATTTTTCACCGCTGTATTCTTATCTTTGGCACATATCTTTTAAGCTATTTCGGGCTTAGATGAATTAAAGCGATGGTCGGGACGAGCGGATTTGAACCGCCGACCCCACGCACCCCAAGCGTGTGCGCTACCAGGCTGCGCCACGTCCCGACCGTGCTTATTATACCAGATGAGGGAATGGGATTTTAAAATTTTTTTCTATCTTTCCGGAGGAGAAGTGATATTTCCTCAAGCTGCTCCCTGATCATTAAAAGGGTTTTTTTTAGTCTGTCGGGGTGGATGTCTTCTGAGGGCTTCATCCCAAATTCTTCTTCAATCTTTCTCTTGGCTCCGGCCAGGGTGTAGCTTTTTTTTTCGAGGAGTTCTTTTACGCGCAGAATTATCTTTAAGTCTTTTTCTCTAAATATTTTTGACCCTGAGGCTGTTTTCCCGGCGTTAAGAAAAGGGAATTCTTTCTCCCAGGAATCTATGACCTGAGGGTCAAGGCAGGCGATGCGGCTCACTTCTTCCAGTTTGTAAACAAGTTTTTCCGGCGTGTTCCCTCTTTTCATCAGGATGGTCCTTGCCTCCAGGCTGCCTGTGCCCGAGGCAAAAATAAAATTAGCATGGAATGCCTTCATTCGTCAAGGAAGAGAGAAACTGGAAGGGCTTTCTCTGATTTATTATTTACGGAAAGACTGGTATAATTTTGTTGTCGGCTGCTTATGAATAAAGATAAAATTCATGTTCCTCTGGCTGAGAGGATGAGGCCCACAAGCCTCGAAAACTTTTACGGCCAGGAGCATCTCATCGGTAAGGGGAAAATCCTCACTCAGCTCATCCAGGCTGAACATCTCGTCTCGCTCATTTTCTGGGGTCCACCTGGCTCGGGAAAGACCTCCCTGGGATACATTCTTGCCCATCATTTTAATTATCCCTGTGTGTTTTTCAGTGCTGTTCTCTCGGGAATAAAAGAGGTTAAGGAAGTGATGGCCAGGTCTGAGAAGCACAGAAAGCTCTACCAGCAGCCAACAGTAATTTTTATCGATGAGCTACACCGCTTCAACAAGGCACAACAGGGTGCCTTCCTTCCTTATGTCGAGAGGGGGGATATCATCCTTTTTGGCTCGACAACTGAAAATCCTTCTTTTGAAGTCATCGCCCCTCTTCTCTCCCGGATGAAAGTCCTCACCCTTAAGCCCCTCCCAGATGAAACTCTGAAAATGATATTAGATGATGCGCTTAGAGATGAGAAGAGAGGACTGGGTGGTAGGGGATTTAAACTCGAGGAGAAGGCTTTCCAGATGATTATCGATTACGCCAACGGGGATGCCCGTCGGGCTCTCAATACTCTTGAGATTTCAGCCAGTTTGTGCAGAAGCCGGAAGATAACGGCTGAGGATGTCCAGGAAGCACTGCAGAAAAGAGTGCTCATCTATGATAAAAGAGGGGAAGAACACTTCAATCTTATCTCAGCTCTCCACAAGAGTCTCCGCAACAGCGATGTGGATGCTTCACTTTACTGGCTGGCGAGGATGCTCCATGCAGGGGAGGACCCTCTCTACATCGCCAGAAGGCTGGTACGGTTTGCTTCTGAGGACATCGGACTGGCAGATCCCCAGGCCCTTTCTGTGGCTCTCCGGGCAAAGGAAGCTTATGATTTTATCGGTTCTCCAGAGGGAGAGCTGGCGCTTGCTGAGGCTGTTATTTACCTTGCCTCAGCTCCTAAGAGTAACAGTGCTTACACAGCCTTTTCCAGGGCGATGAAGGATGTGGAAGAAAGTCCTTTTGAGCCTGTGCCTTTGCCACTGAGAAATCCTGTAACCCCGCTCATGCGAGATGTAGGCTACGGAAAAGACTATGCCTATGCACATGACTTTGCTTATTCCACCACCAGCATGGAAACTTTTCCGGAGAGGTTGAAAGGGAGGAAGTACTACCAGCCTGGCGCTCTTGGTTTTGAGAAGGATATAAAGAAGAGGATTGAGTGGTGGGAAAGAATAAAGGAGAAAATAAGAGAAGAAGAAAAAAGGCTTAGCTCAGAAAAAAAGGATGAAGTGCAGAAAAAATGAGAGGAATATTTCCTTTCCCTGATTATTTCTCTTTTTTTTCTCTGTTTTCTTTAAGAAGGTAGTAAATTTCCCAGCTCAGGTCATCTGCCAGGCAGCCCAGGCAGGAACTCTCAGTGGTAGCCAGTTCACCGTCTTCGATTTTTTCCTTGATGATTTTCTTTACTCTTTTTCTGATTTTGTAGAGGAGAATGTAGTTTATCATCGCCTCTCATACTTGAGGATGATATCAACAGTAAAAAATTTTGTAAAGGGAGCGGTCCCCCCTTCCCGGATTCATCTCTCATGGGGTTGGAGCTTAGAGCGTGAAAAATGATTCCAGGCGGGAATCGCACGCTTAAAGATGGGCTTTTGGATGAGGACGGAAAGTGATATCATATGGCCTGCCTTGAGATGAGAAAAACTGTCTTTCTCCTCCTCATTTTGATTCTGGCAGCCTCATGCTCTTTTTTCCAGCAGGGAGAGGATGTTTCTTCTAAAGGAGCGGTGTTTTCGCTGGAAAAATCGGATGAGATTGTTTACAGGGGAGAAATTGCAGGGGAGATTCGGAGGAATGAAAAATATATTTACTTTTCCACCTGGGAGGGAATTCTTTACTGTGTAGATGTCAATTTGAGGAAAATCTCATGGGCATTCAAAGCCGGGTCTTCAATCTCCTTTCCCTTTCTCTTTTCGGGAAATATCTACTTCTATGATGAACAGAATACAATCTACTGTCTTGATTTATCTGGGAGGGAAGTCTGGAGGAAGAAAAGTGAGAAGGGGATTTCGAGCCACCTTGGAGTGGCTCAGGGAATGGTAGTTTTCGCCACTTCAGACGGAGGCATCACTGCCCTCAATGCCTTTGAGGGTAAGGTAGTATGGAAGTTTGAGGGGGGAGGTTCTTCTAGCCCGTGCCCGGTTTTCTGGGATTCTCTCCTCATCTTCAGCAGCGGTGAGGGAAGGCTTTTTTTTCTCAATCATGGAGGCAAACCCATAAATACCTTTGATGCTGGAGTCAGGGCAGGAAGTCCTCTTTTTATAGATGGAAATTTTCTTTATTTCGGTTCTACTAATGGCTATTTTTCCTGCTTTAACCTGATAAGGAGAAAATTGAGGTGGAGAGCTGATGTCGGGGGTAAAGTGGTTGTTCCTCCTCTTTTTGATGCCAAGAGAATTTTCATCATCTCCTGGGATAGTGTCCTCTTTGCGCTCCACAAAAAGAGTGGCTCTTTACTCTGGTGGAGAACTCTTCCAGGCCGGAGCTATTTCAAGCCCGCAATGGTTGATGGAAAAATAGTCGTTACTTCTCTTTCCTCAAAACTCGTCTGCTTTGAAGCAGAGAGCGGTCGAAAGCTGGGAGACTACAGGCTGGAGAGAGAGGCGAGGTCAAATCCTGTCTGGCTTAATCCTTACCTTGTGGTCAGTGTTTTTGAGCCTGAACAAGAAAGAGGAAAACTCGTTTTCTTGAAAAAGACCCTCCCTCCCAACTCTCGTGCAAGGGGCAGGAGATGAATCCGGGAAGGGGGA
>JBHIDX010000031.1:0-23828 GCA_046760305.1 Candidatus Aminicenantales bacterium
AGCAGAGCGACGAAGCAATCCCATACACTGGCGGATGTGAGGAGATTGCCACGCTTCGCTCGCAATGACATGGGGCAATGAAATGGCGCATTTTCTAGGTAATTGCTCATGGCGAATGCGCCACCCACGACAAATGAAAATGCTATTTTCGAACTAATAGTCCAGGTTAGTGAAAGGAGAGGAGGAGATTAATTGTTACTTTTATCTTTTCTTTTGCTGCTTTTTCTCATCATTCTCTGGCAATCATCAAATCAGGTTTTGATTCGGGTAAAAAGAATTGCTCGGACATTTAATATTTCTGAAATAGCCGTCACCCTCCTTGGTTTGTCTGTTCTTGCCTCATTACCTGAGTTTTTAGTTTCTGCTCTTGCTGCTTTGAAGAAGACATCTGATGTCTCTCTGGGAACTGTAGTTGGTTCAAACATTTTTACCCTTCTGGTAGTTCTTGGCTTAGCTGCTCTTATAAGACCTTTTCATGTGAAAATGGTAATTGAAGAAAGAGACAGCATATGGATGCTACTTTCAAGCGCTGTTATTCTCATTTTTGTCCCCGGTGGGATAGAAAGATGGGAGGGTGCTTTACTGATGCTCCTTTACTTCCCCTACATATATTCAGTTTATTTAAGAGAGAAGAGAAGCAAAGCCAAGGTTACAGTTCAGAAGGCTAGAAAGTTGAAAAGGGGGAAAGAAGTTCTAATTCTTATCGGGGTTATGTTTATTATGCTTATCAGCGCTGAAATCGTCCTGCGGAGCGGTTTAAAACTCTCCACAATCATTCACATTCCTAAAATTGTGATGGGGCTGGTTTTAATTGGGATTGGTACTTCTATTCCTGAGACAGCTATCGGAATATCGTCCGCTCTCAAGAAGAAAACGGACATTACACTAGGAGATGTCTACGGAACGAACATCTTCACCTGTCTTTTCATACTGGGCGTGAGCGCTGTAATCAGTCCCGTTCCAGTCTCAGCTCAAGTTCAAACCTTCATTCTTCCCTTTTTTATCTTTTCTACTATCATCCTCCAGCTTTTTTTCTCCACAGGCCATAAAGTGGGAAGAGTAGAAGGAGCACTTCTTATCATTATTTATCTGTATTTTGCACTGGCTGCACTTAACGTCTTACCAACACCTTAACTTTCTTTTATCAATCTTACAGAGAGCAGGTTTTTGCCAGCTTTTTTGTCAGTCTCGTTTGAGCTGCTTGATGAGCTCCTGGTCCTTGTTGTAGATGTTGATGACGAGAGGCATTTCTCCGGGGAGAGCGTGAGTACCGCAGGCATGACATGGGTCATAAGGCCTGAACGCCATCTCGGCCATGTTCAGCAGTCCCTCTGAAACTTTCCCGCCTTTGATGAACGCTTTGGCGGCTTTTTCGATTGACATGTTGATAGCCGCTGAGTTGTGAATGGTGGCCACGATAAGGTTTGCTTCCTCGACAATCCCTCTATCATCAGTCTTGTAGTGATGGATAAGGACACCTCGTGGAGCTTCAACAATTCCTACTCCCTCATCAGGCGTTTCTGTGGGAATATTGCGGATGTTGGGGTCTGTGATCTCTTTGTCTTCCAGGAGTTTAACCATGGCTTCAGCTGCCTGGAGGGCTTCAATGAGTCGTGCCCAGTGGAAGGCGAGGGTGTTATGAACTGGTTTTCCGCCCAATGTCTCATACATCCTTTCGTAGTGTTCCTGGGCAAGAGGAGTAGCCATTCCATCAGATGCGTTTAGCCGTGCCAGAGGAGCAACTCTGTAAACGCCGCTCTCTTTTCCTTCTTTAAAGCCTTTCCAGCCGACTTTTTTCAGAAAAGGAAATTTAATGTATGACCAAGGCTCCACATGTTCGGCCACATGGTTGAGATACTCACGTGGTTTGAATTTGGCAAACTCCTTCCCTTCAGGATCAACAACACGAACATGGCCGTCGTAGAAATTGACTTTGTTGTTTTCATCGACCAGACCCATGTAATAGGTTACGATTTTATAAGCATCTCCCACGACAACATCAACATACTCCTTGTTCTTAAGCACGACATCATCAAAAATCTGGAGGGCGAACTGGGCAAATTCGACCGCAAATTTTGCGGTTTCCAGAAACTGTACTCTGTGTTCTTCATCCAGACCCTTGGAGACGCCGCCCGGAAGTCCACACACAGGATGGATGACTTTGCCGCCGAGATAGTTCAGAATCTCCCGGCACTCCCGTCTAACCCTTATCACTTTCCCCCCAATTTCAAGGCCGACTTTGCCGATTACACCCAGGATGTTTCTCTCAGCAGCAGGTGCCTGGGGTCCGACGACAAAATCAGGCCCTCCGAGGAAGAAAAAGTGGAGGGTGTGGTCCTCCATCATAAAAGTGTTGTAGATTAATTCTCTGATCTTTCTTGCCACAGGAGTTGGTTGAACGTGAAAAACATCGTCAACACATTTGGTCGAGGCCATATGGTGGGCTGTGGGACACACTCCGCAGATACGGGGAGTGATCCTTGGCATTTCTTCTGCTGGCCTTCCCACGGCAAACTGTTCAAAGCCCCTCAGCTCAGGTACCTGAAGAAAAGCTCTCTCCACATCTCCTTTATCATCAAGGAAGATCTCGATTTTGCCGTGACCTTCCAGGCGGGTGATGGGGTCTATGGTAATTCTTTTTCCGTTTTTCATTTTATGGCCTCCATTTTTCTTCGTCTTAGGAGTGACGTCGGAAGGCTGAACCGATAGAAGTATCCAGCCGGGTCGACGATGGTGTCAACTATTTTCTCTATCTCTTTCTCGTCCGTTGTATCCAGGATGGATGCGAGGGCAGAAAGGAATTTTGCTCCCTGGTCGTAAACATGATCAGTGGGCCCGAAGCAGCCGCGGCAGGGCATATTAGCGTCGATACACCTTTGTCCACATCCGGTTCTGGTGGCAGGGCCCATGCAGATGACTCCCTGAGCGAGAAAGCAGGTCTCGGGGTCGATCATGATTTCCCATGGTCGCTTGATTTCTTTAATGGCGAGTTTTTCCGGCTTGGTATCGTTGCGGTCGCAATCATCACAAAGAGATTTGTTGGGAGAAAGGACCGAGCCTTTGGGAGGAAGTTTTCCTTCGAGGATAGCGGTTACCGCGTTGAGGATTAAGTCTCGTGGTGGAGCGCAACCTGGAAGATAGTAATCGACGTCAATTACCTGATTTAAGGCATACACAGTGTCGTAGAAACTGGGGAGAGTTAGTTCTTTGCCATCGACTTCGACTTTTTCCAGGGGTACTGTCCCTTCAGGGTTTTCAGTGGAAGGCGTGGTGTGGTAAGCTCGCCTGAAGATAGTCTCCTTGTTCCAGAAATTCCCCAGACCAGGAATGCCCCCTAGATGGGAGCAGCTTCCGTGGGCAACCACAAGGCCTGATTTTCTCCTCAAAAGCTTTACCATCTCTTCCTGTTCAGAAAGCCTTATGGCCCCGTTGATAAAGCTGACCGCGATGGAGCCGTCTTCCATGGCTTCGACATCTTTTTTCTTGAAGTCAAGAGCAACCGGCCAGAAAACAATATCCACAGCCTCAACAACTTTGAGTATATCTTCAGCCAGGTCAACAATCGACTCCTCGCAGCCTCCACAGGAGGCACACCAGTAGAAAGCGACTTTAGGCTTTGCTTGACTCATTTTTACCTCCATTCAAGTTAAGGGGACCTAGTTTCCTTATCTGTTCTGTGAATTCATTGCAGACCTGCTGGAACTTTGCTCCTTCAGCCGCAGAGACCCACTCCAGTCTAAATCTTTTAGGCTCAATACCGAACTGCTCGAGCATCTTGGTGAGGAGCCTGTGTCTTCTGAGAGCTTTATAATTTCCTTCCTGATAATGGCAGTCTCCAGGGTGGCAGCCGGAAATGAGGACTCCATCTGCCCCTTCTTTAAATGCCTTTATCACAAACTGAGGGTCAACACGACCGCTGCACATGACACGGATGATGCGCAGGTTGGGCTCGTAGGTCATTCGAGCCGTTCCCGCAAGGTCAGCGCCAGTGTAAGAGCACCAGTTACAAAGGAAGCCGACCAGTTTTGGTTCGAATCTTTCATTGCTCATCTTTCGCCTCCGGGTTTATTCTTACTCTATAAATAATCCTTCGATTTCGGCAAAAATCTGCTTGTCGCGGAAGTGTTTCTGTTGAGCGGCTCCGCTCGGACAAGCGGCAACGCAGGTGCCGCAGCCCTTGCAGAGGGCATCATTGACCTCGGAAATACCTTTTTCCTTGTTGTAGGTGATGGCCGTGAAAGGACAGAGTCCGATACAGACCTGGCACCCGGCACAGAGCTCTTCATCAATCTCGGCTGTTATTGGTTCAAGCTCAAAGGTGCCTCTGTCAGCCAGGGCGAGAGCCTCAGAGGCAGCAGCACCTGCCTGGGCAACTGTATCTGGGATGTCTTTTGGCGACTGGCAGGCTCCCGCGAGAAATATTCCGTCCGAGAAAGTAGAGACAGGGGCAAGTTTCGGATGTCTCTCGAGGAAGAAAGCGTCCTGGCTACAAGAGATGTTGAAAGTCCTGGCGATTTCGTTCTGGTCCATGCCAGGTTCAAGTCCAACAGCGAGGATTACCATATCGACAGGAATTCTCCTTACTGTTCCTATCAGGGTGTCCTCAACGCGAATGATAAGCTTTCCCTCCTCTTCCTCAGTGAGAGCCATGTCTGTAATTTCTGATACTCTGCCCCTGATGAACTTTGTTCCTTCTTCAAGCAGTCGGTGGTAGAATTCTTCATACCCTTTGCCGAAGCATCTCATGTCGATGTAGAAGTCGTAGATATTCGCATCTGTTTTTTCCTTGATGAGGTGGGCGAATTTAAGAGAGTACATGCAACACACCCTTGAGCAGTATTCGTTGAAGTTCTCATCGCGCGAACCGACGCAGTGGACAATGCCCACAGATTTCGGTTCTTCTCCGTTGGCCAGTAATACTTTTCCCCCTGTCGGGCTTGAAGCATTAACCAGTCTTTCGAACTCAAGAGCTGTGATAACATTAGGATATCGTCCGTAACCGTAGGCAGGTATCCTCTTGGCATCAAAAGGCTTGAAGCCTGAGGCGAGAATAATCGAGCCCACCTCGACTTCCATTTCTTCTTCTTCCATTTCATGGTTGATTGCTTCTCTGTCACAAACTTTCTCACAGATTTTGCAGTTTCCGGTTTTAAAATGGATACAGGCATCCTCATCAATAAAAGGCACCATGGGAACAGCCTGGCGGATGGGAACGCGGATGGCAGTCGAAGGGCCGAGGGTAAGTTCGCTGTGGAGTATTTTTCTTCCGTACAGGTCTTCTACAGTCATGGCTTCGGTGGGACAGAAAAAGGCACAGGCAGTACAGCCTATGCAGGCTTCGGACGGTTCTCCAAAAGGAGTGTACACTTTTCTTTCTTTTCCTCTATCCACGAAACTGATGGCGTTGGCTCCCACAATCTCCTCGCAGGTTCGAACACACAGTCCACAGAGGATGCACTTTTCTTCTGGGTCTGTAATCTCAAACCTGGACTTTTCAACCCCCAATTCCTTGGCGATTTCTTGAACTTTCTTGGCAGCAGGAGCTCTTGCCATGAGCATTTCTATGTTTAACCTTCGAGCCTTAAGCGCTCTTTCTGAATCAGTTTCCACAACCATGCCTTCTTTTACTTTTGTGTTGCAGGCTGTCATGAGTTCAGAGGTGTCTCCAATCTTCACTTCTACGTTGCAGATACGGCAAGCAGCATAAGGTTCTAGGAGAGGGTGATAGCAGAGAGTGGGAATTTTTATATCGAGTTCTTCGGCAGCCTGAAGAATTGTCGCCTCTTCTTCAACCTCGATTGTCTTTTTATTGATGGTTAACTTGATTTTTTTCTTTTTCTCGTTCATTTTTTACCTCCTTTTCCTTCTAGATCACATCTGAGACACCGCCGGGCCTCCTTGATTGCCATCTCTTCAGATATTCCCAGTTCCACTTCTTTGAAATTACCTCTCCTTTCTTCAGTAGAGAGACAGGGCATTTGAGCACGTTTTATTTCTTTTGTTATTTCTTCTTCGCTTAATTCAACAGGTGGAACTTGCATCGCTGATTCCAGCGGCTTATATTCTCTTTCGATTTTCTCTCCTCTTATGTATTTATCTATGGATTCGGCTGCAATTTTTCCTGCCTGCATTGCCTGGAGAACTGTGGCCGGACCCGAGACCACGTCTCCCCCAGCAAAGATTCCCGCTATATTGGTAGACATTGTTTCAGGGTCAACCTCCAGTGTCTTCCATTTAGAGATTTTAAGTTTTGAGTCTCCATTGAGAAAGGAGAGGTCGGGCTCCTGGCCTATGGCCGGGATGAGAGTATCGATTTCTAGCTCGAATTCTGTTCCTTCAACCGGAACAGGCTTCCTTCTTCCTGAAGCATCGAAATCAGAAAGGGCCATTCTGGTACATTTTATTCCTCTAACTTTGCCGTTTTCTTCAAGAACTTCAAGGGGTAATGTCAGGTATTCTATTTTTATTCCTTCCTCTACAGCGGCTTGAATATCTTCCTTGTTAGCTGGCATTTCAGACCTTGTTCGTCTGTAGAGGATTGTCACCTGTGCGCCGAGACGCCAGGCTGTCCTGGCTGCATCGATGGCTGTGTTACCCCCACCTACTACTGCTACTTTTTTCCCCACCTTGGCTTCTTTCTTCAGGTTATATGTCTTTAGAAATTCAATGGGATCTATTACTCCCTCTGCCTCTTCTCCGGGGATGTTTAGCTTGATATTTTTTGGAGCACCAGTGGCGATGAACATTGCTTTGTAATCCTGTTTGGAGATATCGTCCAGGGTGATATCTTTACCCACCGTGGTGTTTGTTTTTATCTCTACTCCAAGCTCTTTTATGTCATCGATTTCAGAATTTAGAACATCCTTGGGAAGTCTGTATTCTGGAATTCCCCAGGCCAGCATTCCTCCTGCCACAGGTGAAGATTCAAATATTGTCACCTCATATCCAAGTTGAGCCAGCTTCCAGCCAGCCATGAGGCCTGCAGGGCCTGAACCTATGATGGCCACTTTTCCGTTTCTTCTTGGGGAACGTTTTATGGCAGGTTTATAACCTTTTTCTTTTCCGTAGTCGGTTATGAATCGTTTTAGGTCACGAATGGCTATCGGCTCTCCTATTTCACCAGCACGACATTTAACTTCACATGGATGATGACAGACTCGGGCACAAACACTGGGTAATGGATTTGCCCTTCTGTTCACTTCAAGAGCTTCTTCATATTTTTGGTGAGCGATAAGGGCTATGTAAGACGGAGCTTCGGTCTCAATCGGACACGCATAATGGCAGGGAGAGGGAACTACCTCTTTACACTCGGCAGCAATGCATTTCTTGTATTTTATGTGGGCTTCGTATTCATCTCTGAAATAGCGGAGAGTTGTGAGCACAGGATTTGGAGCTGTGTTACCCAGGCCGCATAGAGCTGTATCCTTTATGCTGTGGGCAAGGTCCTCAAGAAGTGTAAGGTCATCCATGTCTGCCTTTCCTTCTTTTATTCTGGTCAGGATTTCCAGCATTCTTGGTATTCCTTCCCGGCAGGGAGTGCACTTTCCGCATGATTCGTCTTTGGTGAAAGTAAGGAAGTACCTCGCCATTTCTACCATACAGTTATTCTCGTCTGCCACGACCATACCTCCGGAACCCATCATCGCTCCAGCATCTATGAGGCTTTCGTAGTCTACGGGTAAATTCAGGCACCCGGCAGGCAGGGCTCCTCCTGAAGGTCCTCCGATTAGAACTGCTTTGAATTTCCGGTCGTTATGTATACCGCCTGCGATATCGAAGATTAGCTCGCCAAGCGTAATACCCATGGGTACTTCGACAAGTCCCGCATCTTTAATTTTTCCGGCCACTGAAAATACTTTTGTCCCTTTGCTCCTCTTGGTGCCAATTTGGGAGTACCAATCTGCTCCCCAGTTGATTATAGCGGGCACATTGGCCCATGTTTCAACATTGTTAATGTTGGTAGGATTGCCCCAGAGGCCTTTTTCTACAGGATAAGGGGGTCTGGGTTTTGGCTCTCCTATTTTTCCTTCAATGGAAGATATGAGAGCAGTTTCTTCTCCACACACAAACACACCTGCGCCCTTGATGACTTCTACGTCAAAGTCAAAACCTTTGCCCAGGATATCTTTTCCCAGCAGACCGTTTTCTCTTGACTGACTGATAGCCTTGAGCATCCTTTCCACTGCAAGAGGGTACTCACTCCTAACATAGACGTAGCCTTTACTCGATCCGATGGCGTAGGCACCGATAGTCATTCCCTCCAGCACCGCATGAGGGTCAGCTTCGACAAGGCTACGGTCCATGAAAGCTCCTGGGTCTCCTTCATCAGCATTGCAGACGACATACTTTATCTCCCCCTTTGCTTTTCGGGCAAATTCCCACTTAAATCCTGTTGGGAAGCCGCCACCGCCTCTTCCCCGAAGGCCTGATTTTTTTATTTCTGCTATTACATCTTCAGGTGTCATCTGAGTTAGTACTTTAGCCAGAGCTGCATACCCATCCCGGGCGATGTAGTCGTCTATCTTTTCTGGGTCGATAATCCCTTTATTCCTGAGAGCAATGAGGATTTGTTTCTTGAAAAATGAGATATCAGTCATTTTGGGGATGGGTTCCACTTCTGGAGAAGGGGTGTACATCAATTTTTTAACCGGCCTTCCTTTGAGGAAATGTTCTTCCACCAGATGAGGAACATCTTCTGCCTTAATTTTTTGGTAGAAGATGCCGTCAGGCTGGACAAGCATTATCGGGCCCGCAGCACAAAATCCGTTGCAGCCTGTCATGACTGTTAGTACTTCTTTTTCCAGATTGTGCTTTATTAACTCTTTCTCCAGGGCTTCCCTGATTTGGAAGGACCTGTTAGAAACACATCCAGTTCCAGCACATATCATTATGTTTAAGCGATAAGGACTCATTCACACACCTCCTCCTAGTAAGAAGTCTTTTCGCTTCCGTAACCAAGGGCGTACTCTGTGACAATTTTTCCACCGAGGACATGCTCTTTGAATATTTTTTCTATTTTTTTGCCAGTGAGGTCGATGTACTTCACAGGAGCTTTTCCCACCAGTTCTACTGTGGCCATTGGTTCTCGACTGCAAAGCCCAGCGCATCCTGAAGTGGAAACAATAATGTCCTCTTTTCCGCTCTTTTCTACCTCTTTCAGCAGAGCATCCATTACTTTTCTGGCTCCAGCTGCAATGCCGCATGTGCCCATATGGACTGTAATTTTAGCTTTATAAGGACCGCCCTCACGAAGAATTACTGTTTTCCTTGCTTCCTCTCTTTTTTTCTCTAAATCCTTCAGTGTTAATTTAGGCATTTTTCCCCTCCTTCTATTCCTTTTGGTGCTCTTTTATTAATGATAGGAGTTTATTTCGAGTGACTTTTCCATGGATTTCTTTGTCAAAAACCACTACCGGAGCTAGGCCGCAACAGCCCGGACAGTTTATCGTCTCGAGTGTAAAATTCAGGTCTGGAGTTGTTTCTCCGGGCTTTATGTTTAACTCTTCCCCTACTTTATCCACCAGCCTCTGTCCTCCCCATACCTGACAGGCTGTGCCCATACAAACATGAATTTCGTGTTTTCCTCTTGGAGTCAGACTAAAGCTCTTGAAGAAGGTAGCTACACTGTAGAGTCTGGAAAGAGGGATATCTTGGTTTTTTGAAATTTCTTCTAGAACTTCTTTGGGCAAATAGTTGTATTTTTGTTGAACATCAAGGAGCAGGTTTAGGAGTGCACCTTTTTCTCCACTGTGGGTTTCGATTAGCTCGATAATTTTTTCATCATTCATTTTTACCTCCCGATAATTTCTTTTCTATCTTATGTAAATTATCCCGGATTATTTTTATTCCTTCGGGAGAACCGAAGGGGGTACCATTTAGTTCAGCTCTTATTTTCCTCGTATCAAGAGAACATTTTCGTCCATTTTTCCGGTGTGAATATATGAAGTCAACATTCTGGCTTCCTAAAATAAGGGTAAAAAGAGTCTGGCTAATGTCTCCTAATGGCTGTCGGTCAATGTGGCTGTGTTGAAATTGAGCCTTAATCACAGTTCCCTTTCCCTTTTTTGATTCAACGAAGAACTTACCATTGGCCGCTTTTGCTGCCTCAGAGAGCAGAGGCAGTCCAAGTCCATAGCGACGGGCTTTTTTGGTGGTGAAAAACGGGTCGAGGGCTCTTTTCAACGTTTTTTTATCCATTCCCTGACCATTGTCTTTGATTTCAATGGTGAGGAGGTCTTTCTTTGTGTCTTCAACAATTATTATTTCCACTTTGTTCGCTTCTGCCCTTATTGAGTTTTCGACAATGTCTAAAATGTGCAAAGATAGTTCTTCCATCGTATTTATTTTTTAGTGTAATAGTTTTCTGCCTTCTTCATTCTTTAAGGCCTTTTTTATTTCAGCCACCGATCCCTCCTCGAGTAAGAAAGTGGTGAAGCTTTTTCCTATTTCATCAGGGTGATGAGCATCTGAAAAACTGGTGAGTGGATAATTAAAACTGTATCTTTTTATTGCTTCTTCGTAAGTAATGTAGGGTGATATTTCAACCGCATCCAGTTCGATATTTTCAGGGATAAATCCTAACTGTCCGATGAGGCTGAAGGCTTCTCTGTCAATGTGAGAAGCAATAGCTATCCCGTTGAAGGAATGAATAATTCCAATTATTTCTTCGAGAGGGATCGTTGTTGCTCCAATCAACAATCTGTTATTAAAACCCAGAACTTCATTTTTCTCATTGACTACAACCTGGATGCCAAAGGTTTCCTCGTCATTTTCTCCAGGAAGATTTTTGTAAACAACCTTCTGTAGTTTTAAAGCCTCCTCTGTTGCATCGAAGAGAGCAAGGAGGTGAACTTCCTCTTTGGAGGTAACTTCAATGCCGGGCAGAACAGATATTCTGTGTTGGCTGGCAGCTTTTTTAACTGCAGGTGTATTCTCTGCTGTGTTGTGATCACATATGCCCAGGATATCTATCTGTTTTGCTTTTGCCTGTTGTGTTAAGTTTGTCGGAGACATGTCGAGTTCAGTGCAGGGAGAAAGACAGGTGTGAATGTGCAAGTCGGCTCTCATGATTTTCACAATAATCTATTCCTTTTCATGAAGCATTTTGTATATTTTGCCCGATAAAGTAAAAGCCTGTTCTGGAGTGGTCATAAGAGGAATATTTTCTTCGCTGGCTTTTTTCAGAGTTTCAGCATCAGGCGTGCGGTTATTGACGATGATTATTCCTGTCAAATCTTTCAATTTGGCTACAGCTATGATGTTTTGATGGGTTTGAAGCGTTATCCACACGTTTCCGGCCTGGCTGTTGGCCATCACATCGGAAAGAAGGTCGCTCGTATATCCTCCTGTAACTTCAGCCTCTGTGTTTTCCTCCGCTGTCAAGACAGTGAGTTGTAATTTGTTGATGATTTCTTTTAATTTCATTTTTTTTTATCCTTTTTTCCTTGCTGGCTTGTAAATGCAGACTTTTTCAACAAGTCCGAAATTTCCTGAGTGAGTTCTTGAAATTTACGCGGGAGGAAGAAGATGCAGTCAGTAAGCTCTGCTTCTCCCCTGACAACATCTTCAGCAAAAGTTAAACAGGCAGGAGAACCACAGGCTCCGCAATCTATTTTGGGTAGTGATTCGTATATTTCTTCTTTTTGCTGACGTTTTTTTATCGCCCGGGACAGATCATCGTCTAAAGGTTTCAGGGGCCGGGGCTCTAATTTTCCTTCGATGAAGAAATAGTTTTCTCTGTAGAGTTTTCTTACCTCCCGAATATCAGGACATGCTTTTATTTTTTTATATTCCAGTGTTTCTATTAATTTCAGGATTTTATTGTAAGAAATGTAAAGGTTTTCCACTGTCAGAGAACCGCCCACGCATCCTTGGTGGCAGGAGTAGGCTTCGATAAAATCAATGTTCCTCAACTTTCCACGTTCGATGTCGTTGAAAACCTTGATCAATTCTGGAAGACCAGAAACAGAGAGGGAATTCTTGAGCCTGAGAGTTCGACACATTCCTCCTGCCATGGCCCAGCCAATTCCCAGGATGCAAATACTTTCCAGGGCTTTACTGTAGTTTTTCTTTTCAATCCCTTCCATGGCCGAAAGAAGAGGTCCGTATATCTCTGAGATGGCGATGGCTCCATCTATGTTAGATTTACCCTTTTCTGCAGGCTGTTTTATGGATATCATTTTTACTGGACAGGGGGTGATGTAGAAAACGCCGATATCTTTTTCTGCCAGCCCTAAACGGCCTCCTTTTTCTTTTTTAATTTCCCTACCTGCAATTTCCCGCGGGGTATCTATGGGCATTATCTGGTCAATCAGTCCAGGGTATCTGACCTGAATCAGGCGGACAACAGCCGGGCAGGCATTGGAAATAAGGGGTTTTGGCCCCTTGTATTCTCTCAGATATTCCTGGATGGCGAAACTTACTTCACCACAGGTGAAGGCCAAGTCAAATGCATCTTTAAAGCCGATTTTCTTAAGCCCTGCCAGGATTTTATCTGGTAGTATTTCTCTACCGAATTGAGCGTAAAGAGCCGGCGAAGGAAGGGCTACGGTATATGTGAATTTTGAAAGCTCACCTATGGGATGAGTGAGAGGTACTATTGCCCCATGTGGGCAGACGGTGATGCATTCCCCGCAATCAATACATTTTTCTTCAATTATCATGCATTTTCCGTGGCGAACTCTTATCGCCTGGGTGGGACAGACACGCATACATTTCATCCGCGCCAGGCACTTTTCCGGCTCTATCTTTATGGAATGGACATATTGATTCATTGTTTTTCTGTCCGGTTCAAGCAAATGGTTATGTTGAGTGTTGTTCCCTTGCCAGGAACCGAGGAGATGTCAAACCTGTCAGAATTTTTTTTAATGTTGGGAAGCCCCATGCCAGCTCCAAAACCCATTTCTCGCATTTCTTCTGTTGCAGTCGAATATCCTTCCTGCATGGCTAAATCAATGTCTTCAATCCCTGGACCCTCGTCCTCAACATTAAGCGCAAGTTGTTTGGGAGTCAGGTTTAGGGTTAAAAAGCCTCTGTAGGCGTACATGACAACATTCATTTCTGCTTCGTAAGAAGCAATGGCTGCTCGTCTGATGATTGATGAGTCAAGGCCAACTTCCTGGAGTAATTCTTTAATTTTTGTCGAAATAAATCCTGCTCTGGCGAAATCACCTCCTTTGATTTCAAACCTTTGAACAAGTCCTTTTTCATTTTCCATGACAAGAGCTATTCTTTTTCTACGCTGCTCACTCCCGGGCAGCCATGCTGGTAGAGAATTCCGCATGCTTTGTACATCATATGATTAGTTGAGAGAATAGGGATTCCCTTTTCTTTGGCTATCTCTATTCCTTCCCGATCCGGCTTTTTCCCCCTCACATAGACTATAGCTTTGGCGTCTATTATGTTGGCTGTTCTTACTGATTGGGAATTGGAAAGGCCTGTAAGAAGAAGTATACCGGGTTTGCCGAAGGCCAGCACATCACTCATCAGGTCCGAGGCTCCAGCAGCTTGGACTTCTTGTTCTAGATGGTCTTCTCCGTAAATAATTTCGGCTTCGAGAAGCTCTTTAACCTTTTTTAATTTCATCTTACTGCTCTAATTGCAGTTTTTTGATAACCAGGTCTCCTTTTCTTATTATCCTTTCGGAAGGGGTGATGGTAGTGGGGCAGTTTTCCCAGCAGGCTCCACAGCCGTTGCATTTATCGATGTCAACATACCGCGCCTTTTTTCTTATCTTTGCTTTAAAATTTCCAACATATCCTGATATTTCTTCCACTTCACTCCAGGTGAGAAGTTCGATGTTGGGATGTTTTCCCACTTCTGTCATCCTTGGAGTGAGGATACATGCCGAGCAGTCGAGAGTGGGGAAGGTTTTATCCAGCATCGACATGTGTCCGCCGATTGATGGCTGCTTTTCAACCAGGTAGACTTTTTTGCCTGAATTGGCATAAGTCAGAGCGGCATGGATTCCTGCTATACCCCCGCCAACGATCAGGACTTCTGACCGCACGGGGACTTCTTTTTTGGTTAAGGGGTCGTGGAGAGCGACTCTTCTCACGGCCGCCGAGATCAAAGCTTTGGCCTTTTTTGTCGCCTTTTCCGGGTCTTCAGTGACCCAGGAGACATGTTCACGAATGTTCGACATCTGGAAATAGAAGGGGTTTAAGCCTCCTTCTGCTGTCACTCCGCGGAATGTCGGTTCATGCATGAGAGGAGAACAGGAGGCGACAACGACTCTGTTAAGGTTGTATTCTTCGATACTCTGTTTGATCAGTTCCTGACCCGGATCAGAGCACATGAATTTGTACTCCCTGGCCACAGCCACGTTGTCCAGTTTAGAAGCAAACTCCACCACTTCATAGACATTAACTTTACCAGCGATGTTCGTCCCGCAATGACAAACAAAAACTCCGATTCTTGGTTGTCCGTTCTTATCCATGTATCCCTCCTTTTCCGAGTTTCTCCCATAAGGGTTTTAAGGAAATGATGGAACGGGAGAAGCCGAGGTCTTCTTTGGGAATGCCCAGGGCTAGACCCATGAGCTGAGTAAAGAAGAGAACGGGCATTCTGACATCATCCTTGTATTTTTTCACCATCTTATTCTGGGTGATTTCCAGGTTAAACTGGCAGAGGGGACAGACTGTGGCCACCACATCTGCCCCTTTCCTTTTAGCTTCTTTGAGCAGGATGTAGTTCAGCCTCAGTCCCACTTCTTCAATCGTTCCTGTCAAAGAGCCTCCGCAGCACCGTGTTTTGGCGGAATAATTGACCGGTTCGGCTCCGATGGCTTCCATGAGATGGTCAAGGTGGATGGGAAAGTCAGGATCATCAAAATCTGTGTAAGGCCTTACCAGTTGACATCCGATGTAAGAGGCTACTTTGAGACCGTTAAGAGGATTCTTGACAAGTTTCTTTATCTTATCGAGGCCGATATCTTTAATCAGAACTTCAAGGGGATGGATGACTTCGATTGTCCCCTTGTATTCAAGCCCTGTGGTTTTCAGGTCGTTCACAATTTTCTGAGCCTTATTGTTGCCACTCTTCAAGAAAAGATTGGATTTTTTTAAGGTCAGGAAGCATCCTGCACAGGGGGCTAGAATGTTTTTTCCCACCTTTTCTGCTAGAGAGAGATTGCGGCCACAAATGGCAGCAGCTATGGTGTCATCGACAGAAAAATAAGCAGTTGCTCCACAGCAGTTCCAGTCATCGAGTTCTTCAAGCTCCATTCCGATTTCCTTGAAGACAGGCAGAAGTGATTCTTCGTAATGCCGGGAGCCACCCTTGAGTGAACAGCCAGGATAATAGATGTATTCGTTCATCATCCCTCCTTCACAGCCTTAAGCAGTGCTTTGAGTTGATTTTTGTTCTTGATTTTTTCTTTTTTTAAGCTCATGCGTCCTGTTTTTATCATGCTCCATCCTGTTGGTGCCATTTTCAGAAGACCAAAAGGATTTTTTGACTTGATGTACATGTTCAGTACTAACCACAATTCAGAATTTCTCCCGTATTTATCAATAAGATTGTGCATTTCCTGAGCCAATATGGGAATGGAGAATCGAGAGGGATAGACCTTTTCCTCGATGGCTTTCCTTTTTAGGGCATACATGACATCGGTAATCTTGATATTAGCTGGACAGCGGACCTGGCAGGTATAGCATGAGGGACAGAGCCAGATGGTAAAACTCCTGAGTGCTTCTTCTCTAAACCCGTTTTTAATCAAACCCATGATCTTACGGGGTGGATAGTCCATGTAAACTGCCATGGGACAGGAACTGCTGCAAGTTCCACACTGGATGCAGCGGTCAATTTCATCACAGCCGGACATATCTTTGATTTCTTCCAGGAAATTCTTATCTAATTCTTCCTCAAACTTTAATTTTCGCTGGATTTCCATAAATCCTCCTTTTGAAGATTAATTTTGTGGATTTTATCAGAAGTTAAGGAATGGTTAATGGATAGAGAGTTGAGTTCCATAATCCTCAATTCATATGAAATTCACAACAAATGTTATTTGTGTAATTATAAGAAAGGAGAGGAAAAACTCGAATTTCAACTCAATAACTGCAGCTTTACCAAAACTATAAATTTGAATGTAATTATAGGGAAAATAAAGATTTTCTTATAATTACCTAAAATTTTAATTAATTAAATATCCCTTGTCAACATAAAAATGGAATAAAAAATGGAGAATGTTTAGGCTTTCTTTGCGGCGAGCTGCCTGTCTGTTTGGTAATCGATTTGAAGGTCAAATTCACAGTTGGCGCAGTTATAAAGTCTTGTGCAGGAGCGGAAAGAAAGTCCTCCACTCATTGTGTATCTACATTGATTTTTTCCTAATAGAGAATAGAGTTTTTCGAGGAAGGGTTTAATCCTCGGGTCGTTACGGAATTTTTCCTGTTTCATCATCGCTGTGTGAAAATCACATCCTCGAAGGCATTCATAACGGCGGGTGCACCTGCGTTTCTTGACTATTCCTGCCTGCATCCAGATGCAGGGAGTAAGAATTTCCTCTTCGACCAATGGTTTTTCAACAACAGGAACTACCTCATATTTACGAGGTTCTCTGATTAAACTTTCAAGGTAACTTAACTCAAAAGGTTTTGTCAGATAATCCAAAGCACCTCTTCGTCTTGCCTCCATTTCTGTTTCGTAAGAAGGATAGGCGGTAATGATAATGACCTTTGCTTTCGGATTCTTCGCCTTTACTTCTTTTAAGACCGAAAGCCCATCGCGTCCCGGTAACCTGAGGTCGATTATCATCGCATCGTAATTTTTTAAATTGAAATCTTTCACGGCTTTGTCGCCATCACTGGCAGTGTCGACTTCAATTCCCTCTCCTCCAAAGTAATCGACCAGTGCATCTCTCATGATTTCTTCATCTTCTACCACGAGTATTGATTCTTTTCTCATCGATAACCTCCTGTTTTATTTTGTTTCAGGATACCATCGCGTTAGCTTGAGCAAGCAAAGCATAATCATGGCATCCTTACATTTCCATCAGAATTATTTATAGAGCAAGATGCGTGCCAGAATGGGAGGAGGCAGATAATTAATTATAAAGACCTTATAACTTTATGATTCTTAATATATTACGGACAAAGGCAATTACAGGGAATATGATGTTATCTAGATGCGACTGTCAATAATAAAGACATTAAGTGTCTATTTAATTGACAGTATAATTATATTTTTTTAACCTGTTGTAAAGGGTCATACGCTGAATTCCAAGAATCTTTGCTGCTTTCGAGATATTGCCTTTCGTTTCTTCAAGGATGTTGAGAATATGATTTTTTGTTACTGCTTCCAGGGTCTTTTCCTCTACCTGGGATGGATGAATGACGTCCTGCGGAAGTTCATCCATGGTGATTGCACCTTGCTTGGACAGGATTACACCCCGTTCAACCATATTCTCAAGTTCTCTAACATTACCAGGCCAGGAGTAGTTCAGCATGAACTCAACTACTTGTGGTGAAAATTTTTTTACCCTTTTCCCGTTTTCTTCAGCATACTTTTTTAAAAAGTGCTCGGCCAGGGGAAGAATATCTTCTTTTCTTTCCTTAAGCGGAGGGAGGTCAAAAGTCACTACGTTTAATCGATAATATAAATCTTCTCTGAATTTTCCCTCTTTGACCAGAGATTTCAAGTTTTTATTCGTGGCAGCAATGACACGGACGTCAACTTCAATTTCTTCGTTCCCACCGACACGGGTAATTTTTTTCTCTTCAAGCGCTCTCAGGAGGTGAATCTGGGTATTCATGTTTATCTCGCCTATTTCATCAAGAAATAATGTACCTTTGTCTGCTGCCTCGAATTTGCCTTTCTTTTTTGCCACCGCACCTGTAAAAGAACCTTTTTCGTGGCCGAAAAGTTCACTTTCCAGCAGACTTTCAGGAAGAGCTGCACAGCTAGTGGCGATAAAAGGTTTATTCTTGCGGTGACTCTGGTGATGTATAGCTCTGGCCACCACTTCTTTACCAGTGCCTGTTTCTCCAGTAATGAGCACAGTAGCGTTCGTGGGGGCAACCGTTTTTATGAGCTCAATTATCTTTATCATTTTAGAGCTTTTGGCGATTATACTCTCGAAGAGGAATCTATCTTCGATTTTCCTCCGCAGAGAGATGTTCTCTTCAATCAGATTCTGATGTTCTACTAATTTCTCTATGAGTAGTTCTACTTTTTCAGGGCAGAAAGGTTTTTCGATATAATCGTAGGCTCCCTCTCTTATGGCAGTTATCGCTGTTTGGATGGTGCCATGAGCGGTGATGATTATGGTTGAGAGGGTGGGAATTAATTTCTTTGCCTTTTTCATCAGTTCAATTCCGTCTATACCTGGCATGATAAGGTCAGCAATCATGATGTGAATCTTTTTTTGTCCGATTATCTGGAGGGCTTCCTCTCCAGAAGCAGCAATTTCCACTTTATACCCCATGCTGCTCAGCCAGTCACGGAGTGATTCCCTGACTATGCTCTCATCATCGACAACGAGTATTTTTGTCTTTTTTCTCATCCATAACCTCTAAATATACGGTAAATGTTGTGCCCATGCCAGGCTTGCTGTGCACTTCTATTTTCCCTTTATGCTTGCCCACAATTCCGTGAACAACCGAGAGTCCGAGTCCAACCCCCTTGCCCTTTTCTTTAGTGGTGAAGAAAGGGGTGAAGACTTTATCCAGATTTTCTTCCGGGATACCGATCCCTGTATCAGCCACATCAATCTTTACTGTTCTTTTAGGAGAGTCGTTTAAAATTATGTCCTCAGCTGCAGATGTGGTAATCGCTAATTTCCCCCCGCAAGGCATGGCTTGAGTCGCATTGAGGATGATGTTTATCAATACCTGCTGGATCTGGTCAAAATCCGCACAGACAAGTGGAAGGTGCGGGTCTAACTGCTTCTCAAGCTTTATGTTTTCAAGGCTGATCTGGTGTCCGACGAGTAACAGAGCTGCCTCTATTACCTGGTTTATGTTCACTGGTTTCATTGTTGGCTCTGATTGGCGGGCAAAATCGAGTAGATTTTTAATAATTCGGCTTGTTCTCTCAGCTTCCTTTTCCATTTTTAAAAGCTGCTTTTCTGTTTCTTCAGTCTGCAATTTTTTTTCTCTGTATTTTTTGAGAAGCAATTTTATGTAAACTAGAATTCCAGCCAGAGGGTTATTTACTTCGTGGGCCACGCTGGCAGCTAACTTGCCCAGAGAAGCCAGCTTTTCAGATTTTAGCAATTCTTCCTGGAGGCTTTTTAAATCTGTTATATCCATGAATATTTCCAACCCTCCGATTATTTCATTGTTGCTCGATTTCAAGGCCGAGGTGGTTGAGACCACATAAACCGTTTCTCCTGTTTTAGTGGTGAGCGTTGCCTCGTAGCGGAAAAATGGTTGCCCGGTTTTCAGCGTTCTTTTCAGACGACATTGATTCTTGCAGATGTTGCTCTTGAAAACTTCAGAACATTTCCTGTGCAGGACTTCATCTTTCTTGTAGCCGGTAATTTTTTCGGCAGCACGGTTAAATGTTGTTATCCTAGAGTCTTTATCCACGGTAAAGACCCCCCCTTCCATACTCTCCAGAATACTATTCAGGAATTCTTTTGTTATTTCTTCTTTGAACAAAGCTTCTCCTTCCATTACAATTATATTGATATTTTCTTGTGGAGTAAAATTTTTAACACATGCTGTTTTTTTTCATTCTATTTTTTACTTGAAAAATGATCGGAATTTGGAAATAATAAACTAAATTTCCACCGGAAGGAGGAATAATGTTTAAAAAAACTCTTTCTGTGATTGGAGTAGCACTTCTGCTTTTCATACTCCAGAGTTGTGGAGGTAAACCAGAGGCAGACATTTTGGAGCGCTATTTTCATGCTGTCTCTCTGAATGACGTAACTACCATGTCAACCATGGCCATAGAGCCGGTTGCGATGGAGTATGAGAATTGGAAAATCGTAAAATCTGGGGAGGAGAGAGTAGAGCCAGCAATTCTTCCTGATCTGGACAAAAAAGAAAAGGAGGCAAAGAAGGCACTTGAAGACCATGTCGGTCCCACAGTTGAGGCGCAGGATGCTCTTTACATAGCCCAGGATAAGCTTGATACTGCCCGCACCAGAGCAGCAAGAAGAGCTGCCCAGAGGGAAGTTGATGAGGCGCAGAAAAAGTTTGATGAAGAGAGGGAAATCCACAGGCAGCTTCAGAAAACGTACAACGATGCGAAAGCTGAGGCAGCCCAAGAGGAAGAAATTGCACTTTTTTCACTTGGAGTGAGAGAGCTTCCGAATATCAGAAGCATGGAAGGAGATGTTCATTTCAAGGATGTGGAGGTGCAGATCACTCAGAAGGCAGGCGTGAAGAATTATATTTTCCGCTTGAGAAGATACATTCTCAGCGACAAAGACTTGGGCATAACCAGACGTGGACAGTGGAAGATTGTTTCCATCGAACTTATAGAGTAGTTTTTCTGTTTACGCATCATCATTTAACCTGGATTATTCACCAGTTCAGGTTGACTCTATTGTCTTATTGATGAAGAGAATTTAGGGGGCCGTTAGCTCAGAGGGAGAGCACCGGCCTTTTAAGCCGGGTGTCGCTGGTTCGAGTCCAGCACGGCTCACCATCACCTTAGCGCCCCTGTCGTCTAGCCTGGTCTAGGACATCGCCCTTTCAAGGCGGCAACACGGGTTCAAATCCCGTCGGGGGCGCTTTTCTATTCCTTATTCTCTGAAGATTTAACCTAAACACAATCAATAGGCTATAATGATTTCTCGCTTTTGCCCGGCTTAATAACATTTAATTCCCTCTTGGTGATAGAGCATGATTGTATGAGATTTTGTTGATTTTACAAATATAAAGGAGATTTTAGTTTACTGGGAGAGAAAATTCAGGTAACATTTTCGCATCCCTAAGGAGGAGGCCTGTGTGGATATAAGAGGGGTCGATTTAGTTATCGTTGCTGCCTATCTCGTCGCCATCCCTCTTTTTGGGGTATATTTTAAGAAGTATGTGAAGACTGAAGAAGACTACTTTCTTGCGGGTAAAATGCTTCCCTGGTGGATTATCAGCATGTCCATAATCGGGACCAACATCGGAGCTTACGATTACATGGGTTCTGCCGGTGGTGCCTACCGCTTTGGCATTGCTCAGGCAAATTACGAGTGGATTGGCGCCATTCCTGCCATGATTCTCTCAGCGCTTCTGTTTGTCCCTTACTACTGGAAAGCAGGAGTTTACACTGTACCCGAGTTTCTTGGAAAGCGTTACAGTACTGCTGTAAGAGTGATCGAAGCTCTACTCTGGGGGTGTTTTCTCGCCTGTGTCCTCGGCGTTTTTTTCTGGGCCAGTGGACTGATGCTCAACGAATACCTGGGAATTCCTGTGGAAGTAAGTCTTGTCATCACAGCGCTGATAGTCGGTGTCTACACCATCACAGGCGGATTGGCTGCGGTGGCCATGACAGATGTGGTTCAGCTCCTGGTGATGTTTATCGGAGGCGTAGCGCTTACCGTGCTCGGCCTGTGGACTGTTGGCGGCTGGAAAGGACTAGTGGCAGCCATAAGCCCTTCCCACCCCCAGCACTTCAAGCTCTTCCTGCCTCTGGATAATCCCATTTTACCCTGGCTGGGGATCATCTTTGGACTCGGATTTGTCCTCAGCCCTGCCTGGTGGTGCTGTCATCAGGCCATAATCCAGAGAACACTCGGCGCCCGCAGCGAGTGGGATGCCAAGGCCGGGATGCTCTTCGCCTCCTTTCCTAAAATGTTCATCCCTGTTCTTGTCATCCTGCCCGGACTTCTTGCCCTCGCCCTCAATCCCTCGTTAACTGGACCGGACATGGACAAGGCTTTTCCCTGGATTATAAAAAACCTTCTGCCCGCAGGTCTGGCCGGACTTGTGTTTGCTGCTTTCATGGCGGCTCTCATTTCCAGTGTGGATTCCACTCTCAACTCAGCAGCGACTCTCTGGACAAGGGATATCTACAAGAGATTCTTCGTCAAGAATGCTCCTGACAAGCACTACCTGAAAGTGGGAAGGGTTCTCACCTTTGTCTTTGTCATCTGGGCGATTATCTTTGCCCCGGTGACCAAAAAATTTCCCGGCATCTACGTTGCCATGCAGACGCTGCTTTCCATTTTCCAGGGACCGACCTTTGCCATTACCCTGCTCGGCATCTACTGGAAACGAGCCAACAGGTGGGGAGGGTTGTCAGGACTTATCGGGGGAGTGGCTATCTCAAGCTCTCTTTTCTTTGCCACCCAAATTTCCTTTCTCTACATTGCCTGGTGGTCTTTCCTGGGAGCACTCATTCTAACTGTTATTGTCAGCCTCGCCACACGGCCTGAGCCCCTGGAGAGGCTGGAGGGATTGGTCTACGGTCTGGTCATGAAAGAGAGAGAAATCCAGGATATTCTCCGCAAAAGAGCAGAAGGAGGGGAATAAGATGGAGGAGTTGCTACGCAGTATTCCCCTTTTTTGGGGAAAAGTTATTGCCGTTTTTTTCTTTCTGACTATGGTCATCTGGGCCTGGTTTCGACCCCGGAATTTTATTTTTCAAGATTCCCCAGACAAACGAATGTGGAGAGATTTAAGAATCTGGGCCACAGTTCTTATGGGTATCCAGATAATTATTTATCTGATTTTTTAACCTGCTAAAATATTGATATTTATGAATAATTCAGGTTAAGTAAGGAGTGAGGAGAGATAAAATGGCTGCCAGGAGCAGCAAAGAGCCTCTACCAAAAAAAGAGTTTGAGCCCCTTGAGATTATGGGTGTTTTCTGGGTTTTTCTCGGAACTATTGTCCTCTTTTCGACTCTTTTTATCAAAGCTACCCCCAACGTTCCGCTTATAAGAGGAGTGGTGACCAACATAATCGCAGCTTTGCTCTTGCTCGGGATAGGGTTGGCGTCTATCCTCAGGGGAAGGGCGAGAAAGAAAAGAACGGCCGGGAAAAAATGAGTTGTGGATAATGTTTATCGTCCCCAGGGTCTCAAGAAAGGAGGCTGAAAACCTCCTGAGAGAAGGAAGAAAGTTTTTCCGGTTTTTAAGGAATCCACCCCTGAAAAATATCGAACTCATCTTTATTCCTTTTTACATCTTCGAGATTTTGCTCTCCAAGGAAGGGGGACAACAAAGCGTTAACCTGGCAGTAGACGGACTCCTCGGGCATGCGGTCTTATTTGTCGGAGACAATCTTGTTTTCAATGATCATCCTGGTATTCCTATCTTGAATTGTGAGATAACTCTCTCCCAGGCCAGGAAACTTGTCCTGGAGGAGTACAGGGCGCTCCTTCTTGAGTACAGCCTTAAGACTAGAAGTTTTTCTGAGATAGAAGAGAATTTCAAGGGGAGGAAAATTTACTATCCTTTCTGGGTAGGTTACTTCAGGAAAAAAAGGGGATATGACTTTAAGGCGCTCGATGCTGTTTCAGCTGAAATTCAGGGAGTAAAGATGAGACGTGTTTTTATTCGTGCTTTCCGTCAGAGCGCGGGAATTGAAGAGTATAATTCTTGAAAAATAAAAAAATTTTTCTTTTCGGACAGAGAGAGAAGGGATGAAGAATCAAATTAAGGAGGATTTCAGTGAAAAAAGTGATGTCTTTCATTCTTATCTTCGGAGTTTTCGTCTCTTTTTCCTTCTTCCAGGCATCTGTCCTTAAAGGCCAGGAGGAGTCTTCGATCCGAGTGGAGGAGGCGGTTATCTGTCGAGATGTTGTTGACAGACAGCCGGTTGATCCCGGTGAAAGTTTTGAGGCCTCTGTTCACAAGCTTTTCTGTTTTACAAGGATTGTGGGCGCTCAAGAGCCGGTGGAGATTACCCATATCTGGTACTGGAAGGAAACGGAGA
>JBHIDX010000032.1:0-23789 GCA_046760305.1 Candidatus Aminicenantales bacterium
GTAATACAACCCGATGTTGTTCAAACATCTTCCCTCCTCCAGCTTATGATTTAGTACTCTTGAAATAGCAAGCGCTCTCTGACTCATCTCATAAAACTTATCCAGATCGGTATTTCTATAATAAGAAACACCCAACTGACGCAGGCATTTCAGCTCGTGTTCCTTGCTACCTATTTTTCTGGCAATGCCTATCGCTTCTCTAAATTTCTCAATCGATTCCTTGTACATGTATTTATTCCGATAGCTCTTTCCCTCTTTGTAGAGTCTATGAACACGAAGAAAATCAAGGCATTCCTGAATCTCCCTCTTAAAGCCATGTTCCCGCGCAAGGTGGAGGGCTTTATTCAACCAATCATATGAATCATCCATCTTTCCTAAATTCCAGCTTATAACTCCCACTTTAATGAGTGAATTTACCTCTGCTGAATATTCCCTGCTCCGCCGGGCAATCCTCACTGCCTCTTTATAAACTTTTATCGCCCGCGAAAATTCTCCAATTTTCTTTAATGATTCTCCTTTTTTAACATTTCTCTCCAGGATACCTTTCAGATGAGAATATCTTGGCTGAGCTAGGTGAGGATCAGAAACTACCATTAATAAAAAAAGGAAAGGGAAAAAGATGAAATTTCTTAAATAATATTGGTTCTTAAACATCCCTCTGCCAAAATTGCTCCCAATATATAATTGAATCATCATCCTGTCAATAATAAATTTCGGGATTCATGAAACCGATTCTTCGATTGACATTTTTTCTCCCCAACTTATACTAATTAGAAATGCCAGAGCTTGAAAATTATCATTCTATAATAGATGGCAGAAATATTTTCTGGGCCACTGAGATGGGGAAAGAAAAATCAATGGCAATATCTCTCTTTGTAAAAGACGAAGAAAAGAACTCGAATTTCTCAAAAGCGTTGAAAATTTTTAGAAATACACCCGCTATCATTATTTTTTGCCTCTGCCTTTTTCTTCTCACCTTCTTCTCAACTGCCTCTCTTGAAGCTCAGAACTGGAGGCGGGAGCAGAAACGCGAATACTTTCAGGGAGAGGAAGTTTATGACTACCTGAAAAAAGGAGCTGAGCTCTATTTTGACTATGGGTTCAGGGAGCTTTACGTGAGTTATTACTCTGCCCGCTCCGCCGGAAAAAGGAAGGAGCTCACTCTTGAAGTCTTTCGCATGGCTTCGCCTGAGGATGCCTTTGGCATATTCTCGGTGATGAGAAAAGGAAACGAGAAGGTTTCCGAGCAAATAGACGCTCTACACTGGCTGAGCGACAATCGGGTAAATATCCTTAAAGGCGATTTTTTCATCAACATCAAAGGCTCCGGGACAAGGCTTGAGGAGCTGGAAAAGTTCGCCATGCCCATCCCGGGAAGGGTGCTGGGTGAGACTAAATTTCCTCCTCTTCTCGACCTTCTCCCTTATGAGAACCGCATCGCTAACAGCGAGCGCTACATTAAAGGCAGATTTGCTGCTGCCGCAGAGTCAATCCTGCTCAGGAGAAAATTCTGGAGTTTTGATGAAGGAGCAAGAGCTGTTTCTGCCAGATATTCGCCTTCAAACGCAAAGGTTATTGTCATCGATTTTGGAGAAAAGAAAATTCCTCTCCAGGGTTATGTGAGAGAGCTTTTTTCTGAATACATGGAATATGTTGATATTTCGGAAAACACAGTTGAGGGTTCGACTGACCTCACTTATTACTTCCTCTACGAGCAGAAAGGAGAGATGGGAGTCCTGGTTCTGGGTGAAAAAGGGGTGGAGAAAGCCTACGCTCTCCTTGACGCGGTGCTGGAAAAAATTAAGGATTGAAAGGCTCTCGCCGTGTCTGAAGCTCGTACTGAATATTCCTGAAGTGCATGATGAAATCAAGGATGAGGTCTTCTTTCCTCATCTTAGAAATTTCCTCAGGCGAGCGGTACTCCATGAATTCCTCCTCCCTCTCGGTGAGGGGGCTCTTCTTTGTCCGCCTTGCTTTGAGGAGAAGCTTGAGGTTGAGCTCCACTGAATTTTTTGGAAGATAAATGATATAGTGGAAAAAATCTTTTCTCGAACGGGGAAAGCTTATCCAGAAATATATGGTACAGTCTCTTGATTTTTTATAGTACGACTTTACCCTGTATTCTTTGAGCTCTTCTGAGAGAAGCTCAAAAGCTGGCTCTGCCACCAGCTCCCGAAACTGATTGAATTTTTCCACGGTTTCCTTCTTGGAAATCTCAATGACCTCAAGTCCTTCGAAAAGTTCCTTCAACTCTGTTTTCCAGTTTTCATCGCTCATCGTATAACCTCTGGCTTCTGTTTGCAGCTATCTTACCATATTCCAAGCTCAGTTGAAAGAAAGAGGAAAAAGGAAAAAATAAAATCAGCCGCTTGAGGCGGAGATGAAGTTAAAATTGAAAAATAATTTTAGATTCGATAAACTAAATCGATTTATTGGAAGGCATTCTGAGGAGGAAAAGTGAAATGAAAACAATCAAGAAATGGAAAATATTCATATGCCTTGGATTGCTAGCTTCTTTTTCTGCACTTACGGGAACATCTTTAATCTATGGAGCAACAGCCATTTCGGAAAAACAGAAAGAAAACTTTGAAAAAGAAGAAATTAGGTGGAGAGAGGAAAGGGAGAGGCAAATGCGCTCACCAACAAGTTGGCTTACAATCGCTGGGCTCTTCTGGCTAGATGAAGGAAAAAATGCATTCGGTAGCGACCCCTCAAACAAAATCCGGCTTCCTTCTTATTCCTCGCCGGCATCTGCTGGCTGGTTTATTCTAAAGAAAGGAAAAGTAAAAGTTGTAGCCGAAAAAGGCGTTGAACTCAAATTGAAAGGGAAGAAAATAAAGAAAAGCGCACTCAAGGGAGATGATCAGGGAGAACCAGATGTGGTAGAGCTTGGCAGGTTAAAAATGTGGGTCATAAAAAGAGGCGAAAGGTATGCCATCCGTCTCAGAGATCCTGAGGCTTTAGGCCTCAAAAACTATACAGGTCTCGATTTCTTCCCTCCTTCAGAAAAATTCAGAATCGAGGCAGAATTTGTTCCCTATCCAGAGGGAAAAAAACTGAGAATAAAGACTATAATCAACACAGAAAACGAGATGGCCTCTCCAGGATATGTTAAATTTTCACTTGACGGTAAGGAGTATCATCTGGATGTATTCGGTAACCCAAGCAACAAAAGATTGTTCATCATCTTCAAGGACGGAACAAACGGGAAAGAAACTTATGAACCAGGAAGGTTTTTGAGAGCCAAAATTATGGACAACGGAAAAGTTGACCTCAACTTTAACCGTGCCTATAATCCACCCTGTGCTTACACTCCTTATGCGACATGTCCGCTGGCTCCCCTTCAGAACTGGCTTAAAGTGCGGATAGAAGCAGGGGAGAAAAAATACCCAGGAAGTAAACACTAAAACACTCACTCTGCCTGGAGGGTTGTTTTTCGTATTTCCTCCCAGACAGCCTTAGAGGTTGTCTCAGATAAATCTCCAGCGCTGAGGACAGAGACTCGGCCATAAGGTTTCCAGTGCTTTACAAACCGCGATCGAAAAAGCGCCATTCCCTTTATCCCACAGGCAGCTGCCAGATGGGTAATCCCGGAATCGTTCCCGAGATAAAAAGATGCACTCGAGAGCAAACCGGCCAACTGGAGCAATGGGGGATTATGAATCCAGACCCATCCAGAAGGAAGGGATGATGAATAGAGCTTCTTCTCAAGCCTTTCCTCAGCAAAACCGGTGACAACTGCTCCTCTGTATCCCAGGCTTGAAAGCCTTCGAACTATTTCCAGGAAATTCTCAAGCGGCCAGCATTTCTCCTCGCTCCCACTGCCGGGATGCACGACAGCAATTCTCTTACTTTGCGCAGCTTTTTCAGAACCAAGAAAGGCAAGGCCTTCTTTTTTCTGCTCCGGACTAATGGGGAGCAGACTGCATTCTCTGTAGGAGAAAAGCGGCCTTCCCTCAGAGATGAGGAAGTCGTTTGTTTTCTTGTAAAAATAAAAGCTCAGAGGACTGTTAGATGAGGGATTCCACTCAACAGAAAGGACTCTTAATTTCCTTTTTTCTTTCTGTATTTTTTCAAGGAAAAGGGGACTTTTCTTCTGCCACCAGCCGAAGACAAAGGAAAAGCTCTCCAGCCAATGTGATAGCTCAGCAGGCAGAGGAGCAGAGGCGAAAAAAGGGGCAATCATTGGATCACTCTCGGATAAAATTGAATCAACCACGCTTGCTTCCCTGAGGAGTTCACCGTATTCCCTGCGGCAGACAATGGTAATGGCACACGGTGAGAGGGTTTTTCGTACAAGATAAATTGAGGGCAAAGCAACAAGCAGGTCACCCAACCCGCCCATTCTGAAAAGAAGGGCTGATTTCATCTTTACTCTTCCATAGCTTCAACTGTGCCAAGCTTCAACTTGCCTTCAAGGGCAAGTCTGCTGATAATATAGACCGCACTCTCAAGAGATATGTTGAAGTGAGCTGCTAGATCAAGAAGGTTTACCCTTTTCTCTCTCCTGACAAATTCAAGGATAGCAGCTTCCTTTTCTTTTACCCAGGCGTCAAAAATTTCTCGAAGCTCGGGGGTGGCGAAGGCAGCGAGTTCCTGCGACTTCCCAAACTGCTCCATCATCTTTTTACGCATCTCCGCAGGCATCTTCTTTCCAGGTATGCACATCTCTTTTACCCTTGACCACAGCTTTCCCTTCCAGCCTGGAAATTCTCTGCTGAATTTCCTCACCAGATAGCCGCTTCCGACAAGAGCTCCAAGGAGAAAGGGCATCACCACTCTTCCTGAACCCATGAATACACCTCCTCGCTTTATATAGAAAGTCTTTTTCTCTTTCTGCTTACTCTTTACTTTTTACTCTTTAATCCCCAGCAGGTCGAGCATGAAAGCGTAGATAAGAGCAGTCCTCCGATGCCTTTTGAACCGGCCAGATGCACCGCCGTGACCAGATCCCATATCAACATCGAGTATCAGAGGATTTTTATCGGTCTTAAGCGCTCTGAGCTTTGCCACCCATTTTGCCGGCTCAAAATACTGCACCTGGGAATCATGAAGACCTGTGGTCACCAGCATGGCCGGATAGCCTTTTGCTTCCACGTTGTCGTAAGGGGAATAGGAAAGCATGTACTCGTAATAAACCTTATCCTTTGGATTACCCCATTCATCAAACTCGCTTGTGGTAAGAGGAATACTTTCATCAAGCATGGTGGTTACCACGTCCACCCAGGGTACCTGGGCTATGATTCCTTTCCAGAGGTCAGGCCGCATATTAGCCACAGCGCCCATCAGTAATCCCCCAGCACTTCCGCCCATGGCAAAGAGCTTCGAAGGCCTAGTGAATTTTTCTGCTATGAGGTGCTCGGCACAGGCTATGAAATCCGTAAATGTGTTTTTCTTTTTAAGAAGCTTTCCCTCTTCGTACCAGTAGCGTCCCATTTCTGAACCACCCCTGATATGAGCAATGGCAAACACAAATCCTCTGTCGAGAAGGCTCAGCCGGTCTGAGCTGAAGTAAGGGTTAGCGCTGTAGCCGTAGGATCCGTAGCCATAGAGAAGACAGGGATTTTTCCCGTTTTTTTTCAGCCCCACGCGGTAGACGAGGGAGATAGGGACCTTTGTTCCGTCCTCTGCCGTGGCATAGAGTCTCTGGGCATGATAGTTTCCGGTATCGAAATCGCCGACAACTTCTTCCTGTTTCAAGAGCGTCTTTTCTCTGGTCGTCATATTGTAATCGAAAACCGAGTTGGGAGTGGTGAGCGAAGAATATCCATAGCGGAGAAGTTTGGAGTCGAATTCCGGGTTTGTGGAGATGTAAGCTGTGTAGGTTTCCTCTCCGAAATCGAGGTAGTGCTCTGACATGTCGTCCCACTTTATAATCCTCATCTGGGGCAAACCGTTTTTCCTCTCATTGAGGACAAGAAAATCATTGAAGACTTCAAAATCCTGGAGGAGAATTCCTTCCTGATGGGGAATGACTTCCTTCCAGTTTTCTATCGCTGTCCTCTCCACAGGGGTCTCCATAAGCCTGAAATTTTTTGCTCTGTAATTTGTTCTGATTAAAAACTTATCCTTGAAGTGTTCGATGTAGTATTCGAGCTTTCTCTGCCTGGGCTGGAAAACCTTGAATTTGGAGTAGGGATTGTCGGCATCAAGAAAGCGGTACTCGGTGGAAAGCGTCTGGGTTGAAGCGATAATGATGTATTTTTTTGACTTTGATTTGTAGACATAGGTGTTAAAGGTTATGTCATCCTCTCGATACACTTCTCTATCGCCTCCGGGGTCTCTGCCCATAGCATGTCTCATTATCCTGTAGGGCCGGAGAGTCTCTTCATCTTTTACGGTGTAGAAAACAGTCCTGTTGTCGTTTGCCCAGGCCGCTCTTCCTGTTGTCGTCTCCAGCTTATCGGGCAGGATTTCACCTGTTTTAAGGTTCTTAAAATAAATGGTGTACTTTCTTCTACTCACTGTATCCACGCCGAAAGCAATCATTTCGTTATCAGGACTTACTGTTAAACCAGCCACGTGGTAATAATCGTGGCCTTTGGCCATCTCGTTAACATCGAGCAGGATTTCTTCCTCTGCCTCCAGGTTTCCCTTCTTGCGGCAGTAGATGGGATACTCTCCTTCCTCTTGGTAACGAGTGTAATAATAATATCCCTGATACCTGTAAGGAACTGACATATCTGTTTTTTTTATCCTGCCCACAATCTCATCGTAGAGCTTCTGCTGCAACTCTTCTGTATGAGCCATGACTTTTTCTTTGTAATCATTCTCTGCTTTCAGGTACTCAATCACCTTCGGGTTGTCACGCTGGTTCAGCCAGTAGTAGTTATCGACACGAGTATGACCGTGGATGGTCAGTTCTTCAGGAATCTTCTCAGCCAGCGGAGGTTTGTACTTCTGATAAGAAGCTTTCTGGACACAGGAAGCAATCAGAAAAAACACAACAAACAACAAGACACTCCCCAGGATGATACTGGCCTTTAAATTAAAAAAACATACCCTTCTCATTTTCTCCTCCTCTCATCTAACCAGGTCTTATCTAATTTCCACATATTTTAAATCCATTCTTTTTTCTCGAGAACAAGCTTAAAACTCCCTCCTTGGGGTATTTTCATGGTAATAACCAACGGTAACCGGCTCTTTGAATCCACCCATACCTCACCTGCGCCACCCTTTTTTTTGAGGGACTCATCTGTCTCTCCAGCGGGAATCAAGCGAAACGCCCTGATTTTTCCAATCTTGGGCATCGAAATAAGCTTCTCCTCTTTCACCTGGAGCGAAGTCTCATCCACGCTGTTGTAAGTCAGAACTTTAAAGGTATAAGTCTGACCTTTTTCAAGCTCCTGGGTGGAAAGGTAAAAAGGCCAGCTTATGAAATCGTGGTAATCATCCTCTATCGCCACCTCTTTCTTCAGTCTCATCCCTCCTCCCTCAGGCCTGAATATGCGGGCTATATTTTCTTCCCGGTCAAATTCAATAACCGTCTCCCGCCTGTACTTGACCTCGCTTATGGACTCCCTGAAACGAAAAGGAGTGAGCTTTTTGGGATCAAGTTCGCTCCACAGACAGTCATCTACTCTTAGAAAAACTCTTACCAGACCCGAGGTGCTGATGCAGCTCCGAACAGGAATGACGTATTTTCCTCCATTCTCTATCAGCTTCCCAATCTCAATAATTCCTGTTCCTGCTCTTATCCCCAGCCAGACGACTCTGTAGGTGAGCTTCACGCCAGTGGGAAGCTCTAAGAGGGGTTGGGAGACTACTCTGCCTGTTTGGAGAGAAAGGGCAGCAATGATCAGCGTGAACAGGAATACTTTCCGCATTAGATCACAACTGCAAGAATTTATTCTCCCTTATACACACTTAACCTGAACTATTAAATATTAACGCACCATCTCTATCATCACGCTCAGTTCGTTCACCATCTTTTCTGTGCTTCCTGCAAATCCGACTTTCTTGAAGCGTACTCTCCCTCTGGGGTCTATGATAAACTTGGTTGGAATTCCCTCTACTTTATATGCTTCGATCACCTTGTTTTCACTATCAAGAAGAACATGAAAAGGGTAATTGTTCCAGGCAATGAACTGCTGGGCGTTCCCTCTCTTGTTGTCCACTCTTTCCCATGAATTGATGAACAAAAACTCGACTGATTTATCATCTTTGTACTTCTCAACAGCCATTTTCATTCCAGGAAAAGAACGTTTACAGGGGCCGCACCAGGTTGCCCAGAAATCGAGCACAACCACCTTCCCTTTCAGGTCAGCAAGGGATACAGTATTTCCCTCCAGGTCTTCGAGTGAGAAATTTGCAGCCGGGAAGTTTATCATCTCCCTTTCCAGTGATTCCCTCATCTTCTTCAGAGCTACAGCTTCTAGCTTTTCTAGGAATTGGGGGAAACCCTGCTCGCTGCCTTTTTCCTTAACAAAAGCCTCCTTGAGAAGTTCTTTCATTCTGGAAGTGCTGTTACCCTGTTCGATGTATTTTCCAATCTCTGAAAGAGCCCTTTCCGGTGGAGAGTTCTTTACCAGAGCCTCTGAGTAGCGCTCGTTAATCTCGGGGTTTTTCCCTTCAGTGAGCTCAACCGCTTCCTCAAAAGCTGAAAGTGCTTCGCTTTCTTTTTCAAGCTTGGAAAGGACAAAGCCGTAAGTGTCGAGAATTTGGCCCAGGGTATTTTTTCTCTGGTTCTCCCACTCTTTTTCAGTCAGGTAAGGAAGTTTCTCTGACCGAGCGGATTCCAATTCCTGACGGGCATCTTCCACTGCTTTCGAAGCAAAAAGCTCTGCACTGGCTAACTCTGCATTCCTCTGAGACAGGTCCCAGGCCGCAGAATTTAAAACGCTCCAGTCTGCGATATCCAGATTTTTCCTAATATAATCTGCAAGAGAACGATAGTCTTTCTCAGCCAGGTAATACTGCTGGATGTAGTAGAGAAATTGGGGAATCATGCTGCTTTCAGGGAAATCTTTCTTAAACTTTTCGAAGAGCTCAATTTTTCTCTCAATGTCCTCAGTCATGTAAAACTCTCTGAACCTCTCCCCCTGAACAAACTGGCCATCAGGGGCTCTCTCCCTGATGATGAGTGCATACTTTTCTGCTTTATCAGGCTCACCAAGTCTTCTGTACATACTGACTAAAAGGGAAAGCTCATCAAGGGAGAAGTCATCTTCTGTAGCGAGAGCTTCGAGCTCCTTCTCAGCCATAGCTCTTCCCTCATCTTTCTTCAATTTCATGAGCAGACCAAGGTAAGGGCTAAGGTACTCCCTTTTCATTTCAGGATGAAGTGAAAATTCTTTTTCAAATTTTTCAAAGGCTGATTCCTCGTCTCTTTCCATCTCAAGAAAATAGCTTCCCCAGGAAAGGGCAGCTTCAGCCAGACCGGCAAGGCTCCCGGGAACCATGTTTTTATTCTCATCGTAAAGAGCAATCACATATCCCTTTTTATTGTTGTTATCAACAATGTGCTCGCTCTGAAATTTAACCACCACTCCTCTGCTCTCTTTATCAGTGAAGAAGGAGCCCTTCCATTTTTTACCTTCTTTCTCGAGAAAGACACTCGCTGCTTTAGGAAGACCTCTGGTGTAGGAGTAAGCTACCATCTCAATCGAAGCGGCTTCCTCCAAACCTGTGCCCTGCGGATCATAAATTACCTTAATTTTTTCTCCTGGCGTGGGCTTTGCAGGAACAAAGGTGAACTTGCCTCCAGTCTTCTCACCTCCACAGAAACTCAAGACAAGAACAATCAACAGGAATAAAACATTAATTTTTTTCATTTTTTATTTCTCCTCTTTCTTTTCTCTTTTTCCCATACTTTCTATCTTCTTGAGGTGCTTCCTCACCATTTCCTCGAGATGCTCTTTGTGTTTTAAATGAGGAATTCCCTCTTCAAGCCACTCTGGAGCAGGACTTCCCTTAAGATAATGGTCAAAAAACTCCCGCATGCGAATGGTGTAGTCTATCTGGTTGGCTGGCTTTCGAAGACCATGATTTTCCCCCTTATACTGAAGCATGACCACAGGTTTTTTAAGACGCCTGAGCGTGTTGAAGTATTCGATTCCCTGATTCCAGTCCACAGCCCCATCTTTATCATTGTGCAGAATGAGCACCGGAGTTTTCACTTTTTCAGCATGGTAAACAGGGGAATTGCGGGTGTAAGCTTCGAGATTTTCCCAGTATCCTCCTCTGAACCTTCCCTGGCTGCTCTCGAATATGGGCTGGTTGGCAGAACCTGTGTTCCAGTAAATGGAGGAGTACATGCTTATCAAATTTGTCAAGGGAGCACCTGCAACTGCAGCCTTGAAAAGCCCTGTCTGGGTGATGAGAAAGGCTGTCTGGTAACCTCCCCATGAGTGACCGTGGATGGCTATCCTATTCCTGTCAACAACTCCTGTTTTAATCGCAGCTTCTATGGCAGGAATTACACACCAGACAGCGGACATCCCGGGATCATTGACCTTGTAGACAATATCAGGCATCAGCACTGCATACCCGTTGCTGGTGTATACGCTCTTGTTAAACCCGCTGGCATAAGGAGTGAAATAGCGATTCAGCCAGCGAGAGAGTTTCTCATAGATGTAGACGATGGTGGGGTAACTTTTCCCTTCCTCGTAGTTTGCGGGGAGAAAAAGAGCTGCCTGGAGTCTGTCACCTTTGGTACTCTTGTAGTCAATGAGCCTCGAGCCCGCAGACCAGAGAAACTCTTTTTGCTGAGGATTTGCCTCTGTGATTCTCTTCCCCTTGTTGAGTGAAGGACCTGCAACATAGTAGTCAGGATAATCCTTGTAGGTCTGCCTGGTATAAAGATAGACATTAGTCTTTTTCGCCTTTCTCAGATAAAATATAGCGTCATCCCAGAGAAGATATTTTCCTCCAGCTTTGTTTCTATCAAGACGGACAATGCCGCTTTTCTTTGTCCACTCCTCGTAGGCGCTGATGTAGAGTGAACGGCTGAGGTCTATGCCCCGCTCCTCAGGGTCCAAGACGAAACGCCGCTGATATCGAATTCCTCTCTTCCTGCCGTCCACAGTCAGGTTTACTCCCTTCCCGCCATGAACAGGCACTTTCCACACATCCCAGTTATCATAGAGGAGAAGAGAGGAATCATCCTTGACCCAGCCGTAAGAGTAGGGGTAAACAGGGGGATTAACTATATTATGGTCGTCCTCTCTGTTTACAAACGAAGTTGGAACGTCTTTGGTGATGTTGAATTTTTTTTCTGTCGCAATTTCATAAGTGAAGTAGTGACCTTCACTGTTATCGTAATAAAGAAGATGGGTTCCTTTCGGAGATATGCCGAAGTACCAGCGGCATTTTTTCAAAGCCAGGCGTCGCTCTCCTGTTTTGATGTCAATGACATACACATCCTGGTAGCGTCGGCCTTCAAGATTAGCAGCGAGTTCATAAGCACTGTTATCGAGCCCGACAGCCCAACGATGATAGGGCTTAAGGCTTACGTTTTTTACCTTGTCGTCAGCAAGGCGGACAAACCTATTCTCTTTTACAAGATAAACAGAAAGATAGCTGAAATTTTTATCCCTGCTCTCCTGTACTTGCTGCATCGACTGAAGCCGCTTATCCAGCCAGTGCCAGATAACAAGGTCGGGCATATCTTCCTTATCAATCTCAGGAACTGATTTTGCTTGGGGGGCAGGTTTTTCTTCTTTTTTAGCCTCTTCTTTCTTTTCATCCTTCCTCTCTTTTAACTTAATTTTATGGATGCCGAAAATAATGGCTGAGAAATCCTCTGTCCACTGTGGATTACGATTCGGACTTATAGTCATTTCCTGAGGAAAGTTTTTATCTTCTGCCGGGTCATAGACAATCTTCTGAGGAGAGGCTGCGGAAAAATCATAAAAACCAACCACACTGTAAAGCTTATCCTCGTATTTTTTGTCTTCCTTTCCTTTGAGAACTGCCAGACCGCCTCCTTTTTTCGTCCAGGTCAACCTGCTGTAAACAGCTTCATCGGTATCAAGAGGAAGGATAACCCCTGTTTCCATATTACGCACATACACCCCATTCCCGCTTTTGCCTTGTGCATCAACTGTCCAGGCAAGCCAGCGCCCTTTCCTGTCAAAAGCGAATTCAGACACATTTCCGAGGTTGAGTTCTGTTCCGGTAGCTAGCTCTCTGAGAATAAGGTCAGTCCCTTTCCATTTCTCTTTTCCTTTTGGCCTGTTCTCCAGCGGATATTTGTGAAAGCCAATCCACCCTGGATTTTCCCCTGAAAAGGAAAACTTCCTTATCTTCTCAAATTCCTCTTTCTTTCCTGACGAAAGGTCCACCAGAGCAAGCGTGTTGTATAATTTCTTCTTCTGTTTTCTGAGCTTTCTTGCTTCCTCAAAGCCCGGATAAACGGTAAACGCAGCCCACCTGCCATCCTCTGAAATTGCTACATCTGGTGCAAATGAATACCTGGAAACCGCTCCACCAGGAAACCTGTACTCCTTCTCCTCACGGGTGTTCCTTAAAACAACCTCGCTGTCCCCACGATTAGGAGCCAGCCTGTAGCCAAACCACACACCATCACTCGAGAGAGTGGAATAGCGGATACTCTTCCAGGCAAGCACATCCTGAAGCTCAACAGGACGGAGCTTCTCCTGTTTCTCCGTTTTTTCCCCTCCTGAAAGAAAAGGAAGCACGAGGAACAAACAGAGAACAACTCCAGCATAAATTTTTGTCTTTCTCATCCTGCTAACCTCCTTCTTAAAATCTCCCCTCTTTTTTATGATAAAAGACAGCTCTATTTATCACTTTGAACCTGTATCCTCACCTTAAAAAATAATACACTGAAAGTCAAAGCTGCTTCATAAATTTTCCTTTCTCCATCTGTAATATTTTCCTATTAATAGAGCCTTATTTCAACCAAAAGAAACTCTAAAGCCGTTCCAAGAAATCGAGTACCGAAACTATATCCAGATGAGAAATATTTATCTTCATTAAAAGCCTTCCCCCACAGAAAAAAGCGTGTTTTTTCCCTCAGATTATAAAAGGGTGCCGGCTGTTTACAGCAGAAAAGGGAAAATGAAGCAGTTTATTAGGCGGGACAAAAGCCTCTCCCAGCCGGCGAAAAAAAGGCTTATTTCTATTATAGCATCTTATCTTCACAAATCAAGATTTTTTTCTATTTTCTATTTTTTCCCGGGTTGACTTTATTTTCGTATTCTATAAAAATCATACAAAATAATGAGGCTAAAAAATAAAAAAAAGCAAATAATCCTACTTGCTCTTGTCCTCCTGGTTATTTCTTCAGTTCTGAATTACTCCCTGGCCTTCATCTTCTCTCCTCAAACAAACCAGGAACTATTTCCTATCGACTGGGAGAAAGCACGACAGTTCGATAATTTGCGTGACAAGTACACTTTTCTTTCTAGGGAATACGAGAGAATTACGCGGCTCTGGGAAAAGATGTTTAAGGAAGAGGCTAAGATTCTTTTCCTCAATTCGAATCTGAATTCATACTACTCATTACTCGATGATGAAATCATCCGCATAAAACCTCTTCTCTTTCAGGAATACGCGTCTAAAAATGCCCGAATATACCTCGAAATTCTTATACCTTATGAGCGGTTGATAAAACTCCTTCACCAGTGGAGCAAAAAATACATCTCTCTCCTCAACAACGAAAAATGTTTTCGAGCACTAAAAGAGCTCTCAGCCGCATACATAGCCTGGAAAGCTTATGAAAATCTAGTCAGCAGCCTCGATGAGGTCAACCTGATTTTCTATGAAGGATTTGAAAGAGGAGATTTAGCGGCATGGAAAATTGGAGGAGAGCCAGGAACAGTAAGAATTGATTCCACAAGGAAAGTACAAGGAAAATATTCATTGAGATTTCATACCAGCCAACCAGGCTACGTTTCTCAACTGTTAAAAAACGACATTGATTTCCAACAGACAAAAATAAGAGTCGAACTCTATGTCTGGCTTCCATCTGGAAAAAGTTATAGCGAACTGATCTTCAGAATTTGCGGAATTGAGTGCTTCTGGCAGAGTCAAGCTACTCAAAATACTCTCGTTTTCCGCGGGGAAAAAACTTACCGTAAATACTCATTGCTGCCTGATAGATGGCACAATATTAATTTCTTCATCGACTATGTAGAAAAGCATTATGATGTTTTTATCAACGGCAGCGAGATTTTTAAAAACATCCCTTTTGTGCTGGAGAGAGAAATTCCTGTCCATGCGATTCAAATTATCGGTTTCTATGATGAAGGAAATACAGCCTGGCTGGACGATATAAGAATTTCCTATACCCGCTAAAATTACTTAGTTTCTTATTCTTACCGGCTCTCTCTGCCAGTCAGAGCCGTTCCAGAAAACAACTGATTCTGCTGCTTTACAGACAGCCTCCTCAAGAGAAAGGCTTATTTTCCCTTCCCGGTAGAGAATATTCCACGTCTTCTCGAAGTTGATGTTCGGCAGCACAAACTGGAGTCGGAAAAAAGTGTCGAAACTGTAGAAAAGCCGGCAGTTAGGAGTGTCATAAAGCACGCTCACTCTGGTCCCATCTGGTCCGAGATACTCCATTGAAGGATGAATCCAGGAAGGAAGTGTCAGCCTGCTCAGTTCGTTATGAGGGAAACGAACATAATACTTTAGATGAGCGGGCACAGGGTCAAGAGGAACATACTTCTCGATAGTCTCTTTAAAATCGAGCAAGTCTTCTGGAATGGTAAAAGGAGGGCATGTCCCGCTTTCTAAATCCGAACAATCAATAACAGCAAGTACTCCATCTCCGTTGAGGAGGTTATTGGTGGCGATTAAAAATATCTCTTTGCTTCCTCCTGGACTTTCCTCAACCCAAAATTCATAAGCATGACCTGTATGGTAGTAGCTGTAGAGAATATCGCCAGAAAGGCTGTAAATAATAAGCGCAGAGGGAAACCTATCTTCGTGCCTCCAGAGCGCCAGAATTTCTGGCTTCTTATCGCCCACCACGTCTTCAAATTTAAGACATTCCACATTGAACGGCCTTGGGATAAGCGTTTTATCCTTGTATTTCTTCCTGAATTCAAATCTTTTTTTCCATATTTCTCGCCCGTTATTATCATACACAGCAAGAGCTCGCTTCTCAGGGTCATAGTTCCGGAGGAAGATTACGACCTCGTTCTCCTTATCAGTGTCAATGTTGGCAAAGTCAATCTTACGCTTTCCTTCAAAATAATCACTGTATTGAATGTCTTTCCTTTTGGCCGTTTCTAATTTCACATCCCAGAGATATTCATTTTTCCTGTTAATGAAATATATGACATTGCTCTTTACCAGGAAACCAGAGGGATTAGAGTATTTAGCATGGGTTCGATTCCCCTTCCCGAAGAAAATCATAAAAGAAACAAGTGCCACAACAACAAGCAGGAGAGAAAAAATGGTGCCAGCTACAGCTCCTTTTCTCTCGAAGAAGCCCTTTTTCCCTAGTTCATTCCTTTTTATTCTCTCCTTCAGCCACTCATCAATCTCATCTTTGTAAGCGAAGACCTTGGCCCGGGGCGATGCATCTATGCGGTAGATAGGAAGCTGTAATTCTTTTTCCCATCTCTGGCAGGTACGGATTCCCCTCTCAAGATAGGCAGAAATCTCTTTCCACGAATTCAGAATCTGCCTTTCATTTCCTGTCCTGTCTTCTGCCATCTTGCCTGCGAAAAAAAAGGATGGCTCCCTCTCAGGGACCATCCCCCTCGATTTCCCACTTTTTTATTTTTAAATTATAAAAAAACTATTTATCAGTCAACCTGAATTTAAGAAATCAAGGACACGTTACCGATTTCAGTAAAATCGGTACATGTCCCTAACTTCTGAATATCTTTTTCTTTTTACAAACAGAAATGATTATGGTAAAAGATGGGATTAATATGGAAACGAAAAAAGCCGTTTCTAGGGGAGCCTGGGGCTCCAAGACAGCCTTTATATTTGCCGCTGCCGGCTCTGCCATCGGCCTTGGAAACATCTGGCGCTTTCCGACAGTTGTCAGCCAAAATGGGGGAGCGGTGTTTGTCCTGGTTTACATTCTGGCTGTAGCTCTTATCGGTTTCACCGTGATGCTGGCTGAGCTCACCATAGGCCGCCATGCCCAGAGAAATCCTGTGGGAGCCATCAACCACATTAAACCTGGGACTCCATGGAAATTCATCGGCCATCTGGGTATTATCACCGGAATCTGCATTCTCTCCTTCTACTCTGTAGTGGCAGGCTGGGCATTCGGCTATTTCATCAAAACCCTCTCAGGAAGATTCAGCGGTGAGGTGACAAGTGAACTCACAGAAAGGATCTTCACCTCTTTCGCCTCCGATCCATTTCAAGTGCTTCTCATGCACTTTATAATCATCGGCCTTACTACTTTTATCATATCCAGAGGAGTGGAAAAGGGAATCGAAAGGTGGACAAAGGTGCTCATGCCGATTCTCTTTGTGCTCATCCTCTTACTTGCAGCTAGAGCTCTAACCCTTCCCGGAGCTGAAAAAGGAATCATCTTCTACCTCAAGCCTGACTTTTCCAAACTTAACGGAAAAGTAATCCTCTTTGCCCTCGGCCAGGCATTCTTCTCTCTCAGCCTGGGAATGGGAGCCATGATTACCTACGGAAGCTACATTTCAAAGTCTGACAATCTCGTCTCCTCAGCTGGATGGGTTTCTTTCTCTGACACTCTTATCGCCCTTCTTGCCGGGCTTATCATCTTCCCCACGCTCGCTTTTGCCGGCCAGCCAGCTGATGTGGGAGGTTTTGGTCTCGTGTTTAAGATATTTCCTCTCATATTTTCAGTGCTTCCAGGCGGCACTGTTTTTGGCAGTCTCTTTTTTGTCCTTCTTACTGTAGCAGCTTTAACTTCAACCATATCTCTACTTGAAGTCCCTGTCGCTTATTTTGTCGACGAAAAAAATTGGTCAAGAAAAAAAGCAGCCATAAGCCTGGGTCTGATATCTTTTGTGCTCGGTGTGCCTTCAGCCCTCTCTTTCGGGGGGATGGCTTTTTTTACGAAAATTGAGTTCATGGGCATCCTCAATCTGGTGTTCGGCAATATTTCCCTTGCTGTGGGAGCCCTGCTGATCTGCATCTTTGTTGGCTACGTCTGGGGCATAAAGAAAGCCACCGGGGAAGTTCTTTCCGGAAATCCCCGCTTCAAGCTCCAGCCTTTCTGGAGTTTTTCGGTCAAATTTCTATCTCCACTGGCAATAATCTGTATTCTTATTTTTATAAAAATTATCGCAGGATAAGAATGACTATAAAAAAAAGAAGCGTTGCTTTAATTTTTCTCTTGTTTTCAACCCTGAACTTTTCTCTGCTCGAAGGAGCTGAGATTAAAGGCAGAGTGATTCTTTTACCCCAGAAAAAACCCTACAGGCAGGGCTCAATCTACCTCAGACCCATAGAGGAGAAAATTTACATCAAAACAACTATTGATCCCCAGGGAAACTTCATCTTCAGGGATGTCAAACCCGGGAAATACAACCTCAAAATGGACCTCTTTGCCCTCACTCCTTTCGAAAAAACAATCGAGATAAAAAGAGAAGATGAGATAATCGACATTGAAGCACCTATCTATCTCAACCTGCTGGACAGAACTCTTGTTGCTATCAGGAGGATAAGCGATTTCATGTGGGGCTCATGGATGCTTGTTCTTCTTCTTGGCACAGGAATTCTCCTCACTTTTCTCACCCGCCTCATCCAGGTGCGGCGCTTTGTGCTCTCGATGAAGCTCGTTTTGCGGGGAGCGATGAAAAAAGACAGGACAGAAAAAGAGGAAGGAGACATCTCACCCTATGCTGCCCTGATGACAGCCCTGGCAGCTACTGTAGGAAACGGGAATATCGCTGGCGTGGCCACAGCTATCGCCACCGGAGGACCCGGCGCTCCAGTCTGGATGTGGATTGCAGGTTTTCTCGGCATGGCTACCAAGTATGCTGAGGGCTTTTTAGGAGTTAGATTCAGAGAAAAAAATGTGCGGGGAGAGATGTCCGGTGGGCCTATGTACTATGCCCGAAAAGGCATCAAGAACGAACAGCTATCAAAGTTCATGGGTATGTTCTTTGCCATCTGCGGCGCTTTTACCTGCCTCTTCGGTACAGGAAACATGGCCCAGGGAAATTCGATGGCCCTTGCCTTTAAATCGCAATTCAACATTCCTTTCTGGATTACTTCTCTCGTAATTACCACCATGGTCGGGGCCGTTATCCTCGGCGGTATAAGGAGAATCGGGAGTGTATCAGAAAGGCTTGTCCCCACCATGATCTTCCTCTACTTTGGAGGCGCAATCGTTATCATCCTGGCCAACATTACCCATCTTCCCGCAGCCTTTGCCACTATCTTTCAATCAGCATTCTCAGTAAAAGCTGTGGGCGGTGCTCTAGTCGGCACCTCTGTCAAACAGGCTATAAGTATAGGCATAAGAAGAGGACTTCTCTCCAATGAATCCGGACTCGGCTCAGCTGCCATTGCTCAGTCAGCAGCAAAGTCTACAGATCCTTCGTTCAACGGTCTGATCGCTATGACGGGCACCTTTATCGACACCATAGTCGTCAACACCCTAACTACTCTGACTATCGTCATCACTGGCTCGCATTTGAGAACCGCTGCCTTCGGCTCAGCCGAGGGGTTGACCTCGACTGAATTAACTGCTGAGGCCTTTAATTCTGTACTCCCTTTTGGCGGCTACATTGTCGCTCTCTGTTCTTTTCTCTTCGGTTACTCAACTCTTCTCGCCTGGTGTTACTACGGAGAAAAATGTCTGGAATACATTTTTGGAGTGCGGGTAATCTACCCCTACAGAGTTGCTTTCATCCTTCTTCTCTTTCTCGGCTCGAACATTCAGGGAGTGCACCTCAATATCATCTGGTACATAGGAGATACGGCCAATGCACTCATGGCCTTCCCCAACCTCATTTCCCTTCTCCTCCTCAGTGGGCTTGTGGGCAGAGTTACGGTAAAATATTTCTATAAAGACAGGAAAATTTTCTAGCCTGAATTATTCATAAAGATGATTATTTTAACCATAAACATATGGCTATTGGTGTCTTATATGGATAATTCAGGAAAACCTGGATTATTTGTGAATAATCCAGGTTAACCGCATGAATGTATAAAAAAAGGGTTGCCCTCCTGGTGATACTCTCCCTACTTCTCTCTTTTTCAGCGGCTTTCTCCCAGACTGATGTCTCTGACTTCGAAAAGAGGCTGAAAAAAATCCAGGAAGAAATTGAGAATCTCAGATCCAGGATGAGAGAAGAAACAGAAAAAGAACAGACAATCCTCTCCAAGCTTGAAGCCATTGGTTTTAAAAAGAAGGTTATAAGAAAGGAAATTTCTCTCTACAACATTCAGCTTGAAAAGACAACAAAAGAACTACTGTCTTTAAAAAATTCCATCGAGCTCTTGAAGAAAAAACTCGAAAAGGAAAAAAAATCCATCCAGAAAACTCTTGTTACCCTCTACAAATACGGAAGATTGAGCTTCTTTGAATTCATGCTTCAGACCAAAGACATACGCCTCTTCCTCTCCCAGAGTAAAAACCTTTCACTTCTGGCCCAGTACCAGGAAAAGATAATCTCAGATTACCTACATACTTACCATAAATTAAAGGAAGCCGAGAAAAAACTGGAGCAAAAAAAAGAAGAAACATCAGAACTCGTTGAAATGGCGCGGGCAAAGAAGAAAGAGCTTGATGCACAGGAAAGAAAGAACAGGGCCTTTATCAGAAGAATCGAAGGCAACATAAAGGTCTACGAAGAAGCAATTCGTGAAAGAGAAGAGAGAGACAGACAGCTACGGGAATTCATGAACAAAATAATTAAAGAAAAAATCGTTTTTCCTTTTCCTTTTATACCTTTCTATGAAAAAAAGGGGGAGCTTCCCTGGCCTCTTGAAGGAAGAATTGTTACCTCATTCGGAATAAAAAAACATCCTAGGTTCAATACTAAAACAAAGAGTAACGGTATCGAAATAAAACCCATCAAAAAGGACAGGGTAATTAAAGCAGTTCACCCGGGCAAAGTTGCCTTTGCTGACTATTTTAAGGGATACGGCAATCTGATTATCATCGACCACGGCCTTGCTTATTACACACTCTACGGACATTGCTCAGAATTCCTGGTTGAGACCGGAGACCTGGTGAATGCTGAACAGCCGATAGCAACTGCAGGAGACTTTGGCTCGCTGAAGGGCATCACTCTTTACTTTGAAATTCGCCACAAAACAGAACCAGAAAATCCACTTGAGTGGCTCAGAAAGAGAACTGGAGAGAAAAGATAGTTTTTCACTTCGGATTTCTTTACCTTTAGGGGTGAAGATGATAAAATCAAAAATTCCGAGATGAAAATGACCTCAAAGCAATCGAAAGTCGTTATTCTCATCGTTTTCACTCTCGCAATTCTGCTTTTTCTTTTTGAAAAAGGATTTCTGCCCGGAATCTCATCAAAATCATCACCGTATCGAAGCTTAAGACTACTTGGCTCGGTAATCGGACTAGTCAAAAATGAATACATTGTCGAGGTTAATCCGGAAAGAACGATGAATGGCGCTCTGAAAGGACTGATTGATTCTCTTGACATTCTCTCCAGCTATCTGGACAGCAAGAACACCAAAAAATACAGAGAACTGGAATATGTGAAATTTTATGATCCAGGAATCATTCTCTCCAAAAACTTCGGCTCTTTTCCGGTGGTAGTTGGCATTATGGAGGATTCCCCTGCCCAAAAAAAAGGAATTAAAGTTGGAGACACTCTAAGCAGACTCGAAGGCATATCAACCCTGAACTTGAGCCTTACTGAAGCACAGCTCTTTCTCAAGTCAGAGAAAAAAGAGCCTCTAAAAATAAGAATAATGAGGAATAACGAAACACCTGAATACGTAGTTGAGAGAGAATTAATTTATAAGAAACCTTTTTCTTTCTCTGCGCTTCCAGGAACAAACGGCATTCTTTCAATTCACCATCTCTTTCCTCCCTGCGTAAATTTAATAAAGAAACAAATAAAACCTGAATTCCTCTCCAGCAGAATACCTCTCATTCTTGATTTCAGGAACTGCTACGAAGGCGACATCCACGAAGCGCTGAAATTCATCAATCTCTTTTTAAAATCAGATAGAATCGGGTATTTTGAAAGGCATGGAGGTGAGAAAGAAGTAATTTCTGCTCCTGAAAAACCAATCTTTGAGAAAACCCCCATTCTCATCTGGATAAATCAGGCAACAATCGGTCCCTCTGAGGCAGCGGCTTCGGTTCTGGGGGAGTTGAGGGAAGCAAAAATCATTGGCATATCTACACCCGGTCTTGCAGCCGAAAGGGAAATCTTTCCTCTCGAGGATGGGAGTGCCCTTCTTCTGACGACGGGTATCTTTTTCCCTCGTTCAGGGAAAAAAATCTGGTACAAAGGGATTGAACCAGACGAAAAGCTGGAGATAAAAGAAAGTTCTTATTCTTCCTACGTCAAAAGGACCCAAACAATTCTCCACAACATGTAAGCCTTTTAGAGAGAAGCATCTGTTGAAAGCAGTTTATTCAAAATACGCTTCTACGCTGCCCTTCATTCTGGCCGCTGTCTGTGCTCTGCTTCTGGCTGCTGCCCTGAACACAATCATCAGCCGCCAAAAAGCTGAGAGATTCAAGGCATCACTTTCCTTCCCCCAGCAGGAACTAAAAGAGCTAATCCTCAAACAACTCTCTTCTTACGGAATTGAATCTTCCAGCATTCAGAGCTACAGAGACGAAGACAATGTTCTTCACCTTAAAGTTGATGCTTCCCTATCTCTCTACGGAGAGATAGAAAAAAACTTAAAAAATAAAATTGCGCGCTTCACTCAGGCAGAGCTCAAGATAGAAGAAAAGGAGAATGAAAATAAAGGCTACTATCTCTGGGAAGTTAAGAGCAGGAACGGAAAAAGCATTTTTGTTCTCTTTTCCTGCAGAAAGAAGATTGCATTTGAGGGTGAACAAGAAAAAGGCAGAGCGGTTATAATCATCGATGATATGGGCTACAGCCTTGAGTCTTTGAAAAAGGTCTTTTCTTTCAATAAACCCCTCACTATCTCCATTCTTCCCTTCAGCCCCCACGCAAAGAAGACAGCTCAGATTGCTCATGAAAATGGCCTGGAGGTAATGCTCCATCTTCCTCTCGAATCAGCCAATAACAACGGAAATAACGATGTCAGAGGAATTATTCTCTCCAGAATGAGTGAGGAAGAAGTAAAGAAAAGGCTTGAAGAAAATCTTAACCAGGTTCCCTACATCAAAGGGGTGAACAACCACATGGGTTCCAGGATCACTGCTTCAAAGACTGTGATGATGGTCATTCTCGAAGAAATAAAAAAGAAAAACCTGTTCTTTGTTGACAGCGTAACCACGACAAAATCTGTTGCCCATGAGCTTGCCCAGAAAATGGGTCTTCCCTCTGCCCGCCGCGACATTTTTCTCGACTCAATAGCTAATAAAGATAGTATAAAAAGAAAGCTGACCCAGCTTTTCCGGCTCGCCAGAAAAAAAGGCACAGCAGTGGGAATCTGCCATCCTTTTGAGGAGACTCTTGAAGTGCTCGAAAAATACCTCGGTCTCGCTGACGAATATGATGTAGAACTGGTATCTGTTTCCCGAATTATCCAGCTCAGCTTAAGAAAAAATGAGATTGAATAATTCATAACCTTTAATTATGATATAAAAAAGGAGGCTGAGGATGAAAAAACCACTGCCAATTCTGATTCTCTGTGCGGCCGCTGTCATCATAGGATTCATCCTTCAGAAAGTAGGGTGCAGCACCATGTCCTCAGAGGAACTGGTAAATTCCATAGAAATAGTCGATGTGGAGACAAAGTGGGTGGCCAAATATTATCAGCCCTGGCCGCCGAAATTGATACTCGTTCCTGCCATCTCTTTTCGTGTAAAAAACATCACAGATAAGCCCCTGCGCTACATAAACTTCAACACCAACTTCAGGTTCAAGAATGACTATGAGCACCTGGGGAACTGCTTTCTCGCTGCCATCCGGAACAAACCAGTCCTTCCTGGTGAAAAGAGCGATGTTATCACCTTAAAAAGCAACTTCGGTGTGGAAGGGAAAACCATAGACTCATTCAAGAACAATCCCCAATGGAAAGTGGTAGTGGTTGAGCTCTTTGCTCAGTCAAAAGGTTCACAGCACACCCCTCTAGGAACCTGGGAGGTTTCACGTAAGATAGACTTCACACCACCTAAACCGGTCCACATGGGAGAAGAGAAAGAGAAAAGGGAAGAAAAAAAGAAATAATGGTACCTACCCGTTTTTTTTTAACCAAAGGTAGAGGGCAGCACAAGGAAAAATTAGCCAGCCTGGAACAGGCTCTTCGGGAAGCAAAAATTGCACCCTTCAATTTGGTAAAAGTTTCAAGCATCATTCCCCCTCAATGCAAACTTATTTCAAGAAAAGAAGGACTGAAACTGCTCCGGCCCGGCCAGATTGTATTTCTGGTGATGAGTGAAAATGCTACCGATGAATACCATAGATTGATCTCTGCCTCGATAGGCGTCGCACTGCCCAACGACTCTTCCTACTACGGATATCTATCCGAACACCACAGTTTCGGCCAGAATGAGAAAGAGGCAGGTGATTATGCCGAAGACCTGGCTGCTTACATGCTGGCCACTACTCTGGGAGTAAACCTTGGCATAGATTTCGATACCAATCAGATTTGGAACGAAAAAAAGAACCTGTACCAGATTACTGAGAAAATAACTGTCTCCACGACAAACATCACCCAGACCACGCGGGGAAGGAAAGGCCGGTGGACAACTGCCATTGCAGCAGCCATCTTTATTCCCTGAAGAGAAAGAA
>JBHIDX010000033.1:0-23725 GCA_046760305.1 Candidatus Aminicenantales bacterium
AGTGGGAGTATGAGCCCATGATCATCAACGGAAGACCCAGAGGGGTCATCTTCACAGTCACAGTCAGGTTTCAACTGAAATGATAAATTCCCACATCATTTTCCATACCAAAAGGAGGTATTAAAAATGCAATTTGGTCTGATTGAAATGTGGCAGGCTATGGGTGCCATAGCAAAAGGTGTAGCTATTCTCCTCATCTGTCTTTCCATAATCGCACTCTATCTCTTTATCGAGAGGTTGTTAACATTTGCCCGTGCTAAAAATAAATCAAAAGTTATTGCTCCAAAACTGGCAAAGATGTTGAAGAATGGCCAGATCAGAGAGGCTCTGACTCTCTCCTCCAAGAAAGAAAACAAGGGGAGTCACCTTGCACGTGTTACTGCAGCCGGAATCCAGGAATTTCTTGATGGTCAAGAATCAAACCTCACCGTAGAAGAGCAGATTGAAACAGCTCAGAGGGGATGCGAGAGGGCTGCCAACATATTTACCCAGGAACTGAAAAGAGGTCTCAGCGTTCTGGCCACGATAGCCACTTCTTCTCCTTTTATCGGCCTCTTCGGAACAATTTTCGGTATCATCAATGCTTTCCGGGGAATGGCCCTCACCGGTTCTGGAGGAATAGGAGCTGTTGCTTCTGGTATTGCTGAAGCTCTGGTGACAACTGCTTTTGGAATCGGCGTGGCTGTTATTGCGCTCTGGTGCTTCAACATCCTCACTGCCAGGGTGGAGATTTACGGAGCAGAGATGGCCAACACCGCCTCTCAAATAATTGACTTCTTCATCAGGAAACAGGAAAGAGAACGACAATAAAATATTTTAAGATTTTTAAAGAGAGGTAAAAATGGGTGTCGATGTCGGTGGTGAAGACGTAAGGTCTGAACCCAATGTTGTGCCTCTTTGTGATGTTCTTCTTGTCTTGCTCATCATCTTCATGGTTGTCACCCCTTTTCTCCAGAAAGGTGTGGATGTCAGGCTGCCCACTGCCCTCAACACAATTGACATGCCCGATAATCCAGAAGTAGTCCTGGCCATCAGGAAAGACGGCACCATGTATGTCAACCAGGATAAGGCGACAAAAGAAAATCTCCAGACCATGCTTGAAGAGGCTTTTCTTAACGTGAGTGACAAAAAGCTTTATCTTAAAGCTGACCAGGAACTGGAATACGGAAGTATCGTGGATATTATCGAGATTGTCAGGAATGTGGGACTGGAAATTATTGGCATCATCACCGAAAAGAAAACAGAAAAGGTAGATTAGAAGCATATATTTCAGGCACAGCTCAAAGGGAAAATTAGAGATTTCAGATAATTCAGAGTTTTTAGAGAAATCAGATAAGTCAGAATTTCAAGCATTTGCTGAGAAAAGCTTCAACTTCGCGGCTTGAGCCCGGACGCCAACCGAGCACTTTTTCCCAGACCTGAGCACTTTCCATACAAAAATAAAGAGGGATTTCCTCTCCCCCTGATGACTTTATGGCTTTCACAACTTTCTGGTAGAGCTCTGTGCGCAGAGGCCTGAAATACCTCCATTTGCCGTCAATGCCGGCCACAAATTCTTCATACATAATCTTAGTCCGGGGAAACCTGGCTCTGATGACAGGTTTCAGTGAAGGCGGAAACCTGAGCGCTCCGAGGCTTATCCAGGATATCCTGGCCGGGTCAACCCTGCTCATCAGAAGCTCGACAACCTCACTGTAATCCTCTTCCCAGCCTGGATAAAAAACAAGAGGATCAAAATGAAATCCAAGACGAAAACCTCTTTTTAAAACTTCTGCTGCCGCTTGTATTCTTTCCTCTACCCGAGGAGCCTGCCTCTCCTCTTTCCTGGCTATGGTGAAAGAATTGAGCGACCAGGAGATGACCACGTTCTCTGGAGGGTCGATTCTCAACAGGTTTTCAATCTCGACTGTCTTCGTCTTCAGCTCGAGCACTGCGGGCTCCTTTCCCCTGAAGAATTCAATCAGATCTTCCGAAAGGCCGGTGAGGCGGTCAAGGGCAAGAGAGTCTCCCAGCTCTCCGGTTCCTATCCGGGTATAGGTCTTGCCCCTCATTTCAAGGAAGAGGTCGAGTTCTTTCCACAGGTCATCGAGGTTGGCAAAGGCAGTGATAAAAGGCTGTGAGAGGTAGTGCTGGAGTATGCAGTATGAACAGTCAAGAGGACAGTTTAAGACCGGATTTATTATAAAGTAGTTACAGCCGAGGTAGCAGGGAGTACAGGGACAGGGTTTGACAAATGCTCCCTTGTGCCTCGTTATCAAGAGGTATTTTTTTCCCTTCCCCAACAAATCCTCGGCTGGCCTTAATTCCTCGTAAAGGCTGTGAGTGTCAGCAATAACCCAAACGGGAATTTTACCCTTCCTTTTGATTACTCTGTGTGTAAAAGGCAGGCAGGCAACTTCTTTTTCGATAAATATTTTTTCCGGAAAGTATGATTCTCTCATCTGAAAAATTCGATGAATTCCTTCTCAGCTCCTGCCTTCCTGAGTTTCTCCAGGGTGCTGAAAAACTGTTCTCCATTCCTGAATCGAAAAGAGAGGTGATAATTCTCATCTTCAAAAAAAGGCGAGGGCTGGAGCGATACATTTTCAGGCCACCTTATCCTCCTCAGAAGATTCCTGAATGACTCTTCCATGGAGGAAAGTCTGGGGAATCTTCTCTTTCTAATCGCATCCCTCACCTTCTCTGCTTTTTCAAGCCAGGATAGCCTCTCAGAAGAGAAAACATTCCTTATCTCCTCCTCTTCCAGAATCTCCTCGACTCCAACCCCGTCTCTGGAGGAGATATCCAGGAGCCATTCGAGCAGCTCTTTCTGTTTGTTAAGGCTCAGAGGAAAGAGAAGGGGTAAGATTTTTTTCCTTGCGGCCGGAGAAAAACTGCACACAGCTCGCAGCGAAGAAAAAGGAAGGCCCTTTTCATGAATTGATTTCTTAAGACTGGATTCAAACTCAGCCAGAGCAAGATATACATCATAGTAAAGCTCTGTGGCTGGAATGCCAAGATGGGGAAAATAGTCTCTGATTATCTTCTCCTTTTCCACCCCGAACCTTTTCAGCTTCTTAACCACCTCTGCTTTTTCCAGAGGAGAAAATTCCCTTGAAGCCAGGTTATCATGGAGAGCAAGGAGGAAATTTTCGAGGTCATCTTTTAAGTCGTTTACCATGACCTTGACCGGCGAAAGAGAAAGCTTCCTGCAGGCCAGGATTCTTTTCCATCCTGTGACGAGAATAAAACGGCCCTCCCTTTCACAGACGAGGGGAGGGTTTAAGAGGCCAACGAGCTTTATGGAAGTGATGAATTTCTCGAGCGGAAAGAAGAAGGAGATGCGGAACCTCTCGTCGGCGAGGTCGATTTTTTCGATTGACATGCTTAATCTTCTCATGTTTATTATTTTAATTAAAAAAATGGGGACATGATACCCGTTTCCTTATTTTTAAGCGAGAAAAAATTAAAAGGAAAAGGTTAAGGGTGAAGGATTAAAGGTTAAAGGTGAGGGGGGAAGGGAGGAAAGAGATGAGGCCAAAAGTACTTATCACGCGAAGAATCTTACCTGAGGCGCTCGAATATTTAAAAAAACACACTGAGTTTGAGGAAGGAATCGGAACCAGGAATCTTTCCCGGGAGGAAATAAAAGAAAAAATCAAGGACAGACAGGGCCTGCTCTCACTTCTCGTTGACAGGATAGATAAAGAGATAATCGACCTTGCTCCAGAGCTGAGAATAATCGCCAACTGTGCGGTTGGCTTCGACAATATCGATATCGAATATGCTCATAAAAAGGGCATAATGGTCACCAACACCCCGGGCATACTCACAGACACAACCGCTGACCTGACCATGGCCCTCATCCTGGCCACAGCAAGAAAAATCCCTCAAGCCGAGAGGTTTACCCGCAAGGGAAAGTTCAAGGGATGGGAGCTTGATCTTTTCCTGGGAAAAGAAGTTACAGGCAAGCATCTGGGCATCATCGGCATGGGACGCATCGGAAAAGCAGTCGCCCTCCGTGCCCAGGGATTCAGGATGAAGATTTCCTACCATGATCCCCACCGTCTCTCTCCAGAAGAGGAGAAAAAGTACCGGGCCGCTTATCTTTCTCTCGAGGAACTTTTAAGTTCGGCTGATATTGTTACCATCCATGCAGCCCTCAGTCCCCAAACCCATCACCTCCTCTCAAGAGAAAAGCTGAAGCTAATGAAAAAAGAGGCCATTCTCATCAATGCTGCCCGGGGGCCGATTGTGGACGAAGAAGCGCTTACTGAGATGCTGTCCAGAAAATCTCTCTGGGGGGCAGGGCTTGATGTCTTCGAGAGAGAACCTCAGATCACAGAAAAACTCTTTTCTCTTGACAACGTAGTTCTCCTCCCTCATATCGGGAGCGCCACCTACGAAACACGCCTCAAAATGGCCATGACCGCAGCCAGAAACCTGGTTCAGGGACTGAAAGGAGAGAAACCGGAAAATATTGTCGTCTAACGTGAAAGGGAAGAGATTTTCATTCTTTCTTCTTTTTGTGGATTAAAGTACTTTGGGCTGAATTTCCCTTCGCCTCCAGTACCTCGTTCATGCTGCCTGTCCTGTAACCGCTCAGGTCAAGGGTAATGTAGGTAAAGCCGAGCCTCCTGAATTCGTGGGCGATCCTCTGCCTGAGCTCTCTTTCGAGCAGCCTCGGGAATTCTTCTGCCTCAACCTCTATGCGGGCAATCTGTCCATGATGCCTGACCCTGACCTGGGAAAAGCCCGCTTCCTTCAACACCTTCTCCGCTTCATCCACCTGTTTCAGCTTCTTTTTCTCAATCCTGGTGTAGTAGGGAAAGCGCGAGGAAAGACAGGCATAGGAAGGTTTGTTCCAGGTTTCAAGGCCAGCCTCTCTGGAGAGGAGCCGAATTTCTTGTTTGTAAAACCCGGCCTCACATAGAGGGGAGCGCACTCCCAGCTCTTCACCGGCTTCAAGTCCGGGTCTGAAATCGCGAGTATCCTCAAAGTTTGAGCCGTCGACTACGTGGGGAATACTTTCGTCTTCTGCAATCTGTTTCAACCTGGAGAAAAGTTCTTTCTTGCAGTAGTAGCATCTCCGGGGTGGATTACTCTGGAAATCAGGGTTCTCAAGTTCACAAGTCTTTATTAATCTATGCCTCACTCCCAGAGACCTGGCTGTCTTCAGCGCACACTCTATTTCCTGTGCTGGATAAGTCTCTGAGCTGGCTGTTACGGCCAGAACATTGTCTCCGAGAACATCCTTGGCCACTTTAAGGAGAAAGGTGCTGTCCACCCCTCCTGAGAAAGCAACAACAACTTTCCCCATTTGGCGGAGAATGTGTTTCAGAGCTTCAAGCTTGGATAAGGCTGACTCTGAGAGGTTACCGGTTTTTTTTCTCATAACCCTCAGTTACTCTTTAAACTCCTCGATTTCCTTTATGAACTCAGCGATTATTTTTTCCTCCCCTTCTACCCGGCGGTAAAGCTTTCCTCTCTTAAAAATAACTCCTTTCCCCCGTCCGCAGGCAAGTCCGATATCAGCTTCCTTTGCCTCTCCTGGTCCGTTGACCATGCAGCCCATAACAGCCACCAGGATGTCTGTTTTCAAGTGGGAAACCCTCTGCTCCACCTCAGAGGCAATCTTGAACATGTCAACCTCAGCTCTTCCGCATACCGGGCAGGAGATAAGAATCGGTCCCTGCCTCCTGATACCGAGCGAGGAAAGGATATAATAAGCCACCCGCACTTCTTCCTCAGGGGGAGCTGTGAGCGAGACCCTCAATGTATCCACCAGACCTTTGTTGAGGAGAAGGGCCATGCCTGTGGCTGACTTCACTGTTCCGGAGAGAATTCCCCCCGCCTCTGTTATCCCGGCATGGAAGGGATAGTCGACCTTCTCGGCCATGAGCTCGTAAGCCCTCAAGGTCCGTCCTACATCTGAAGCTTTGAGCGAAATCTTAATCAGATGAAAATCCAAATCCTCCAGTATTCTCACATGTTCAAGAGCACTCTCAACCATGGCCTCAGGCGTGGCAGCACCGTATTTTGCCAGCACCTTTTTTTCCAGGGAACCTGAATTGACACCAATTCTTATGGGCACCCTTTTTTCCCTGGCAGCCTCGACAACTCTCTTTACCTTCTCTTTTGAACCGATATTTCCAGGATTTATCCTCAGCCCGTCAACCCCGCTCTCAATCGAGCCCAGGGCAAGCCTGTAATCAAAGTGAATATCAGCGATGAGGGGAGCTCTTACCCTCTTTTTTATCTTTCTCAGGGCTTCAACTGCTTCCTGATCAGGGACAGCAAGCCGGACGAGCTCACACCCTGCCTGCTCGAGCCGCTTAATCTGGGAAACTGTAGCTTCCACATTTCTGGTATCTGTCTTGGTCATGGACTGGACGACCACAGGTGCCTCCCCCCCTACCCTCACACCGCCAATTTCAATCTGCTTCGTCTTTCGCCTTGGAAAAGCAAGCCTTTCTTCTCCCATTTCTGCCTCTCTACCAGGGAATGATGCTCTTCCAACCCCGGGGAAGTGTGCGGCTGATATCATTCAAGAGGGCAAAAACGATGAGGATGATAAAAATAACAAACCCGACCTGCATCACAGCCTGCTTTACCTTGGGGCTAAAATCACGCCTCAAAATTCCCTCCAGCGCCAGAACGAGGAGATGGCCTCCGTCAAGTACGGGTATGGGAAAAAGATTTATCAACCCCAGCTGGAGGCTGATGAGGGCAATGAAACTTATCAGCGCCAGAAATCCCATCCTCAAAGCAGCGTAGGAAATGTTGGCGATGGCGATTGGGCCCCCGAGCTGCCTGACAGATGCTTTGCCTGTCACCAGGTCCTTCAGATAATCAAAAAGAAGCGAGGTTAGGTCCCAGCACTGTTCGAGACTTTTAAAGATGGCAGTGAAAAAACCATACCTTTTCAACACTGACCTTGGTGTCTGGATTATCCCAATCTTGCCCACCTTTCCTTCAAGCCGCGGAGTGAGGTGAAGAACAATCTGTTTCCCTTCCCTGTCCACCAGAAATTCCAGCTCTCTGTTGGCGTTTGCTTCTATAATTTTGACAAACTGGAAATAAAAGACCGGTTCACCGTTTATTTTAAGAATCACATCGCCGGGCTTAAGGCCTCCTCTCTCAGCCGGCGAGTTGGGATTGACCATGTTGACCTGGGTGAGTATTTTCCCGTAAAAGCCAGCATAGCCCATATCATATCTTGTTTTCTTCTCGGTCATGAGTTCAAAGGTTTTAACTCTCTGCCTACGCTTGACCTCAATCTTGATCAGCCTTTCCGGTTTTGTTCCCACTGCGATCTCGACATCGTTCCAGGTTTTTGTCTTCCTGTTGTTGACAGTTAGCACCTCATCCCCAACCTGAAGTCCTGCCCTCTCTGCAGGAGAGCCTGGTTCAATCCAGCCGATTACAGGCTTCTTCTCCTGGTAGGCTGCAATCTGAACTCCTACCATGTTGATGACAGAATAGAGGAAGATGGCGAGGAAGACATTCATCACCGGACCGAGGAGGATAACGAGAAACCTCTGCCACCTCTTCTTGGCCAGGAAATCATAGGGAGCCAGCTTTCGTTTTTCTTCAAAAACCTCTTCGCCTGAAAACTTGACAAATCCTCCCAGGGGAAAGATGCTTATCCTGTAGTCTGTATCTCCTTTTTTGATGCCCAAAAGCCTTTTCCCGTAGCCCCAGGAAAAAACTTCCACTTTTATTCTCATCAGTTTGGCCATGATAAAATGGCCGAATTCATGAATAAAGACCAGAACTCCGAAAACGATTCCAAAAGCTAACAGGGTTCCGAGTAGTGTACCCATTTAAGACCTCTGCCTTAATATTTTTTTTGTTCTTTCCCTGGTCTCTCTGTCGATTTCGAAAATATCATCCAATGTCTGGATGGCTCTCTTTCTGTGCTTCTCGACAGCTTCCCTAACCACAGGATGAATGAGTGAAAAGGGTATTTCCCGGCGCAGGAAAGCATCCACAGCCACCTCGTTGGCTGCGTTGAGCGAGACCGAAAAACTCTCCCCCTCCTTTAAGGCGGCGTAGGCAAGTCTTATAAGAGGAAATTTTTCCTCATCCACCCTGTAGAACTCGAGCACCCTAATCTGGCTCAAATCGAGCGAAGGCAGCAGTGATTCTTCTCTCTCGGGATAGGTGAGGGCGTACTGGATGGGAACTTTCATATCAGTCGGACTGAGCTGGGCAAGAACCGAACCATCCTTCAGCTCGACTAGCGAATGGACAATACTCTGAGGATGGATGAGAATAGCCAGTTGCTCGGGTTCCAGTCCGAAAAGCCATCTGGCCTCGATTAATTCAAGCCCTTTGTTCATCAGGGTCGCGGAATCAATCGTCACCTTCCTTCCCATCTTCCAGCGGGGATGAGCCAAGGCTTCCTCGACTGATTTACCTTCAATCTCACCAAGAGGAGTTCTTAGAAAAGGGCCTCCTGAAGCGGTAAGGATAACCTTCTTTACGTTTTGCCTCTTCTCTTTTTCCAGGCACTGGAAAGCACCGCTGTGCTCACTGTCAACAGGAACTATGCACGCTTTTCTCCTTACTGCTTCCTCCTGAATCAGGCGCCCGGCAACAACCATCGACTCTTTATTGGCCAGAGCAACCTTTTTCCCTTTTTTCACCGCTGCCAGAGTGGGTCTCAATCCTTTGATGCCCGTAATGGCTGAAACGACGATGTCGCTTTTCTCAAAGCCTGCCACCTCCTCAGCCCCCTTCTGGCCGTAAGTAACATGTATGCTTTTATCTGAAACCCGCCTTTTAAGCTCCTCAGCATCTTCCTTTCTGTCCATGGAAATAATCCTCGGCCTGAACCTTTCAACCTGTTCGAGCATCATTTTCAAGTTCCTTCCAGCAGCAAGGCCGCTGACCCTGAACCTGCTGGAAAGCTTCTCCACTATGTGGAGAGTATTGCATCCGATTGAGCCTGTCGATCCAAGAATCGAAATATTCTGCATATTTATCTCTCACCAGAAGAAACGTATGAAAAAATAGAAAAAAGGAGCTGCCAGTATCAGGCTGTCAATCCTGTCAAGAAACCCTCCATGTCCAGGAAGAAGACGGGAAGAATCCTTGACCTCTGCAGCACGCTTGAAGAGTGATTCGAGGGGATCGCTTATCTGAGCCACCCCGTGAACGAGCAGACCACAGAGAAGAGCTTTCCAGAGAATGATGCCTGGGAGGAAAAGACGCTGAGTGGCAAAAGCACCGAGTGCGGCAAAAATAAACCCGGCTGCACTCCCTTCCCATGTCTTGTTCGGGCTGGCTGCAGGCACCTGCTTATGCCTGCCCAGGAATTTACCGATGAAGTAGGCTCCTGTGTCGCCAAGAAAAACAACGGCCAGGAGGAAATATACGTAGAACCTCCCCCACTCTTCTCTGATGAAGTAAAAAAAGTTCAGGGTAAAACCCAGGTAGAGGGCTCCAAAAATGGTGACAGCGATGGAAGATGTGAATTGGGGAATCTTTTCCCGGGAGTTGAAAGCGATGAGAAAATAGAGAGAAGCTGAAAGCAAGCACAGGAAAAGGGCAAGCTCAAGAGTCATGGCCTTGAAATAGAAAGAGAGACCGATGAGAAAAGCAGATAGAAATCCGAATGCTCTTTGGGGAGATATCTTTTTTTTAAAAGAGAGAGAGTAGAATTCCATCAGAGCTGCCAGCACCAGCAGCTGAAGAAAAAGAAAAAACCAGAAGGAAGGAAGAAAATGAATGCAGATAAACACGAGCACGATGAGGACAAGGGCAGTATATGTTCTCTTCAGTACATCCATGGTTAGCCTTAAGGAGAAAGAGGAGAAGGAAAGTCAGGAGTTTTTCTAGTGGGAGTGAATATCTCCGAACCTCCTTTCTCTTTTCTGATAATCCACCACGGCCTGGAGCATGTGCTTTCGCCGAAAATCAGGCCAGAGTACATCTGTAATCCAGAGCTCGGCATAGGCAACCTGCCAGAGGAGGAAATTTGAGATGCGCATCTCGCCGCTGGTACGGATAACAAGGTCAGGGTCAGGGTAAGGAAGTTGTGCGGTGTATAGATACTTAGAAAAAAGCTCCTCATCCAGAGAATCAGGGTCTAGGTTGTTGTCTTTGAGAATCTTCTGCACTCCATCGACAATCTCGCTTCTTCCCCCGTAATTGAGGGCAAGGACGATGACGAAATCAGAGTAATTTCGGGTAAGCTTTTCCACCCTCTCCAGCTCCTGGCAGGTGGAGTCAGGGATACCCCGCCTATCCCCGATGACCATTAAGCGTATTTTATTCTTCACCAGGACTTTGTCTTCTTTTCTGATGTAATTTTCCAGAAGTCGCCAGAGCGTGGTTACCTCTTTCTTGGGCCTTTTCCAGTTCTCTTTGGAAAAGGCATAGAGAGTGAGAACTTTGATTCCGAGGCGAGCACAGGTCTCTACTGCCTCCCGCACAGAGTCAGCTCCAGCCCGATGGCCCTCGATGCGGGGCAGGTTTCTTCTCTCTGCCCAGCGTCCGTTTCCGTCCATGATGATGGCTACGTGACGGGGGAGGCGCGAAAAATCAATCTGCTGAACAAGCTTTTCTTCCTCGCTCCCGGGCTTGATAAATCCTTTAAGGCGCTCGAGCATAGACTAATTATATGTACCTCCCTCTCAATTGTCAAAAGATGCATTTTCACATTTCACTTTTCACCTTTTAACCTTTTCCCGTTTAAAATGTTATAATGTAAGATCTGACCCCCTTTTAAATTTTTGCATTTTTTGTTAATCTAGGAAGCCAGATGTGCCTCGGAATTCCATCAAAAGTAGTAGAAATCAACGAATTTAATCGGGGAAAAGTAGACTATCTGGGAACCAGAGTCAGGGCTGATTTTTCTCTTCTCGAGGACATTAAGCCCGGTGATTGGGTCATCCTCCACGCCGGCTATGCAATTTCTAAGCTCGACGAAAAGGAAGCCAGAGAAACGCTCTCCATGCTCAGAGAAATGGCAGTGCTCGATGAATGAAAGAATACAGGGATAAGCGTGTAATCAGGGGGCTTCTCTCCCGCATAAAACAAAAAACTCAGGCTTTTCCTGCTCCACTTTCCATCATGGAAGTCTGCGGTACCCACACCATGACCGTCTACAGGTACGGGCTGAAAAGCATGCTCAAAGAGGCAGGGATAAGAATGATCTCAGGACCTGGTTGCCCGGTTTGCATCACGCCCAACGAGTATCACGAAGCTGCCATCCATCTCGTGGCCGAAAATGAGAACTACATCCTGGCCACCTTCGGGGACATGACCCGGGTTCCAACCAAGAGGGGCTCACTCCAGACAATCGCGCCGGCTGCCAATTCGCGCCTAAAAATCATCTACTCCCCCGAGGAATCGCTCGAGCTTGCACAAGCAGAGCCAGGAAAAGAGGTGGTCTTTTTCGGAGTCGGGTTTGAAACGACCATTCCTGCCATAGCCCTCACAGCAAGGAAAGCCCGGGAAAAAAGGCTTTCCAACTACTCCATCCTCTCTGCTCTGTGGCTCATTCCCCCTCCTTTAAGGGCAATCCTGGAAGCAAAAGAAACAAAAATAGACGGTTTCCTCTATCCCGGACACGTAAGTGTCATCATCGGCCGGAAACCGTATGAGTTCATCCCCCGGGAGTTCGGAGTACCAGGTGCCATCACCGGCTTTGAACCGGTAGACATACTTCTGGGCATCCTTTCTATCATAGAACAGATAAGGGAAGGAAGGCCTCAAGTGGCGATTGAATACAGGAGAGCAGTCAGACCAGAAGGAAACCAAAAAGCCCTCAGCATCATGGAGGAGGTTTTAGAGCCCAGAGATGCTTCATGGCGGGGGCTGGGAATAATCCCTTCGAGCGGGATGCTGCTCAAAAAAAATTACCAGCCCTTCGACGCCTGCCTGAAGCACAAACTAACCATAAAACCCGGAAGCAGCGACCTTCCTGGCTGCCGCTGTGGCGAGGTGCTGCGGGGAGTGCTCTCCCCTTTTGAATGTGCGCTTTTCGAAGAAAAATGCAGTCCTGACTATCCCCTGGGACCCTGTATGGTTTCCTTTGAGGGAGCCTGTTTTATTGCCCACAAATACAGACAGCGATAAAAAGACGAAAATGAAAAAAAGAGTCAGCCTTGAGCTCGGAAGCGGCGGCAAACTGATGCGGGATTTTATCATGGGCTCTATCCTGCCTTCCTTCCGCAACCCTCTCCTCGACGAGCTCTCAGACGCAGCTCACCTTCCCCGCAGAATGGCCTTCACCACCGATTCCTACGTCGTCGACCCTATTTTTTTCCCCGGGGGAGATATAGGCACTCTCTCTGTAAACGGCACAGTCAACGACCTTGTCGTCTCCGGAGCTCGACCAGAGTATATCTCTCTTTCGCTTATCCTCGAGGAAGGTCTTCTCTGGGAAGAACTGGAGCGTGTGCTCCGTTCAATAAAAACAGCTGCCAAAAAAGCAGGGGTGGCCATAACCACAGGGGATACAAAGGTGGTGAGGAAAGGACAGGCAGACAGAATGTACCTCAACACCTCAGGCGTGGGCAGGCTCATCGCCCGGCCTCAAATGGGGATGATAAAGCCCGGAGACAGGATTATCCTCACCGGAAGTCTTGGAGAACACAGCCTGGCTGTCATGCTCGCCAGAGGCGAATTCAGCCTCGAAGCGAAGGTAAAAAGCGACTGCGCTCCCTTGAATTTTCTCCTCCCTCTGTGGAAAAAAGGAGTGCTCTGGATGAGAGATGTGACCCGGGGAGGACTGGCCACGGTACTCTCAGAACTGGCCGAGAGAATTCCTTACTCCGTATTGATAGAAGAAGAAAAAATCCCCCTCTCGCGGGCGGTGCGGGGAGCAAGCGAACTGCTGGGCATTGACCCTCTCTACCTTGCCTGCGAGGGAAGGGCTGTGCTGGTTGTGCCGCAGAGGAAGGCTTCATCCATGGTTGAAGAAATAAAGAATAATCCCCTGGGTAGGAAGGCTCAAATCATCGGAGAGGTCAAGGATTCGATCGGAAAGCCAGGGGAGCTTCTTCTTCTCACCCAGGCCGGAGGACTGAGGCTTCTCGAGCCGCTTACTTCAGAGCTCCTGCCCCGCATCTGCTAGTCTTAGCTTGCTTTGGTTTTATTTTCTTCCTACAGAGTAATACTCAAAACCCAGGTTTTTCACTTTATCGGGTTCAAAGACATTCCTGCCGTCAATGATTATCGGGTTTGCCATGCGCTCCTTTATTTTCTTCAGGTCCAGGTTTCGAAATTCCTCCCATTCGGTGACAAGAGCGAGGGCATTGGCTCCCGCGGCTGCTTCATAAGGAGAGGAAGCATAGACAATTTTCGGCGCCTCCTCAGGAAAAATCTTTTTTGCATTTTCCATCGCTCTCGGGTCATAGAGCGAAAGGAGAGTCTCCTCCCTGAGAAGTTGGGCCATAATCTTCAGGCTCGGAGCCTCACGTACATCATCGGTCTCGGGCTTAAAGCTTAAACCCAGGATGGCTACTCTCTTTCCTTTAAGCGTCCAGAGGGCGTTCTTAATCTTCTCCACAAACATTTTTATCCTCGAGGTGTTTATCCTTTCAGCTTCCCGGAGAAGATTAACGTTAACTCCCAGCTCTTCTCCTATCCAGGCCAGGGCTTTTATATCTTTCGGAAAGCAGGAACCTCCGTAGCCGATACCTGCTCTGAGAAACTTAGGTCCTATTCTCGGGTCAAGGCCCATACCTTGAGCCACCTTTTTTACGTCTGCTTCTGTTTTTTCGCAAATGTCAGAGATAAGATTGATGTAGGAAATCTTCAGGGCGAGGAATGAATTGGAAGCATGCTTTATGAGCTCAGCAGTATCGATGTTGGTGATGAGCAGTCTGTCTTTGAACTTCTCGTAGATTTTAACCATGATATCCCTGGCTCGGTTGTTCTCTACACCGATAACAACCCTATCCGGATTTAGAAAATCTGAGACTGCTGTTCCCTCCCTCAGGAACTCGGGATTGGATGCTACATCAAAATCTCCCTCCCCTTTCATGTGGAGAGTGATGGTTCTCTTTATCCACATTGAAGTCCTTATCGGAACTGTGCTCTTCTCCACCACAAGCTTGTAAGAGTTGAGGTTTTCGGCAATCGAACGCGAAACACTCTCCACATAGGTCATGTCCGCGCTTCCGTCCTCACGAGGAGGAGTGTTGACACAGACGAAGAGCACATCACAGGACTTTATTGTCTTCTCCAGATCATGGCTGAAGTAGAGATTCCCCTTTTCCAGACTCTTTTTCAGAAGTTCCTCAAGGCCTGGCTCATATATGGGAGAAATCCCCTGAGAGGCTTTGTTTATTTTATTTTTATCAATGTCAGTACCAATAACATCATGGCTCAAATCTGCCAGGCAGACCGCTGTCACCAGCCCAACATAGCCTGTGCCTATTATTCCTATTTTCATCTTCGTCTCCTTTTATACTTTTATCACTTTCCTGCTTTTTCTTTTCACCGCGTTGCGGGTGTCAATGATGAGAGAGGCATTTCTTTCTATCCACTTGTAATCATACACAGAATGGTCAGTAGCGATGATAACAGCATCAGCTTCCTTCAGCCTTTTCTCGGTCAGAGAAACAGACTCAAGTTCCAGCCCGGGATAGTCCCGGTGCCCGTAAGAGCTGGGAACGTAAGGATCATTGTAAGAAACCCTGGCTCCCTTCTGAAGAAGAAGACTTATAATTTTCAGGGAAGGGGATTCCCTCTGGTCGTCGATATCTTTCTTATAGGAAATGCCGAGCACAAGCACTCTGGCTCCTCTCACCGGCTTTCCTCTCTCGTTCAGAGCTTCAATCGTTCTCGCCACCACATAGTAGGGCATGTAAGTGTTGATTTCGCCCGCCAGTTCGATAAAGCGGGTAGGATAGTCAACCTCTTTTGCCTTCCATGCCAGGTAGAAGGGGTCGATGGGAATGCAGTGGCCCCCGTAGCCCGGTCCGGGATAGAAAGGCATGTAGCCGAAGGGCTTTGAAGAGGCGGCTTCGATTACCTCCCAGATGTCTATGCCCAGGCGGCTGAAAATCATTTTCATCTCGTTGGCCATGGCAATGTTTACCGAGCGGAAGATGTTCTCGAGCAATTTTGTCGCCTCAGCAACTCTGGGTGAAGAGACAGCAACCGTTCTCACTACAATCTGGTCGTAAAGTGCTTTGGCTACCCGCCTGCAGCCAGGAGTAACACCTCCCACAACCTTGGGAATGCTGGAGGTAGTATAAACCCTGTCTCCTGGATTCTCGCGCTCCGGAGAATAGGCGAGGAAAAAATCCTGGCCGACTTTTAAGCCCGAAGCCTCAAGCAGGGGAAGCATTTCCTCTTCTGTGGTGCCGGGATAAGTTGTACTCTCAAGGACGACGAGATGGCCCTGCCGCAAATTACTGGCAATAGTTTCTGTGGTGCTGATGATGAATGAAAGATCAGGATTCCTATGACGGTCGAGCGGAGTGGGGACACAGATAAGAATTGCATCTACCTGGGAGAGAAGCTTAAAATCCGTCGCAGCGCAAAACTTACCCTTTTCTATATAGTCTGTTATTTCATCAGTGGAGACATGCTTGATGTAGCTTTTCCCTTCGTTAAGGCGCCTCACCTTTTTGGGGTCAATGTCAAAACCGGTAACCTCAAACCCTTTGCTGAGGAATGTCTTCACCAGCGGCAGACCCACGTAGCCGAGCCCGATTACTCCAATCCTTGCTTCTTTCTTCTTTATTTTTCTCTCTAGTTCAAGCACATTCTTCCTCAAAGCTTACTTCCTTTCCCTGTACCAGTTAATCGTCTTTTCCAGCCCCTGGGCAAAGCTGACAAGAGGTGTGTAGCGCAGGAGTTCCTGCGCTTTGGAGATATCAGCAAAGGAATGTCTGATATCTCCTGGCCTGGGGCTGTCATGGACAGGCTTTACATCCGAGCCAAGGATTTCGTTTATTTTCGCCGCCAGGTCATTCACCGTTGTTTTCTCCCCGCAGGCAATGTTAACCGCTCCGCCGGCAGCATCAGCAGCTCCTGCAGCCAGAATGTTCGCCTCGACCACATTCCTGACAAAGGTGAAATCCCTGGACTGTTGACCGTCTCCAAAAATGACTGGCTCTTTTCCCTCAAGCATCCGGGTTATGAACCTCGGAATCACGGCTGAATACTGGGAATGTGGGTCCTGCCGCGGCCCGAAAATGTTGAAGTACCTGAGGCTCACAGTGGGCAGGTTGTATATGCGGTGAAAGATAAGGCAGTACTTTTCTCCAACCATCTTGGTCAGGGCGTAGGGAGAGAGAGGACTCCCCTCTTCCCCTTCTTTCTTGGGAAGGCTGGGATGGTCTCCGTAAACAGATGAAGAAGAGGCGAAAACAAACTTCTTAACTCCCGCATCTCTCGAAGCAAGGAGAAGGTTCAGGGTGCCTCTGATGTTTATCTCGTTGGTGGTCAGCGGATCAGCCACAGAGCGAGGTACCGAGGGGAGGGCTGCCTGATGGAGAACATAATCCACCCCCTGTGCAGCCTGCCTGCAGAGTTCAAGGTCCCTGATATCACCCTCAATAAACTCTATGCAGTCGAGAAAAGAGGTGAGATTTTCTTTTTTCCCTGTGATAAAGTTATCGATGACGCGAACGCTTTCTCCCCTTTTTGTCAGCTCTTCAGTGAGGTGAGAACCTATGAAGCCTGCTCCTCCTGTGACCAGGTATAAAGCCATCTTCTTCTCCTTCCGGGAAAAAAGCTTGAGCCGGGTTAATCAATGTAGCCCAGAGCCTTGAGCCTCTCCTTTACTTTCTCCTCATCCTCCTTGCTGAATCCCTCATCTTCGCTTTTCTTCCTGGAGAGAGCTTCCTCGACAACTCTGACCACATAGTCAGCCACGGACTCTTTTTCTTTATCTTTTATTTCTTCCTCTATTTTTTTGTAGAGAGAGGCAGGTATTGAAATTTTAACTCGGTCCCTGGCCATTTATTCCTCCAATTTCTGCTCTTCTATTCCTGTAAAGCTTTTTATCCACCGCTCTTACCATTTTATCCAGGTCAAAACCTGGAGAGCCGAGGAAATCGCAAATTTTCTCTATGTTCTCTTCTGGATGGCCGAGAATATGGTTATAGTTAACGAAGAGCACTTCGATGTCATCACGCTCAATGATTATGTGTTTAATCATCCTGTTCAGCTTCAGGAAAACACGTCGTGTATCCTCACGGTTTTCGTCCTTTGTCTTTGCCATCTTCTCCATCGAATCCAGTATTTCCTCGATATTCCTTTCAGTATAGATAATCCTGTACTTTCCGGGCGGGAGAAATTTAAGCCCGTAGGCAGTAATCTTGATGAACTTCCCCCTGTATTTTTCGAAGGGAAAATTCCCCTCCATGAGTCTATTTATGATTTTTCCTCCCTCAAGCTCGTAGTAGCCCCGAGGATTGTTCTCGTCTGCAGGACGGGAGCTGGGGTCAAAAGAGGTGGGCACTCCTCCTGCATCGAGCATCTGCATCAAGAGTGAAGTGCCGGAACGCTCAATGCCGGAGACAATGTAATTTGCATTTTCATCGAGTTCCATTATTTAACCTTTCTTTGAAAATCGGGAAAAATTATACCACAAAAAATTGTGCGGTGATATTACTTTTATGATGCTTGCTCACTTGACAAATCATGATGACTGGTGTTTATAATTATCAATAATGATGATAAAATCCTTCCCTACCATTTGATATTAACATGGAAAAAATCATTCACCCCTCTACCAGGTTTAATGCATTTTTCGGCGTTCTGGACAAAAACCTGAAAAAGCTGGAGAAAAGACTGGGCATAAGTCTGGCTGTGCGGGGAAACACCCTTCTCCTGGACGGTGAGCCAGAAAAGGTTGAGTTTGCCAAGCGCTTTTTCGAGAGGATAAAAAAACTGGAGGAGAAAAACCATAAACTAAAGGAGGAAGATTTTCAGGTGGTCCTCGACCTGCTTGAAAAAAACAGAGACCAGGAATTTGAGGATTTTTTTCCCCTTGAAGCCCTCAACCTCTCACGAAAATCAGTCACTCCCAAAAGCCTCAACCAGCAGGAATACATCAAAGCCATAAAAACCTTTGACCTCGTCTTCGGTATCGGGCCAGCTGGAACGGGAAAAACATATCTGGCTATGGCCATGGCTCTCTCCTTTCTTCAGGAAAAGTCTGTCAACCGCATCATTCTTACCCGTCCAGCTGTGGAAGCAGGAGAGAAACTAGGTTTTCTGCCCGGCGATATGTACCAGAAAATAAATCCCTACCTCAGACCTCTCTACGACGCCCTTTTTGATCTCGCCCGCACCGAGCAGGCTAACCGGCTTATCGAAAAAGGAATAATAGAGATTGCTCCCCTCGCTTTCATGCGGGGCAGAACCCTGAACAGCTCGTTCATCATCCTCGACGAAGCCCAGAACACGACCAAGGAACAGATGAAGATGATTCTCACTCGTTCAGGTTTTGATTCCAAGGTTGTGGTCACAGCCGACATAACTCAGATTGACCTCCCCAACCCGGCAAGCTCTGGAGTGCTCCATGCCCGGAAAATCCTGTCCTCCATAAAAGAAATTTCCTTTATCTATTTCAACGAAAAAGATGTTGTGCGCCACCATCTTGTCCAGAAAATCATAAAAGCTTACGACAGGGCTGAATCGAGAGAGAAAAAGAAACGATGAAAGTCCTCTCCATAAAAAAATTCAATATCTTCAGGAAGGTCCCTCCTCCTAAGGGAGCAAAACAGACACCTCCTCCCGGAGAGAAGAAAAGGAAATTCTGGAAGAAAATCACAGAAAGCCCACTCATCTTCATCCTTCTTTTCGTCCTTGCCATCTCCTACTTCATCTCTTACGTACCTTCTAAGTCACTTCCAGTCCTGGAAAAAGGGGAAATCGCAGCAGCTGATGTGGTGGCTCCCTCAGATATAACCATCGTTGACAGGGAAACAACGGAAGAAAGAAAAAAAGCGGCTGAGGAGAGTATTCTTCCTGTTTACAGCCTTGATAAGAACGTCTTCCTGAACATAGAAGAAAAAGTGAGGGAATTCTTTAATTTCGGAAGAGAGTGGCGCAGAGAAAACTCAATAACGGCCAGAAATATTGGAGAATTCCAGAGCCAGACGCTTGAAAAGTTCAACATCGAGCTCACTACCCGGGACATCTCTACTCTGGCCAGAATAAAATTTTCTCCTGAAATAGAGGAAATCCTGGTCAGCCTCCTGAATAGAATCTCTGCCCGGGGAATAATACTTTCCAAGAAACTCTTCATTCACGGCGAAAATGAAAACGGATTTACCCTCGTGCGTGGGCCGGAGAATGAAAGGACTGTCCGGGTTGAAGATATACTCGACTTGAACGAAAGCAAGGCTAAGCTCACAGAGGAAATAGAGAAGCTTGACCTCTCCGAGAGAAACAAAACTCTGCTCATCTCTCTCTCCCACTCCTTCATCCAGCCTAACATTTCCTACAACAAGGTTCTCACTGACACGAGGAAAAGCGATGCAAGCTCCCGGGTAGAGGATGTTTTCTACACCATAAAAAAGGGAAAAGTTATCGTACGCAAGGGTGACGAGGTAACGGATGAAGCACTCAAACAGATAAACATCATCAATCAAAACATAAAAGCAAAACCAGGCTGGCTGACAAACTTCATCGGCACCTTTTTTCTTTTCTCCCTTCTCTTTGCCGCTCTCTGGTACTATCTGAGCTCAACACTCCACCGACAGCAGGCCTTGAAGCACCTGGTGATGATGGGCATTATCTTTATCCTGAGCCTTCTTTTTTACAAACTTTCACGCTTTCTGGGAAACCTCTTCAGCCAGAACACCAGCTTTTTCCTCCTCAGCCACGCAGAAAGTTACTGGTATGTTTTTCCCTATCAAATCGGGGTTCTCATCCTTGCCTTTCTTTCCTCTAACCACATTGCCCTCGTCTACACAGTGATCAACAGCCTCCTGGTGGGCCATATGTTCAAGGGCAGCTTTTCCCTTATTATCTTCACTCTGCTCGGCGGTCTTGCTGGAATCTACGGGGTTAAGTATTACACCACTCAGAAGCGGGGAAACATCTTTAAAGCCGGTTTTTTCATCGTTGCACCGGTTAACATTTTTGTGATCATCATTCTACACCTCATCAGGGAAAAACTGGGTTCTCTCGGCCTCTTCACGAGCGAAATAATTATGGGCCTGGTAGGTGCGCTTCTCAGTGCTACTTTCGCTTTCCTCTTTCTTCCCGTTTTCGAGTACCTTTTTCAGTTTCTAACACCTTCCAAGCTTTTCGAACTCACCAACTCTGATCTTCCGATTTTTAAACAGATGGCTATTGAGGCTCCTGGCTCCTACCATCATTCACTCGTTGTCTCCACCCTGGCTGAGAAAGCAGCCAAAGAGCTGGCTCTTGACTCCATGCTTCTTAAGGCCGGGGGTCTTTACCATGACATCGGAAAGACAATAAGGCCTGAATACTTCATCGAAAACCAGTCAAGAAATCCAAACCTGCATAAAGACCTCACTCCGAGCATGAGCTCGCTCGTGATCATCAATCATGTTAAAGAAGGAGTCGAGCTGGCTAAAAAGCTAAAGCTCCCCCGGATAATACGTGATTTTATCCAGCAGCATCACGGCAATTCTCTTGTCAGGTATTTCTACCAGAAGGCAAAGGAAAAATACGACCCTGAGATGCAAAAAATTGAGGAAGAGAGGTACCGATACCCGGGGCCAAGGCCTCAAACAAAAGAAGCAGCACTGCTTCTCCTGGCAGATGCGGTTGAGGCTGCCAGCCGGAGCCTGAAATCTCCGACAAAAGAAAACATCAAAAGGGTAATCAACGACATATTCGAAAACATGCTTCAGGATGGACAGCTCGACGAATGTGACTTCTCGCTTAAGGAGCTGAAAACAGCCGCTTCTTCCTTCCTTACCACGCTTTATTCTATCTACCATCCCCGGGTTGATTATCCAGGTTTTGAATTTGAACCCAAGAAAAGAAAGAAAAACGAAAAAAAACAGAACTCTAATGATAGAAATAATAAATCGCCAGAGAAAGTACAGCATAAACCAGGAGAAAATTAAGCGCTTGCTTCTCAGGCTGGTTGAATATTACGAACTGGATGAGGCAGAGATGTGTATCGCTTTTGTCAACACCAGGCGGATAAGAGAGCTTAACCGCCGCTTCCTGAACCGGAACAGGCCCACAGATGTGCTCAGCTTCCCTGTGGGGGAGAAAAATCCAGAAGGAAATTTATACCTTGGAGATATCGTCATTTCAGTTCCCGAAGCTTACAACCAGTCAATAGCCTGCAGCCACAGCCTGGAGAGGGAACTCGAGCATCTGGCTCTGCATGGTTTCCTCCATCTCATCGGTTTTGACCACCAAGAGGGAGTTGAGGGAGAAGAGGAGAAAAAGCTAAGGAAACTCTTTATCGATAAAGGTTAACCATGACCACAGATTTTATACTTTATCTCGGGCTCGGCCTGAGTTTTCTACTTTCATTCCTTCTCTCCCTCTTTTACACGGCACTCATCTCATCTACCAAAATTAACCTCATCCGGCTTCTTGAAAGAAGAGAGAAGGACTACAGACTGAAAATTCTAGAAAACTATGAGGGAATAAAAATTGCAGTCAGTTTTGTGAGAATAATTTTTCTCATTGCCTTCCTCATTTACCTCTATGGTGTTTTTCCTCGGTTGAAATTCTGGCCGCTGTGGCTTTTTCTACTTTCGCTCGCCATTTACCTGGTCTTCTTCGAGCTGCTTCCCCGTTTTTTCTTCTCGCTCAACAGGAAGCTTGTCCTCTCCTTATTTCTTCCCTCTTACAGACTTCCTTTCTGGCTTTCCACTCCTCTCATCCTCGTGGTGCGGGCCATTGGCGCCAGAAAAGAGGAAAAGGAAGAGAGAGAAGTGAGCGAGGATGAGATTCAGACTTTCATTGAAGAGGCAAGGGAGGAGGGAATCATAGAGAAAGAAGATGGTTTTCTCATCCAGAGCGTGGTTGAGTTTGGAGACACACTGGTGCGTGAAATAATGACACCCAGGGTGGATATGGTGTGTATCCGCAAAGATGCTACCATCCAGGAGCTCAAAGAGCTTGTAATCAAGGAGAAGCGCTCGCGCATCCCGGTCTTTGGAGAAAGAGTGGATAACATCGAGGGAGTGATAATTGCCAAAGATCTTCTCAAATACACGGATGAAAAGCACATGAATTATCCACTCAGCTCCCTCATCAGGCCTGTTTATTTTGTACCTGAGTCGATGAGAGTTTCTGAACTTCTCAAAGAATTGCAGCGAAGAAAACAGAAGCTGGCCATTGTCGTTGATGAGCACGGCGGTGTTTCAGGCCTGGTGACCATGGAGGATTTGGTTGAAGAAATCGTGGGAGAGATCAGGGATGAATACGATCTGGAAGAGATTCAGGTGAAAAAACTCGGGCCTTACGACTACATAGTGACCGGAGACGAAGAAGTGGAGGAAATTGAGAAGCTCTTTGACCTTGACCTGGCTGAAGACATCTATCTTACCATGGGAGGCTTCATCACCCATCATCTGGGCAGACTGCCCCAGGTTGGTGAGAAAGTGGAGATAAAGGGGCTGATGGTCGAGATTCTTGACGTGGACCAGAAAAGAGTGAAAAAAATGAGGATAAAAAAAGAGGGGAAAGCTGAGTGAACCGGGATGGAAATAATGAAAGCAGGCTATGTTGCCCTTATCGGCAGGCCGAATGTGGGCAAATCAACCCTGCTCAATTCCATGCTCGGACAGAAAGTGGCCATAATCTCGGATAAGCCCCAGACAACAAGAACAAGCATCATCGGCATTAAGACCACTCAAAAAGGACAGATTATTTTTGTCGACAACCCGGGCATCCATAAACCACTCCATAAGCTGAACAGAAGGATGATGAACTATGTCTACTCCTCGCTGGAAACGTGCGACCTCATCTGCCTCCTCATCGATTCTACCCTGAAATTCGGTCACGGAGACCAGTTTGTGATTGAAGCTCTGAAGGAGGTATCAACACCAAAAATTCTGCTCATCAACAAAGTCGACCTCATAAAAAAAGAGAAAATCCTTCTCCTTATCGACAGCTACAGGGAGCGCCTTGATTTCAGAGAGATAATTCCCATCTCTGCCCTTAAAGGCACCAACCTGGATGTTCTCGAAGAAAAAATCTTTGAGAATCTTCCCCAGGGGGAGAGGATATATGCTGGGGGTGAAATTTCAGACCAGTCGCAAAAATTCCTCCTTTCAGAAATTATCCGCGAAAAAATGCTCGCCCATGTAAAGGATGAACTTCCCTTTGTCACCGCAGTCCTCATCGAAAACATAGAAGAGCGGGGAAAAAGGGGAGAAAAAAGGCCCTTAAAATACATAAAGGCAAGTATTTTTGTCGAAAAAGATACCCACCGCAGAATCATAATCGGCAGGCAGGGAAGTATGATAAAAACCATAGGCAGAGAAGCCCGACTGGAAATGGAGCACATTCTGGAGTCGAAAATTTTTCTCGACCTCCAGGTCAAGGTCAGGGAAAAGTGGAGAGATTCAGCCCAAGTCCTCGACCTGATAGAAGGACAGAAAGAGTGATAACTCCCGAGTGTTTTCTCACCGAAAAGAAACTCTCGAGTAACCACAAGATTGCTTCGCTACACTCGCCATGATCTGGGTGGCATGTTCTCTGTGGCTAACTGATACAAAGGCAATAAAAGACTTTACATTGTCATTGCGTGGCCGAAATTCAAAGTCCCTTCACTTTGAGACAAAGCCAAATATTAAATTAAATGGCATGAAAA